>NZ_JAHDIW010000002.1:0-444089 GCF_018531165.1 Geobacter grbiciae | reverse complement strand
TCGGCCTGCTTGCGGATGTCGATCTTCGGGATCTTGACGGAAGAGTCGTCGCAGTCGGTCACCGTGGTGCCGTCGGCCGAGCCGGACACGCATGCGGTGTTGGTGAAGCTGTTCATGACGTTGAACGCGGTGCAGGTGTAGGAAGTGCTGGCACCGGCGGCCAGGTTTCCGATGGTCTTGGCGCAGCCGGGGACCTGGGCGTCGGTAACCGCCACGTTGGTCATCGGCACGTCACTGGTGTTGGTCACCACGATCAGGAAGTCGACGTTGGAGCCAGCCGGGAAGGTGCGGGAATCCGGCCCCTCAGCCTGCTTGCGGATGTCGATGCTCGGTTTAACGCCGAAATAGTGGCTCGGGTCGCATTTGGTGATCTGGACACAGCCGACTTGTGAACAGAAACCTGCTTCGGCACAGCCTGTGTTGGCGTACTGCCCTTCAATGGCGATCCCGGTCTTTGTGCAGGTCTGGGAAGAACCGACCGCCAGGGAGGCGATGGTGCAGATCGGACCAACCTTGTCGTCGGTGACTTTAACATTGGTAAGACCCACGTTGCCCGTGTTGGTGACCACGTAGGTCCACGTCACGGTACTGCCCACGAGAACCTTCGGGCCCGTCGGCAAGTCGGCGTCATCGCCGTTGGTGTACTTCTTGATCATGAGATCAGGAGCGACCTTGAACATACCCGCATCCCACGTCATGTCGTTCTCACCCGAGGTGAGGGCTGTGCAGACGGTCCTGCCGTAGCTCGGCCCGAATAACGGGTTGGCGTCGCTGTCTTTCGTAGGATCGCTGCCCTGATTCAGTGGGCTGAAATCGGTATAACCGGCAGCGAGCGAGAACAGGAGGGAGTAGTTGCCCGGCTTAAGGTCGCTGAAGAGGTACATGCCGCTAGCATCGGTGAAGGTGGTCGCGATCAGCGCGCCGGTGTCGCAGTTGTACAGATCAACCTTTGCGTTCGGTATGCCCGGTTCGCCGGCATCCTGTATGCCGTCTCGGTTCATATCGTTCCAGACGAAGTCGCCGATGGAGGCAAGTTTGATGAAACCAAAGTCTATAGTCTGGTTGGAACTAAAATTAGCAGGAAGATCAACAGGTGCTGGATTGCAATTGCTATCATTAGCGATCGTCTGGTCAGTGCTGCATGATGGGGTCGGCATGTAGCCTGTCGGAGTAATAACCTCGACTTTGTAACTACCAGCGCAGAATCCACTGAACTGATAATATCCGTTGCCGGTTGTGGTTGTGGTGGCGACGATGCTATTGTCTGAAACTTTCCTTAGATTAAGGGTCACGCCATTGATGCCCGGCTCTCCAGCGTCCTGGATGCCATTGGTGTTTTTATCATCCCAGACAAAATCACCGATGGTTCCGGTGCAGGCACTTTCAAAGCCGAAATCAATGGTCTGGTTAGAGGAGTTGTCAGCGGCCAGTGTTACCGGCGCTGGCGAGCAATTACTGTCGTTTCCGATCGTTTGATCAGTGCTGCAGAGCGGTACACGACTCAAGCCGGGAGGAGGTACGGATTCGACCAGATAGTCGCCTGCACAGAGGGCGTTAAACTGGTAGAAACCATTGGGGCCGGTTGTCGTCGTGGTAATGAGGCTGTTGTCTGATGCCTTGCGAAGAATGATGGTTACACCTTCGATCCCCGGTTCGCCGACATCCTGGAGACTGTTGAAGTTCTGGTCCAGCCAGACATAATCTCCGATTGAGCCGGTGCAGCGGGCGACATAACCAAAGTCGATGGTCTGATCTGAACTGGAGTCAGTCGGTAGCGTCACGGAAGCGGGGCTGCCGTTGCTGTCAAGGGCGCGGTCAGTGCCTTGTAGGGAGTCTGTCTGAAGCAGTCCCGATGGCAGAGTGGTTTCATCGACAACCACTTGATATGTTCCGGCGCAGAGTCCTGAGAACTGGTAATAACCGTTAGGACCACTTGTCGTTGTTGCCAGCACTGTCGTAAGCGTGTCGTTATAGAGCCTAATTGTTACGCCATTAATGCCGGCGGTCGGACCGTCGTTCTGAATGCCATCACGGTTTTTGTCCAACCAGATATAGTCCCCAATGGCGCCGGTACAGGCTGAGACATAGCCGAAATCGATGGTCTGATCGGAACTGGAGTCGGTGGGAAGCGTGACGAGAGCGGGGCTGCCGTTACTGTCGATTGTCCGGTCTGCCCCTACATTCGAAGCCGTTGGAGTAAATCCCGCCGGCAGTTTTGTCTCATCAACAACAACCTTGTAGTCGCCGGCGCACAGACCGGTGAACTGGTAATAGCCATGCTGGTTTAATGGGCCGACACCAGTGGTTGTCGTGGTGATGAGGCTGTTATCGGAGGCCATGTAGAGACTGACCGGCACTCCGTCTATGCCTGGTTCGCCGGAATCCTGGATGCCATTCCGGTTCAGGTCGTGCCAGACGATGTCACCGATAGAGCCGGTGCAGGCCTCGTACTGGATACTACTGTTAGCGTCAGCCTGGAACTGGAAATCAGCCTTGCCTTGTGTTGCTGGCATGCCATTAACGTTGCCGGCACCCCGGACTGGGGTTTGAAAGCCAGTTCCATTATAAAAAGCAGCAGATGGGTCGGCTTGATTGAAAGGGGTTACTTCATTGGTATTTGTGGCGAAAGATAACCGTGCATTCGGAGATGTGAAAGTAATAAATTCTGGGTTGTAAAAATCAATTTTTACAGAAGCTGCATAGCCACCGCCGCCTTGTAAAGTGGTCACAGTAGGATAATTATTGTTCAAAAAATTATCCAAAGGAACTGTAGCGTTAGTTGTAATAGAAAAATTGCCATTGTCATTGCTGATGGTTCCACTCATTATAAGGATGCCGTCGTTGTATCCTTGACCAGTTAATGAGTTAGAATTTAATTTTGTATCGTAATATACTTTGAAATAATTTATTGTCTGATTAGAACTTAATCTGAAATTTGTATTAACAGGAATGGTGCTCGAATCGGTAAATCCTGTTTGGGTAGCACCCATAACAACAGTAATTTCATAATCAGCATTCAATCCGCTTCCTGCTATTATTCCATTGGGTCCTTTAAAATTTGTAAGGAAACTATGCAGAAGCAGATTGAAATCAGATGAAGCAGGCGAAGTCGGTAATGGTACGACCCCTACCGCCAGACCGTTATCCGGCGACCAATCAAATACTGACACTGTGATGTTGCCAAGTCTGGTGTCCTTGAATTGCAACGTGCCAGACGCAGCGTACGTTTGAATAGTGCTAAAACATAACAATAGAATGGTTAGTAAACAATAATAGTATGCGCGTTTTCGCATAATCCTCTCCTTTCGTTTAAATTTTGAACATTAAACGGATACTGTTTTTCTGATGGGCTAAGTCGCCTCCTTTCTGTGAAAGATTAATAAATTTGATTGAGTACGATAATTAATTAGAGAAATCGTTAAACTGCTTATGCAATTTTTAAACCTTTTGCAAGTAAGCGATTATTATGACAAATTTTTTAGGAGATAAAGAGAGTGTAAAAATATCCAACAGTGCGACGGGTTCTAAATACATTGGGGGGTTGATTAAAATAAATGCTGGGTGGGGTGACCTCAGTATGTCCAATCTGTCGGTGTCGCTAGCAATGGCGAGATAAATGTGAATGGATTTGTATCTAAAATACATCCGTTCTCGTCATCAAAGGGTTGTGTAAAATTGTTCAAGCGATTTGTCGGCACAATTTACACTTTCAGGGGAGATGAAGCGGCTAAATTGGGTAACTCTTGATATTTATGGGGAATTTATTGTGGCATAGTAATTGCTCATATTTGATACCAAGCGATGTAAATGAAGAGGCTAATAGAAAGGAGGGGGTAGGTGGGGTGGTTGTGACGGCGAGAATTGTCGTTAATATTATAACGTTAGTAAAGGAGAGGAGGAGAAAGATGAAAACCGTAAAGAAAATGACCATCACAGCAGCATTGTTTGCTACCTGCGCGGCAGGGAATGCATTCGCGGCGACGACAACCATCGATTTTGCGGGGGTAGGTCAACCGGTTGCTCAACTTGATTGGTCCGTGGGTAACGCCCTAGGTGTAAATGCTGTACCGCTTGCAATAACGGATGGTACTGGAAATCCTGCTACCGACCCTGCAGTAAATCCTGCCTTGCAGACACATTTTAATCTTTATTATCAGGCAATACTGGGTAACTATAATAACGCAACCAATAAACCTATTCTTGGTTCCGGCTTGAATTCGACGTATGAAATAACGGCAATGATTGCGTTCGGTGAAAGAGGGTATACAAGTGCCCTTGCGGGTCCGGTGCCAGCAAATGCCAGTTTCTTCTTCGACCCTACTTTGCCCAATTATGTAAAGTTCTATAAATCTGCCATTAATGCCAGTGACCTCGCTGGAACTGGCTTTAATGACGGCAATGAATTTCTGTCGGGCAGGGTTGTAAGCGTTACTCGGAGCAATTTTAGCACCGAAGCCAACACTGGTCTCCTTGATCAGAATTTAGCTGATGATTGGGCGGGCCAACAAACCATTTATGGTACAGGATCCACCGCTGTCACTATCGCAGTAGATCAGATCAATAAGGATGAGGTTGTTATTACCAATCCTCTTAATTTGGACTTTATTATTATGTCCCTTAATTTCAATACATCAAACAACCTCCCCTTCCTGCAAGCTGATCCGTCCAGGCTGTTCTGGGACGTATCCGCAGGGGCTAACGTTGTTCCTGCACTCGGCGCAGTGAACGGTATCAATGGCCCTGATATCATTTTCCAGGCTGACGGCAACAACAGTTTTCAAATTGCCGCTGTTCCCGAACCGTCGACTTTCGCTTTAACTGGGCTTGGGCTTCTGCTTGCAGGTGGTTTCATGCGCCGTAGGGCGAAAAAATAACATTTTTTTCAGTTTCTATGGAATAAAAAGGGCTCTCAACCGAGAGCCCTTTTTATTTTCTATTTATGTGCTATGATAAACTTTAATTATGCAAATTCTTGCCTTCCCCTATACTCATACACTGTCTCATCTCAGCCGAGTTCTGGCAGTCGCTCTTGAGTTACGAAGGATGGGCCATGAGGTAGTTTTTGCCGGCGAGAGCCCCAAGGTTTCATTTGTCTTGCAGCAGGGCTTCGATGTGGTCCCCATTTATGAACCTGATCCTGAGATGCTTTTTGGTAACATTCGTTCCGGTAAGCTTCGATTTATTGAAGATGCCGAGTTGTTGCAAATGCTGACTGCAGATATAGAGGTAATTAGGTCCTTGAAACCCGACTTGGTGCTTTCAGACGGCAGGTTTAGTGCGCCCTTGTCTACCCATTTGACCAAGGTCAGGCACGCTGCTATTGTGAATGTTTCATCAACGGAGTACCGAGCACTCCCCTATGTGCCTTTTTTTGATTGGATTCCCCCCTGGCTGATTCGTCGCGATGCAATGCTCTGGGAAGCATTGGTCCGGCTGAATCTTGTTCTTGAAATGAAGCTGTTTGACAATGTTATGAGGGTATTCAAGAGGTTAAGCCGGGAATTGAACACAAACCGAACTGTTACGGCGACAAATTGCCTTACTGGAAATGATATAACACTCCTTGCGGATATTCCGGAGTATTTCCCATCGCGTAATCTGCCGGCTGCTTATCATTATGTGGGGCCATTGACCTGGAAAAGTGTTCTTGCTCCCCCGGCATGGTGGCCGCTTGATATTTCTTCATCGCCGCTGGTTTATGTGACAATGGGCACAACGGGAGTTTCCGAATTCTTTTCAAAACTTGGCCCAAGTCTCGCTACATCTTTTTTTTCGTCAATTGTAACCACTGGTGGCCAATCATCAGAGCTCAAGCCGATGCCAGGAAAGGTTTATGTGGAAAGTTACCTCGATGGCGATCTGATCATGGAGCGTAGTGACGTTGTAATTTGTCATGGAGGCAATGGCACCATCTACCAGGCTCTTTCTCACGGCAAGCCAGTGATCGGCATTCCAACCATACCTGATCAAAAATTCAATATGCGACGTGTTGAGGCAATGGGATTTGGGAAGTCACTTGAGTTAAAACAATTTTTGAAAAAGCCATCATTGCTTGCTGAAACGGTTAAACAAGTACTGTCTGATCATTCGTTCCGAAAAAATGCCCAAAAAATTCAAGCTGTCCTGAAATCTTATAATGCTGCATCCACAAGCGCCCAAATTCTCATTGACAGTATTTCATAGGGTCTCCATGAATACTTCAGAAAAAAAATTCTCCATACTATGTTCAAACCGGATTGTAAAAGCATTTTGGACTCTCAATGAAGAGATGAAGCCTGCCTATAAGGTAACCTTTGTGCGGGAGATTGATGCTTCAGCAATGGATAGACTTCGTCAGAACATCTTAAGGCAGACTTCCGTCAAGCCTTCATATACGGCATTCGTGATCAAGGCAGCTGCAATGGCTCTCCAGGAATATCCTTATGCAAACCGGGCTCTTCTCGGGTTTTCGTTTTGGAAGCGATTTGTCCAATTTAACCGGTTTGATATTACTGTAGCTGTTGAGCGCAACGTCCCAAATGCCGAATCTGTTGTTTTGGCAGATACTATTCTGGAATGTGATAAAAAATCCCTTGCCGACCTCACGGGCGAGTTGGTAGCCTTATCTAATGCAACGGAAGATTCCAATCCTCGGTGGCGGCTTTTTTATTCACTTCTTAGCAAGGTTCCCGTTTATTTTAGTAAGTGGCTCATTCGTTTGCCACGTCTTTTCCCAAGTATGTGGGCAACACATAGGGGCGGGGCCTGTTTTGTTAATTCTCCTGCCAAATATGGGATCGATTTTTTCATTGGAGACATGTTGTGGCCTCTTACGGTAACCTTTGGATGGGTCAAGGAGCGGCCGATTGCGATTGATGGGCGTGTCGAGGTCCGCAGGACTGTTCCGCTTGGTTTGATTTTCGACCGGCGGATCATGGCAGGAGCTCCAGCGGCACGGTTCTTTACGAGAATCGCCTACATTCTGGAACATGCAGACGAAGAAATCATCATGTAGCTGCCGGGTAGCAACCTGACTACTCGGCGTTATTCAGCTGCATGGCGGCATTCCCGATCCTGTAAGAAGCTCCTTATCAGGGTTGGAGCCCTTTAGAGTGATCTTAACCTTGAATCGACTTTCTCGACTATGTCATCAAAACATTTTGTCGATACTTTGATTTCTGGGTAGGTTCATCCAGATTGTCCGGATCGAGTTCCGTCAGCGGCCTGTTTAGCGCGTCAGGAGACATTTATGATTCCATTTACCTTTGAAGGTGTTGACAAAACTTCCAACAATTATGATGAAACGATGGAAGAGGTTTATAGATTGCGCTTCAAAGTGTATTGCGAAGAATGGAAATTCGAGGACACCAAGGATTATCCTGACGGCATGGAGCGTAATGAATATGACGACTTTTCAGAACACTTCATCATCAGGTGCACTGAAGATAAATCCATCGTGGGGACCGCTCGTATTATCCTTCCCAATGCACTGGGATATCCCATGACTCAGCACTGCGAAATTGTTCCCGAAATGCATGAGCAAGCATTGCAATGTGTAAAAACAGTGAAGATCGGCGAAGTTTCGCGCCTAGCTATCAGTAAAGAATATCGGAAGAGAATCGAAGACGACGCGCTCGTAGGATATGCCTCAATGTTGCCGTTTGGGACGGGTGTCGTTCACGAGCAGCGGAAGTGCAATTATGTCCATGAGTTTTATAAATTTCTTTTGTTGAGCAGCATGAACATGGGTTTATCTCATTGGTATGTTGCGATGAAGAGAGGATTATACGTACTCTTGAAGCGGGTTGGCATGATTTATTACCCTGTTGGTCCAGAGATTGATTACCATGGGCTCAGGACGCCCTATCTTGGTAATTTGCAGGAACTAAGGCTGGGAATGGAGAGAAAAGCCCCTGATTGCTTTAAATTCATTGAAAGCAACATGCTGTGATAAATCCGGTTACGCCACAATGTTGATGTTTCCGAATAAGAATTAGTCCCTGATTTGTGTCAGTATCGTGAAATTTTATTCAGATTATAACCAGAAAAGCGTTCATCGCAGTTGGTAAGATTCACGTCAAACTGCCCCTTGTTGGTCAACACTTCCCACACCAGAGGCTGCTCGGAATAGACCCTCCGCAATAACTCTGAAAGCTCTATATAACACGGCTGTCTCATGCCATGATAGTTGATGAGTGAACCAGTTGGTTTGAAATATATGGAGAGCTTTGCAAGAAGCCTGATAAGCGATGGCTCCATAATGGCAAACCAGTGGGTGACATGGTTTTCGCTGCTCATCTGAATCAGGCCTCTGATGAGCCCGAGTATGGGGCCGCATTGATTCAAAAGAGATGACGAGAAGGGGGCGCTGGAGGATGCCAGTTTGATGCAGCTGTGTTTGCAGGGTTTTGCCTTTGAGCGCAATTCCTTGGAAAGGCAAAACCGTGATATTTCAATCGGTTTGTAGATAGAGAAGAGTTTTCTGTCTGTGAATATCGAGTGACCGCATATTTTCTGGATGGGAAAACTGCGTGTATAGTCATCCTGGTTTGGGAGGATCATCCGGACTGAACCAAGTGACTGACCTGATTTATTGTATTTGATGATGGAGTGGACCGAGTTGTCGTCGAATTCGTCGGTCTCCATTTGGTGTGAAGATTCGGGGGGCTCAAATTCGTTTTCAATGCAATAAACTTGATACCTGAGACGATATGTTTCTTTGACGAGTTCATCGGTTTCAGCGGGTACGACTGAATAGAGCAGGTTGAAGTAATCGACGAGTCCCAGTTCGGGTGAGAATCTTGTAAATGTCCCTGTCATTGTTGATGTCCTCCGTGACGTTTCTTTTTTAGCTGGTCATAATGGATATGGCTAGAAAAAAAGAAGCCGGTGCGCATATCTTTTTGGTAGATATTTCGGCAACCCGGCTGTCTCGGAGAGACCCAATAGGCTTTCCGCCCCATCCTCACGGATGGTTGAGTATTATCGTCTATCTATAAATGTTGCATCTATTCTATATCACACGCGGTTCAATTCAAGCAACAATAAATATCCAGGGAAGAAAGGCTCACCTTTCCCGGAGTAGGTTCCGTCATGCTACACCGTCATGCTACAGGAGGTCTACCAAAAAGGCCATGCCTTGGTTTTCACGACATAGATTCCCAGCAGCAGATTGGTTAAGCTATGGGTCACAATGCATGCTGATAAACTTTTGGTCCTGCACAGAAGCGCATGGTAGATTACGCCGGCCATACATCCAGCGATAATGAACTGATGCTCTAGACCGAACAGCAAGACCGTCGCAATAAATGATGCCCACGTGAATGTTCCCACCGGCACCGATTCAAAGTCCTGATTGATGACCAGTCTGGCTATATAGGATCGCCAGAAGATCTCTTCCATTATCGGGACCACAATCGAAGCCCCAGCCACGCGGAAAGCAATAAGTACTGTCCGGTGGATGTGATCAGAAATAAGGTCGGGATTGTACCCTTGAGCCGGTTTCTGGAAGGGCAAAAGCCAATCCATTTGTATCCAGAGCACGAAAACAATGATCCCTGCAAGTATCGCGGATATGGCTATGGAAGGGCGTATGATTTGTTTAATACTAATTTCATGGTAATGTTTTCTGAAATAGAGCAGCAATAAGCCCACGACCATTGTCTTGAAGGGGTAGAGGAAGAGTGGACTCTCGGGTCGGAGGGCAATGACGCCGTTATTATCGAGCCAGGGCAATAACCCTTCGATGGCGATAAATGCCATGAAAACTGCGAAGGGAAGTATGTGGGCAAGAGTTCTCGTATGCATTGTACGGTTTACTTGGGTTAATGAATTGTGGTAATTTTGAGTAACCTTAACCGTTGCTCCTGGTAAAGTCAAATAGTGTCTTTTCAAGGCGAGACAGAGAATGAATACTGAACAAATCTTTCTCTGTTAATCACCTAGTACCACGTAACATTATATAGTTCGTATTTGTTGAAATAAGTGATATTCTGGCGGTAACTCAATCAAGGAGGCCGCCATGTCACCAAGATATCGAGTAACGCTTACCCAAGAAGAACGCAAAGAACTCGAAACGCTGACGAGACGGGGGAAAACACATGCCAGGCGCTTTACCCACGCCCGGGCGTTATTGCTCTGCGACGCTGGCGAGCATGGCCCAGCCTGGAAAGTGGAAAATGTGGCCGAAGCTCTTGGTATCACCAGTCGTACGATAGAGAAGCTAAAAAAGCGCCTCGTTGAAGACGGTCTTGATGCAGCGCTTGATCGTAAGCCACGAGCCAAACCGCCCCGCGAGGTGACGTTTGACGGAGCCTTTGAAGCCAGACTGCTCGCTCTGGCCTGCTCTGATGCCCCGGAAGGGCATGCTCGCTGGACCGTCAGGCTTCTTGCTGACAAGGCTGTCGAACTTAATTTCGCCGAATCCGTATCGCACATGACCGTCCAACGGGTGTTAAAAAAAACGAACTTCAGCCTCACCGGAGCAAGTACTGGAAAATCCCGCCCGACGGTAGCGCCGCCTTTGTAGCGGCGATGGAAGATATTCTGGAGGTCTACCACCTCCCGTACGACCCTGAGTGCCCCGTAGTCTGCATGGATGAGTCCTGCAAGCAATTGATCGGTGAAGTCCGTGAACCTATCCCAGGGAAACCTGGAGTCGTGCGCAAGATTGATGACGAATACGTGCGCAACGGTGTTGCCGAAATCTTTATGGAAGTGGAGCCATTGGGGGGCAAGCGCCATGTTGCCGTCACCGAACGCCGCACCAGAAAGGATTGGGCAATGCAGATCAAGCAGATGCTGGACGAGCGCTATCCGGATGCCCGCAAGGTCCGCTTGGTCATGGACAACTTGAACACCCATGGCATTGCCTCTCTCTATGAAACCTTTCCCCCAGCGCAGGCCAGGCGCTTGGCGGAACGACTCGAGATTCACTATACGCCCAAGCACGGCAGCTGGCTGAATATGGCTGAGATTGAGCTCAGTGTCCTGAAAGGACAGTGTCTGGATCGCCGGATTGCCGATATGGCGACAATGCAAGCCGAAGTAACAGCGTGGGAAACCACCAGGAACAACAGCATGAAAAAAATTGACTGGCAGTTTGCCGCCACAGATGCACGGATCAAGCTCAAACGGCTATATCCGGCATTTTAAATGTTACATGGTACTAGGTAATTCAATGATTTTTTATTCATTCGATGTAGCGCCGAATCTAACTCTTTCCTCCTGTGACGAAGCTGCGGAACAAGTAATCGGAGCTCCTGCAGCCCTTCTCGCAGGAAAGCCTTATTATGAGGTGTTCCCGCGAGTGTGGTATCAGGACCGGGATGCGGTGGCAGAGGTCGTCCAAAGCGGCAATCCTTTATTGCTGCGAGATTATTCGGTTATTTGCATTTTGGGGAGGATTTCGGCTGATATACGTTTAGAGCCCGTCCTGAATCAGGAAAACGCTGTGGGGGCGGTTCGTGTTTCCGTGTGCGCTTCTGAAACCTGTTCAAGAGCCTTGGAGTTGAAGGGGGCCAGCACGCTCATCGACATCGGCAAGGTGTCCGCCACTCTTGCCCATGGCGTTCGAAATCCGCTCAACGCAATAAAGGGAGCGGTAGTATATCTCAAGCACCGCTATGGCTCCGATGAAACATTTGTGGAATTTGCGGACATCATCGACGACGAGATTGCAAAGCTCGATGGATTCATAACCAAGTTCCTCAGTACGTCGCTCCTGGAGATGGAAAAATCGCGCAGCGACCTCCATTTGCTTCTTGAAAAGGTATTGAAGATTACATCGCTTCAGGCACAGGAACGCGATATCCGGTTTGTCTGCGATTACGGGGATGTTCCGTTCCTCGAGTTTGATGCTTTTCATCTGGAGAGCGCAATACTCAACATTGTCAACAATGCCATTGAGGCTATGGGGAGCGGCGGCACGATCACGTTCAGAACCCGTTTGAACACTATGGCGGACAGGAGGCAGGTGACGCTCGATATCTCAGATTCCGGGCCGGGGATACCTGAGGGGGCTTTCCACAATCTGCTTTCACCACCATGTGGCAGCATTCGGGACAAGGGGCGGGGGTTCGGTCTTTTTATCTCTCGGGAGATCATTCAGCATCACGGTGGAAGTCTTGAAATAATCAACTCCAAGGGAAACGGTGCGACCGTGCGTCTCTGCCTTCCTGTAGAGAGTTCTCATGGAGAAGCACATGCAGGGTAAAGCGCACGGGAAAGTGCTCATTGTCGATGATGAGCCAAATGCCCTGAAGGTGCTCGCTGCAATCCTGCGGGAGGAAGGCTATTCTGTGTTCAAGGCTGGGGATGCCGCCGAGGCAGAGCAAGCCTTGAGTAAAGAGGATATAGACACTGTCATTACCGACATGAAAATGCCTGGCAAGGACGGCATACAGCTGATGGATTTTATGGCGGAGCGCTATCCCGATATACCGGTTATTTTCCTGACGGCTTATGGTTCCGTGGATTCAGCTGTGCATGCCATCACCCGCGGAGCATTCTATTATTTCATCAAACCCCCTGATTACGTTAAGCTCAAGGGAATCCTGGCTCGGGCAGTTGAACAACGCAGCCTTAAGCGCGAACTGGAAACTCTGCGCAAGAGAGTCTCCGGCGGAACGCCGGCACGCATTGTTGGCGCCACTCCGGAAATGCTCCATATCTTTGAAACTGTCGAGGCCGTCAAGGATTCCATGAGCAGCGTGCTCATCTGTGGCGAGACCGGAACCGGCAAGGAACTCATTGCCCGCTCCCTTCACTACGGAAGTGTGCGAAGGGATAAACCGTTCGTCGCGGTAAATTGCGCGGCCATGCCTCGCGAGTTGATTGAGTCGGAACTCTTCGGGTACGAGAAGGGGGCCTTCAGTGGGGCTTTCTCCCGTCGCATCGGCCGATTTGAAGAAGCGGCGGAAGGAACGATCTTTCTCGATGAGATCGGTGAACTGGAAATGCCGCTTCAGGCAAAACTGCTCAGAGTCCTTCAGGAAAAGGAAATAGAGCGACTTGGCAGCAACAAGAAAATCAAGGTCAATTTTCGGCTCATCTCGTCTACAAACAGGAATATACCCGCGGAGATAGCCGCCGGGAACTTTCGGGAGGATCTCTTCTACCGGCTCAACGTGGTTCAGGTGCAGGTGCCTCCCCTTCGTGACCGCCGGGAAGACATTCCTCTCCTTGCCGCCGAACTTGTCAGGGAATACGGCGCGCGCGAAGAAAAGGTGCTCCGTTTTGACGACGACGTTATGCAGGCCTTTCTGAACTATGACTGGCCCGGAAACATACGCCAGTTGGGCAACATTATTGAACGTGCCGTCGTTCTTGCAAAGAAGGACCGAATCACAACCAAGGAGCTTCCCGAAGAGCTAAAGCCCTATGTAGTGCGGGTTGAGAGCCGTCAGCAGGTGCGTACCCTTCGTGAACTCGAAGAGGCGGCAATACTTTCGGCATTGGAAGAGAGCGGTGGGAATAAATCGCATGCGGCCAAAATGCTGGGGATTTCTCGAAAGGCCCTCTATAAGCGACTCGGTGAAATGGGGGTTTTAAGGTGAGTTAGAAGAGTGTTTCCAAAAGATACAACAACTAACGATGATAACTAACGGTTAATTACAAGTTTTGTATTTGAGATGTATCCTTTGGATACATCTTTTTTTTGTTTTCTGTGCTGGAGCAAATAAGTGTTTCCAAAGGGAGCAGTGGCAGCCGTTTCGTTTATGATCAGCTGGGTGAATTCAAGCCCAGAGGGGAGCTTGACTGGAATTTTGCAATTATTGTTGTAATTAATAATTGTAATAAATACAGTATAATAAATGTATTTATGGGACGGTCAATAAAGATAATTTTATAAAGCGCTTCCATTGGGTATCCATATTGCTCCATTGCTGGTCATGGAACGAGAAACGATTCTAATAATTGATGAGGCCGGCTTCTCGCGGGTCTGTTCCGCAATTCTCGAGGCAGAGGGGTATCGTGCGGAAACTATCCCTCACGAGAGCCTTGAATCGCGAACGGTGTGCAATGATGGCGTGGGGTTAGTAATAGCGAGTTACCCTTACGGATCGCGTTTTTTTGAGGATCTCTGCCGGTTCAGTCTGCCAATTATTGTCCTGACGGATCATATCAGCAAGGATCTCCTCTCTGTGCTCGAGGGATTTGAAAATTCCATCTGTATGATCAAACCTCTTGATTATAAAAAATTTACCTCAGTCGTACGACAAATGATGGCCGGTACTTATGCGAGCCAGGGAGGGTACAGCATTGTTTAACAGACGTATTGCACTGATTTGTCTTATTGTGGCGACTCTTTCCGCATGTGGGGGGAAAACAAAGGAAGAGCTTTACGCCGAGGCAGTTAAGGAACTGGACAAGGGCAACGCCAATGGAGCGATTGTTCTTCTGAAAAATGCCGTTGATAAAGATCAGAATTATTTCGACGCCCGTTACAAGCTTGCGAAGGCATACATGGCAGTGGGCAAATTCGAACAGGCGGAAAAAGAGTTCCAGAAAGCACTCCGGCAAAATCCATCCAATCCCGAAATCAGGCTTGACCTGGCAAAACTCTACAATTCAATCAACAAACCTGACGAGTCAATAGCTGAAGCCAAGGCGTATCTCTCAGCACGGGCCGGATCGGCGGAGGCCCTTGAAGTGATTGGTACGAGTTACGGCCAAAAGAAGATGTTCGATGAGGCCGAGAAGTACTTGAAGGAGTCTCTCCGGGCAGAACCTGCCCGTGCGTCGGCAATGCTGCAATTGGCAAAGGTTTATCTGGCGACCAAGCGGGAGCAGGAGGGGATGGGGCTTCTTAATGACATTGTTCAGAAAGACCCCAAGAATACCAAAGCGTACTATCTTGCTGCCGCCTATGAAGGCTACCGCGGCAACAGTGAAAAGGCCCTTGAATACTACCAAAAGATCATGCAGGCGGATCCCGATGATGCCAATGCGGCCTTCAGGATTGGAATGATGCAGATAAGCAAGGGTGAAGTGGACAAGGCCGAACGCCTTGCCGACGACCTGATCAGGAAATCGTCCAAACGGCCGGAAGGACACCAACTCAAGGGAATTGCCCTCTACACTAGGAAAAACTACGACCAGGCAATTACAGAACTTCAAGGCGTCGTGAAAAGCTATCCAAACCCCGGCGCCTATTACTATCTCGGCCTGAGTTACTATCAACGCAACGATCTCGAGAGCGCCCTGAGTCAGTTCCGCAAGGTGCTCGACCTCAGCCCGAAGCATCTACAGGCACGGCTTATGTCCGCGACGGTTCTGCTTCAGCAGAAGCGAGTAGATGATGCCATTACCGAAGCGAAGCGTGTTATTGAGCTTGACGATAAGAATGCCTTCGCCCACAACCTTCTCGGCAGCGCCTACATTGCCAAGGGGATGACCGACGAGGCGCTCAAGGAACTCAACCGTGCGATTGAGCTTGAGCCGAAGCTGGTTGGCGCCCACATGAAGAAGGGGATCGTCAGCCTGGCGCGTGGAAAGAGGGCTGAAGGCGAGGAAGAGCTTGAAACGGCGGTGAAGGTTGCTCCCGATGTTCTCAACAGCCGGTATCTGCTGGCAAGCTACTACATGCGCCAGAACAAGCAGGCCCGCGCCATCGAGGTGCTCAAGGCCGGGCTGAGGGGAGGCAAGCAGGATGCCCCTCTCTACAATACAATGGCCGCTGCCGCCTTTGCCGATAAGCGGGAAAAGGATGGTATTTCGTATCTTCAAAAGGCGCGGGAAGTCGATCAGGCATATCTCCCGGCTTCCTTCAACCTGGCATCGTATTACATCAGCAAAAAGGACAACGGACGCGCAGCCGGGCTGTTCAACGAGATATTGAAACGTGATCCGGCCAACCTCAAGGCTCTGATCGGCCTCGGCGCCATCAGCGAATCGGAGGGGAAGGAGCAGGAGGCATTAGCCTACTATACCAAGGCCAAGGAAACAAAGGACCCCGTCGGCTATCTCTCTCTTGCATCCTACTACATCAGGAAAAAGGAGTCGCCCAAGGCCCTTGCTTTAGCACAAGAGGGGTTGAAGGGGACCCCGAACAATGTGGCGCTATTGGAGTTGAAGGGCGGACTTCTCGCAGCCGATAAGAAGTACGAGGAGGCCCTCAAGGTCTATGATGAGCTGGAAAAGGTCGCCCCGGCACGGGCGATTCCGCTGAAAATCGGGGCCTTGGTGGCAACCAGGAACATCCCCAAGGCCGTGGAGCAGGCACAGAAGATAGTCGCCGCCAACCCCAAGTCCGCGGCCGGTCATCTTGTTGTTGCATCAATCTACGAGAGTCAGAAAGACTATGATCGTGCCATTTCGGCTGTTAGAAGCGGCATGGCTGTTGAGCCCGGCAATCTTCGGGCGGCCATGGCCTTAGGTGGGCTTTATGAGAAGAAACGGGATTTTGCCAGGGCTATCGAAGCCTATAACGACATTCTCAGGAAAAGCCCCAAGAATATCCCCGCGATGTTTGCTAAAGGAGCGGCTTTCGATCAATCGGGCAAGAAAAAAGAAGCTGTCGGTATCTATCGTTCCGTACTCAAAATAGCGCCTGATTTTGTACCCGCGCTTAATAACCTGGCATATCTGGCTGCCGAAGGATATGGAAACAAGTCAGAGGCTTTATCCCTGGCCGGTCGCGCAAACAAGCTCCAGCCCAATAACGCCGGGGTCATGGATACCTACGGCTATGCGCTGCTGAAAAACGGCAAGAGGACCGAATCGGTCAGAGTGCTTGAAAAGGCAGCCTCTCTCCTTCCGAAGAACCCCTCCGTGCACTACCACCTTGCCATGGCCTATCGCGAGGTGGGTGACAGGGCAAAGGCCAGCGCCAGTGCCCAGAAATCTCTTCAATATGGGGAATTCCCCGAAAGTGCCGCGGCAAGGAGACTCCTTGCCGAACTGAAGCGCTAAAAGAGGACAGGAAGGTATGAAGAAGATGGTCATCCTGCTCATAACCGGCGATATTGTCTGTACGGTCCTGGCATTGGGAATCGCCTACCTGGTCAGGTTCGGCACCGTACCGGGCATGGAAAGTTTCCTGAGCCTCGCGGGAGCTGTCCAACTCGTGCTTTTGGTGGTTGCGGTCATCTTCTCCTCGTTCATGGTTGAATTCTATAACGTCGACAAAGATATGAAACTGAGGGAGCGCATCGCCCACTCGGCGATTTCCCTCAGCGTCTCCTTTCTGATTCTCTCGGCCATCTTCTATCTTGCGCCTGACTTGACCATCGGCAGGGGGCTCCTTGCCATGGCCCTGGTAATCTGGGGCTCCTTGCAGATCCTGTGGCATTTGTTCTGCCGTGTTTCTCTTTACCATCCCGGTCTTGCGCGTCGTGTGCTGGTGCTTGGCACGGGACCCCTGGCCCGGGAGATCGGCGGCCTTGTTTCGGCCACCAACCACAATCATGTCTTGGCAGGTTATTTCAGTTGCCCGAACGAACCTGTCTATGTCCCTTCGCAACACATCGTCGGCAATGGTGACGGACTTGTTTCCGCGGCCATCAGGGAACGGACCGACAAGATCGTCGTGAGCCTTTCCGAGCGGCGAGGCTCGTTTCCCCTCAGCGAGGTGCTCAACTGTAAATTCAGCGGGATTGAAGTCGTTGATGCACCCTCGTTCTACGAACAGATCACCGGCAAGCTGATGATCGAGAACATCACGCCAAGCTGGTTCATCTTTTCCAACGGTTTCCGCAGGACAGGCTTCGGCAGGGTCATGAAAAGGGGTACTGACCTGGTTCTTTCGCTTGTGGGAATCATCCTTGTCCTCCCGATCCTCCCATTCATAGCCCTCGGGATCAGGATCACTTCTCCCGGCTCAATTCTGTTCCGCCAGGTGCGTGTCGGGCAGGGGGACCGTCCCTTTGCCCTCTACAAGTTCAGATCCATGCGTGCCGATGCCGAGAAGTCATCCGGCGCGGTCTGGGCACAGAAAGACGACCCTCGCGTCACCAGGTTCGGCAAATTCCTGCGCACCTCGCGGCTCGACGAGTTGCCCCAGCTCTACAACGTCCTCAGGGGCGACATGAGCCTCGTGGGGCCCCGGCCCGAGCGTCCCGAATTCGTTGAAAAGCTGAAAGAAGTCATACCCTATTATTCCGAGCGTCACTTCGTCAAGCCGGGAGTCACCGGCTGGGCCCAGGTCAAGTATCCCTATGGGGCCTCGGTGGACGACGCCATTGAAAAGCTCCGCTACGATCTTTACTACATCAAAAACATGTCGATGCTTCTCGATATCATAATCGTTCTAGAGACAATCAAAGTGGTCCTTTTCGGAAGAGGAAGCAGATAAGGGGGGGAAATGGAAAGATTGCAAGGGATGCTGAAATTTAGTTGTGGATTTATTGCCGTTGTCCTTGTCGTGGTGATGCTTTCAGGCACGAGTGCTATGGCGTCCGAGGGCTCCGACGGGGATTACGTCGTTGGAGATGGGGATTCCCTGATGATCTCCGTCTGGGGGGAGAAGGAGCTCAGCGGCACGGTTACGGTGCGGCCCGACGGCAAGATTACGCTGCCAGCCATCGGCGACGTGATTGCTTCCGGGTTTACCCCCACAAAGCTCAGCGAAGACCTTGCGGAGAAGCTCGCCAAGGTAGTCAATAAGCCGATTGTTACGGTAACGGTCAATACTGTCACCAACAACAAGATCTACGTGTTTGGCGGCGGGGTTCCTTCAGGAGTAGCGGTTCTCCCCTCCCGTACAACGCTCCTTCAGTTCCTGATCCGCTATGGCAATTTCAAGGGGATTGATCTGGGGAACGCCTATCTGCTTCGCAACGGCAAGAAGATGGATGTGGATTTCCATTCCCTGCTGGTCAAGGGAGACGTGACCAAGGACGTTCCCCTCAAACCCGAGGATATGATCTATATCCCCGACAATGAAGCATACAAGATTTACGTGATGGGAGCCGTGGCCAATCCGAAGTATGTCTTCTATCGTGACGGGCTTAGAATTCTTGACGCCATAATCGAGACTGGCGGATTTACCAAGTTCGCCAAGGAGAATGATGTCCTGATCGTCCGCAAGGAAGGAACCAGCACAACGGAGATCAGCGCCAAGGTCAAGGATCTTATGAAAGAGGGGGACATGTCCCAGAACGTCAACCTCAAACCCGGCGATTTTGTCATAGTCAAGGAAAGTATCTTTTAGCCTGGAGATCAACTAATGGTATCAAAGACGGAAGAGTTGAACAAATACCTGAAAATGCTCATGAAGAGGAGATACCTCTTCATTGTGGTATCTCTTGTGGTGATGTCTGTGATTGCCTGGGGAAGCTTTTTCCTTCCCAAGAAATATGAGGCATCGAGCACGGTATTTATCGAAAAGAGTGTCATCAAGGATCTGGTCAAGGGGATCACCTTTACCCCCTCTGTCGAGGACAAGGTTCGCATCCTGCGGTATGCCATGCTCAGCCGCACCTTTGTTACCAACGTCCTGAAATCTCTCGATGTCGACACAAAGGTGAAGAATGAGAAAGAAATGGAAGCGCTTGTTGAAGACTTCCAGAAAAGGACGCAAATAAGCATAAAGGGTAACGACCTCTTCATCGTCAGCATCCGGGACAAGGATCCGAAGCTTGCCACCGACTACGTCAACACGCTTGTCAGAAAGTATGTGGAGGAAAACGTTTCCAGCAAGCGGCAGGATTCCTTTGGCGCTGATCGGTTCATCTCCGAGCAGCTGAAAACCTTCAAGGACAAGCTTGACGAGTCCGAGAACAAGATCGTTGCTTTTCGTCAGAAACGGGGCGTTTCGGTGGGGATTGACGAGGCGCTCCTCGTTAATGACATCCGTCAATATCAGGGAGAACTTGATTCAATACGGATCAAACGGAATGAGTTGACCGCAACACGGGATGCTCTCAGGCGTCAGCTCAAGACCATCAAGCCCACCACCGTCGCTCTCTCGTCCCGGGAGAACTCGAGCGAGGTTGAGATGCTCGAGCGCAGGCTCAAACAGCTCTCTGCCAATTACACCGACAACTATCCCGAGGTCATCCGTCTCAAGAGTATCATCGCATCGCTCAAGAAAAGGCCGGAGTCGGGCCATCAGGCAGAAACAGGCGGGAAAGAGGAATTCAGCACGGCCAACCCCGTGTACCAGAATCTCGAGCAGCAGTTGTACCAGGTTGAGGCAGAGCTTGAGGCGGTCAACGCCAAACAGCGCCAGCTCCATGCAACCATAGGCGGCAAGGAACATGAACTTCGAAACGTTCCGGCTGACCAGAAGACACTGACTGACCTCATCAAGGAGCGCGACGCCAATCGGCAGCTGTATGAACAGCTTCTCACCCGGCAGGGGCAGGCTCAACTCACGAAGGAGATGGAGGTGGAGGACAAGGCGACGACGTTCAGGGTCGTGGACCCGGCGATCGTGCCGATGAAACCGGTCAGCCCCGACCGGGTCAAGATGATCATCATGGGCATCATCATGGGATTCGTTGCCGGGGCCGCCTCAGTCTTTGTCATGGAGATGTTCGACTCCTCCGTCAAGGATGTCACCTCTCTCAAGAAGCTGGGTTATGAGGTACTTGCAGTAATTCCGACCATTTTCAACCAGGAAGAAGCAAGCAAGGTGGCGAAGAAAGATCGAAAGATATACCTGGTCGCGGGTTGTTACTTCGCTCTCATCTGCCTGATGCTTACCCATGAACTGCTTGAACTGACACTTATCGAAAAAGTTCTCACAAAACTGGGGCTTGATCAGTTCATCATAAGTTGATGCCCAACTGAGCAGAGAAAGGAACTTACAGCATATGAGCAGGATAGAGAGCATCCTTGAAAAAGCTGCAAAAATGCGGCAGGACAAGACCCCGGGGGAGAGCAGGGCTTCGGTGGAACAGCGGGAAGTACCCCGGCCGGTTATCGAGCCGGAGGTTTTTCAACCCGACACCAGGATTGCAGTGGACAACCCCTATCTGGTTACAATCAGCGAACCCCGTTCGCCGGTAACGGAAGAGTATCGCAAACTCAAGTCGATCATCCTGAAGCTGACAAACTCGGGCCAGTTCAAGAACACCATCATGGTCACCAGCGCTGTAAGCGGCGAAGGGAAGACCATCACGTCCATCAACCTGGCAGTGGCCCTGGCCCAGGAGTTCGACCACACAGTGCTCTTGGTCGATGCCGATCTGCGCCGTCCGGGTACCAGCGGTTATCTCGGCATCAGGGCTGAAGTGGGCTTGAGTGACTGCCTGTACGGAAAGGTCGACGTGAAGGATGCCCTGGTGAAAACAGGGATTGGCAAGCTTGTGGTGCTCCCCGCCGGCAGCAGGGTGGAGAATCCGGTGGAACTTCTCTCATCCGGCCGGATGCAGAGCTTCATCGCCGAAATAAAGAACCGTTATCCCGATCGCTATATCATTATCGACACGCCGCCGCTCCTTTCCTTTGCGGAAACCTACTCCCTGGCCAATATGGTCGACGGGGTCGTGTTCGTGGTGAAAGAGGGGGGCGCTACCACGAGCAACGTCAAGGACGCCCTCAGTCATCTCAAGAAGGAAAAGGTTTTCGGTGTTGTCTATAACAATGTCGGCATCAACCGGTTTGACGAAAACTACCGGTACCGCAACTACTACGCATACTACAAGAATGATGGTGTCCAATGAGAAAACTGGTTCTGGGAGGGATGCTGGCGTCGTGGTGCGCTGCCACCGCTGCCCACGCGGAGTTGAAGCTGACGCCAAACCTGACAATTCGCGAGGAATACAACGACAACATCGATCTGACGAATGAAAACCGCCGGGACGACTTCATCACTACCATTGTGCCGTCGCTCAATGCGCTGATCGATACCAATCTTTTGAAGCTGAACCTGGATTACGGGCTTTACTTCAAACTCTTCGCGAAACACTCGGAAAAGGACGATACATCCCTCGCCAGAACCCAGCGGATACGCCTCGATTCGACCTTCAACCCCATACGGGACATCCTGTTCCTCAAGATGAGCGACGTGTACGCCCGGGTGCCCATCGATGACCGCCGGCAGGTGGCAGTGGGCAACGATTTCGTCAACACCACCGACTCCAATATCTTCACCGCGAATCCGTACCTTGTCTACCCCATAACCAGCAGCATCAGCCTCACTGCAGGGTATACCTACAAGAATACCTGGTATAATGACCCGCTGGGTCAGAGTGCCCAGGATCACACCGTTACGGGAAGACTCACCAAGTCCTTCGGCGAGAGACTGTCGATTTACGGTGAATATGCATACCGTACCCATCTGCCGAAGGATAATTTCAGGAACAACATGGAGTTTAACTCGTTGTATCCGGTTACCATCAACGGCATGACTGGTATATTGGACGCTGAACAGTTATCCGAACAAAGCACCGGCTGGTATGGCTACGACACCCATACCGGCATGGTAGGAGCGGTTTTACAGGTTACACCGAAACTGACCCTGAACGGTTCCGTCGGCAAAACCTACTACTATTACAAGTCGGGAACTCAGACGGAATTAAGGCACCTATATGATTTCGTTACGGGAGCCTATAAAGGGGATAATCTGTCAACACAGCAAATCAGCCCTGCAAACACCAATTCCCTCATCTGGAACGCCCAGGCGAACTACCTCCTTTCCGACCGTTTTTCCCTGGAGGCGCACTATTCCCGTGATTTTACCGATTCGGTGGACCAGGGCGTGTACAAGAGGGATACCGTTGGCGGCTCGGTAAAGTACAACCATGCCATCGAGGCCGCCCTTGGTGGCTTCTACACAACAAGCAAATACGAGACTGAAGACCGGAAGGATACATCCACCGGAGCCACCATGACCGCCCGGATTCCCCTGGGGGCGAACCTGGCGGCAAACCTCCTCGGCAACTACACGCACTACAAGTTTTCCCCTGACAACGTGACTCCCATAACCGAGAAGGTCAACCGCTACAGCGCCCAGGCGGGCCTTGACTATACCTTCAGGATCATGACGATGGGCCTTGGCTACACGTGGAACTTCAACGACTCCAACGTGGAGGCGCACGATTACTTCAACAACATCGTCTGGTTGCAGGCCAGACTAACCTACTGAAAGCGCTAACCATGTACGAAGAATTTTTCGGCTTCACCGCAAAGCCCTTCGAGCTGGTTCCCGATCCCGAGTTTCTCTATCTCAGCCGGGTCCACAAGAAGGCCATCACGTACCTTGAGTATGGCATCAGGGAGCGCAACGGTTTTCTCCTCATCACCGGCGAGATCGGTTCGGGCAAGACCACGATCATTCGCAACATCCTCAAGAGCCTCGACGAGAAGGTGACCCTCTCGAAGATCTTCAATACCAAGGTTACGTCGGAGCAGCTCCTGGCCATGATCAACGACGATTTCGGCCTCGACGTTGCCGGCAAGGACAAGATTGCCCTCCTGCGCCAGCTCAACGAATTTCTGGTGGATGAATTCGTGGCGGGTCGCCAGCCGGTAATCCTCATCGACGAGGCCCAGAATCTCGACATCGATCTTCTCGAAGAAGTGCGGCTCCTCTCGAACCTGGAGACCGACAAGTCCAAGCTGGTCCAGATCATCCTCGTGGGACAGCCCGAACTGCGGCGCACCCTTGCTGACGGCAGGCTCCGGCAGCTTCGTCAGCGCATCTGCATCAGCTGCCACATCGATCATCTCTCCAAGGCGGAGGTGGAGGAATACATCTTCCACCGGCTTGAGAAGGCGGGCAACCGCTCCGCAGTGGAGTTCGGCGAGGGGGCCATCGACCTGATCTATCTCTTCAGCCGGGGAGTGCCGCGGCTCATCAACATCATCTGCGACTTCCTGCTCCTGTCGGCCTTTGTCGAAGAGAAGAAGGTCATCTGCACCGATCTTGTGAAGGAGGTCATCGGCGAGATCGAATCGGAGAGCAAGTTCTGGGGCGACGAGAGCGGCGACGAGAAACCCCGGATGACCGCCGCCAACGGCAAAGCCCTTGAAGAGATGTCCGCAAAAGTGACTCGCCTGGAGGCCACCCTCGGTGATGGCGGCGTTGCTTCTTCGGAACTTGCGAACCTTTCGGAGCAGATCAAAATGCTCGAAAAGATTCTCAACGGCACCGTGCTGGCCCTTCAGTCGCGGATAGACAGCACCGATGCAAGCATCAGCGAGATGCGCCTCGACATGGAAGAACTCTTCAAACTCATCAAGATGGTTGATAAAGGCGGCAAACAGCTTCCCGACCCTCCCAAAAAGGGCTTCTGGAACTGGATGGCCAGTTGACGGAACTACGATGACCATGAGTGCAGCGACCGGCAAAAAACTGAATGTTCTGTTCATCACCCAGGACGACCCGTTCTACGTCAGGCTCTTCTTCGAGGAGTTCTTCAAGGCCTACCACGATCTTGCGACCATCAAGGGTGTCGTCATTGCCGCTGCCATGGGGAAGAAGGGCCCTGTGCAACTGGCCCGGCAGATGTACGACTTCTACGGCCCCATGGATTTCGTTCGGGTCGGCACCCGCTATGCGTCTTACAAGGTGAAAGCCAGGATACCGGCCCTGGCCGGAGGGAACTTCTACAGCATCGGCCAGCTCTGTGCCCACCATGGCGTGCCGGTCTTCAGCACCAACCGGGTCAACTCCCCTGAATTCCTAGCGTCGCTCCGGGAGATGGACCTGGACCTCATCGCATCCGTTGCCGCTCCGGTTATCTTCAAGAAGGAACTGGTGGAACTGCCGCGGCTTGGCTGCATCAATATCCACAACGGCGCGCTTCCCCGCTACCGGGGCATGCTCCCCAATTTCTGGCAGATGTACCACAACGAGCGGCAGGTGGGGATCACGATCCACGAGATGAACGAGAAGCTTGATGACGGGCGGATCCTCCGCCAGGAGATGGTCGACATCCTCCCCGGCGAAACCCTCGACTCCCTCATCCGGCGTACCAAGATCCTGGGCGCCCACGTCATGGCCCGGGCCATCGCCTCGCTGCGGGACGGCACCGCCACGTACCGCGAGAATCCTGCGTCCGAGGGGTCCTATTTTTCCTTTCCGACCAAAGACCACGTGCGGGAATTCAAACAGAACGGCAAGAGGTTGATCTGAGCGCGGCCATGAAGGATCATCACCAATGAGCCAGGGGATTTTCGGGATAATCGATTTCAGGAACGCCATTGCCGACAGGGATGTGCTGGGTAATGCCATGGCGGCCTACCTGAAAATGAGTGGCAGGGGAGATTTCTCCTTCTCTGCGGGTTCCGGCCATCTTATCGGCATGCAGCGAAGCGCCGCCGACTCCCCGAGCCGCCAAACCCGCATCGAGCACGATCCCGACGCCGGTCTTACGGCGGTCATCCACGGCGAGGTCAACAACTACCGGGAGCTTCTCTCGCAGCATCCACCCTCGGGGCGTCCCTGCCGCGGCGACCTTGACCTCGTCCTGCGCATGTACCGGCGCAGCGGCGCCTCCTTCGCCCGCTCCATCAACGGCCTCTTCACCATCGGCATCCTCGACGAACGGGAAAAGACCTTCCGCCTCATGAATGACCGCTTCGGCCTCGCCCACCAGCTCTACTGGACCGTGGCCGACGGACGGCTTATCTTCGCCACCCATCTCAAAACCCTCCTGGCCTGTCCGGGGGTAAGGCGGGAACTGGACCACGAAGGCCTCAACCTGTTCCTGAAATACGCCTACATCACCTCTCCCTGGTCGATCCTCAAGGGGATCAACAAGCTGCCGCCGGGACACATGCTCACCTTCCGCGACGGAAAAGCGGAAACCGTCCCCTACTGGCAGTTCGACGCCGTTACCCGGCCGGACATGACCATGGAAGAAGCGATCCCCGCCTACCGTGATCTGCTGCGCGGCGCCATCGCCAGGCGCATGGGGAGCGACGGCAGCACCGGCGTCATGTTGAGCGGCGGGCTCGATTCCAGCGCCAACGCGGCCCTGGCTGCCTCCTGCTCCAGTACGCCGGTCAAGACCTTCGCCATCGGCTTTGAAGACCCCCGTTTCGACGAGCGCCCCTTCGCCCGGATCGTGGCCAGGCACTTCGGCACCGATCACCATGAGTACACCATTACCGGCCGGGAGATCGATGATCTCCCATCCCTGGTCTGGCACATGGAAGAGCCCTATTTCGAGTTCGGCCTCTTTCTCGCCTACATGGGGCTCAAATCGGCCAGCGGCCACGTCCAGGCGGTCATCGGCGGTGAAGGGGCCGACCAGATGTACGGCACCGGCGGTTTCGCCGGCGGCCGACCCGCTGCCGTCCACTACCTGTTCCGCAAGAGCGGCATGATCGGTCCGGCCCGGGGTGTGTCTCGGCTTCTGCGGGGCCCCCTGTTCTATGACCGGGACAACCTCGGCTTCCAGATGCGGCTCTTCTGGAACCGGGCCGCCGACCTGAACGACTGGTACTTCTACGGCTACGATGGCCACGAGCTGAGCCAGCTCTACAAAAACGACAGCCTGGCCCGGGTGCCGCGCATCTTCGGCGAGGCCGAGGGGAGCCCTGAATCCTTCGCCCAGGTCTACCAGGAAACCCAGATCGAACAGGACATGCGGCACTACGTCAACGAGAATGTCATGGTCAAATCGGGGCGCATGGCCGACATGCTCGGCCTGGTGCTCCGCGAGTCGTTCCTGGACGCCGATGTGGCCGACTTTCTGGTGTCTCTCCCCATGCCCGTCAAGCGGGGTGGGGGGCTTGTGGACCACCTCCGGGGGAGATTCAAGAGCAAGCTTCTGCACCGCAAGGCCATGGAGGGGATCCTCCCCCCGGAAATCATGTCCAAGCCCAAGCAGGGGGGATTCGTGCCGGTCATGATCTTCCTCAACGACCCGGCCCTGAGGAAGCGGATCTACGACAGACTGCTCCGTTCCGAAGTCATGGGAGAGTATTTCCGTACCGACTATCTCCGTACCCTGTTCGAGAAATACGAGTCGTTCCAGCAGGGGCCGGTCGGCTGGCCCAATTTCCTCAACTCCAAGGCCAACCGGATCCTGTTCCTGCTCACCTTCGACATCTGGCACCACTGCTATCTCGCCAACGCCCCCCTCGGCGTCACGCCGCCGAGCCTCAACGAGTACTTGGGGTAGGGTGGGACGATGATGGGCACGTTTCCGGTAATGACAGCCCCGGTCCTCATGTACCACGAGGTAACCGCCACCAGCGAGCAGGACAAGGCGGTGAGGAAGACCAACCCGGCTTACTGCGTGACGGCCGATGCGTTCCGCAGTCAGATGGAGCACCTGGCTGCCGGCGGTTTCCGGTCCCTCTCCCTGGATGAACTCCTGACCGGCAACAGCGAGCGGAACGGAGTCGTCATCACCTTCGACGACGGGTGGGACAACAACCAC
Organism: Geobacter grbiciae; assembly: GCF_018531165.1. Classification (NCBI taxonomy): domain Bacteria; kingdom Pseudomonadati; phylum Thermodesulfobacteriota; class Desulfuromonadia; order Geobacterales; family Geobacteraceae; genus Geobacter; species Geobacter grbiciae. The sequence continues at coordinate 416,826 of NZ_JAHDIW010000002.1, read as the reverse complement.
GGCAGTGCCTGGCCCATTCTCACAGAACTGGGGCTCACCGCCACCATTTTCGTGGTTTCCGGTTTCATGGGACAACCCGGCTACATGACGTGGGAGCAGGTTCGGGAGCTGGCCGCTGCCGGCATTTCGATACAGTCCCATACGGTCAGCCACCGCCCCCTTGGGCTTCTCACCGACGGGGAGATCCGGACTGAGCTGGAGGATTCTAAAAAGGCCATCGAGGATCGGATCGGCCGTGCCGTGAACCACATCAGCATGCCCCAGGGGGTCTTCGACCGCCGCGTCATAGAGATGGCCGCTCAGGTCGGCTACCGCTCCGTAAGCACCTCAGAGCCGGTGATACGGCACAGGGGGGGAAACCCGGCAGTGCTGGGGAGGATCAACGTTTCGGGGTCCTATGACCTCTCCACCTTTGGCCGGATCGTGGCGGGAGACCGGTCGGTGCTCCTCCCCATGATCCTCAACAAGAAGGCCAAGAACTTCGTCAAGAGCCTGGTGGGGTACGGAACCTACCGCAAGCTCTACCGGCTCTGTTACCGCATCGACGATTCCGGAACAGGGAATATCAGCAATCCATGAAACGTACGCTTGACTATACCTTCACGACCAATTACGCGGATCACCGCCAGAACATCCACTCCTTCTGGGAACGGATTAACGGCCACTGTAACGAGCGCTTCTTCGACTCCTTCTATGCCGGCAACCCAGCGGGGGAGCCGTTCCTGGGGCTCTGCTACGACGGCGAACGCCTTGTGGGGCAGGAGAACTACATCCCTCAGGAAGTGGCCTTTGCAGGTACCCTCTACCGCAGCGCCATGGGGGTCAATACCCTGGTGGACCCCGATTACCGGCTTTTCCACGGTGTATTCGGCAAGCTCTGCCGTCTCACCACCGATGAACTTGAGCGGAAAGTCGATCTCCTCTTTGCCTATGCCAACGAGGAGTCCAAGAAGTATTACCTGAAGTACTTCAACTGGAAGATCACCGCCAAGGTGGGTGTGTACAAGAAGATCACCAATGCCTCGGGGCTCAATGCCGAAAGCGTGCTTTCTTTTGTCAAACCCGGCAGACGCCATGCCGACCTGAGTCTTAACCAGGTGTCCCGTTTCTCCCCCGAGCAACTCGACCCGGTGCTTGAACGGTATCGCCACGCGTCGAAGCACGCCTACTTCCACAAGAGCGCCGCGTTCCTCAACTGGAAGTTTCTCGGCAACCTCCACTACCAGACAACCGGCTATCAGATCATGGCAGGCGACCAGGTTTGCGGCTACTGCGTCACGTACGATACCGGGGGCGAGCGGAAGATTCTCGACATCCTGGTGGAGGGGGACGACCCGGCACTCTTCAGCAAGGCCATGTCGCACCTCGCTCGGCTGGCCAGCGAGCAGGGGATTCAGCGGCTCGTCATCTATGCCACGCCCGACGCCTGGTACGAGCCGCTCCTGCGGAAGATGGTCTTTCTCAAACGGTGGGAGATCGATTTCCTTACCCACGCGTTCACGGACAGCCTTCCCGATAAAGGGTGGGTGGTTCACTGCGGTGATTTTGATATGTTCTGAAGAAGCGTTAAAAACTTTGACCACGAAAACACGAAATTTAGAAAACACGAAAGTAAACCTTAAAAACCAAGAATCTTTTATTGTTGTCTCTTTTCGTGCTTTCGACCTTTCGTGCTTTCGTGAGTAGCTTTTGAATCAAAATTTTTGACCACGAAAACACGAAATTTGGAAAGCACGAAAGTAAACCTTTAAAAACCTAAAGACTGCTTTTTCTTTTTTGGCCTTTTTTCGTGTTTTCAACCTTTCGTGCTTTCGTGATTAGTTTTTTTATTTATCCTAAAACCAGAGGTACTGAGTATGACCATCGAAACCCAACTCATCAACTACTTCAAAGACACCCTCGATGCCGATGTCGCAGCCGGCACCCCCCTCATCGAGCAGGGGATCATAGATTCCATGGGGGTCATGGAGCTTATCACCTTCATTCAGCAGACCTTTGACGTCGAATTCGACGTTGATGACATGACCGTCGAAAAACTTGGCACCGTAACGGCCATTTCGCGCCTGATCACATCCAAGAGGGGGGAAGCATGAGTCTGAGACCGTACCTGGTAGGCCATCTGCTGGAAGACACCGCCGCGCGGTTGCCCGATAAGGTTGCTGTCAAACACCACGACCGGACCATCACCTATGCCCAACTGCACGAGGAAGCCCTCAAGATGAAGGGGCTCATCCGCGGGCTCGGCATCAAGCGGGGCGAGCGGGTCGGCATTTATCTCGACAAGTCCATCGAGCAGCTCACCGCCATGTTCGGCGCCACCCTGGCCGGGGCGGTCTTTGTCTTCATCAACCCGATCCTCAAGAAAGAGCAGATCGAGTACATCGTCAACGATTGCCAGATCCAGCTCATGATCACCACCAGCGAGCTGTTCCGCAAGAACCACCTCACCGCTCCCCAGAAGCTCATCCATGTGGACGAGCCGGAACACGATAAAGAAGGGCACCCCTGCTGGCCCAAGCTCAGGGCAACGCTCCCGGCGGACCACACCCCGGTCCCCGGCTTCTCCCCGGACATCGCCTGCCTTATCTACACCTCCGGCTCCACCGGCATGCCCAAGGGGGTGGTGGTGCCCCACAGCACTGTGGTGGACGGGGCCGAGATCGTCAGCACCTATCTGGAGATCACCGAAAAGGACCGGATCATCAGCGTCCTTCCCTTAAACTTCGACTACGGCCTTAACCAGGCCACCACCGCCGTCCTCCACGGCGCGACCCTCGTGCTGCACCAGTTCGTCATGGTCAAGGATCTCCTGGATGTTCTCGTCAAGGAGGAGATCACCGGCTTTGCCGGCATGCCCCCCATCTGGGCCAAGCTCTTCAACGACAAGATCAAGCTCGTCTACAACTCCGACTTCCCCCACCTGCGCTACCTCACCAACAGCGGCGGCAAGGTCCCCCGGATCATGGTCTCCCGCATCCGCGAGTTCTTCTCCAACTCCCGGCTCTTCCTCATGTACGGCCTCACCGAGGCATTCCGCTCCACCTTCCTCCCTCCCGAGGAGCTGGACCGCCGGCCCGACTCCATCGGTAAAGGGATTCCCAACGTGGAGATACTGGTGGTGAACGCCAAGGGGGAAGAGTGCGCGCCGGGCGAAGAGGGGGAGCTGGTCCACCGGGGCGCCCTCATCACCCACGGCTACTGGAACGACCCGGAAAAGACCAAGGTGATCTTCCGGAAGAACCCCCGTTTTCACGATCAGCCCCACCTGCACGAGACCGTCGTCTACTCCGGCGACATCGTGAAGAAGGATGAGGACGGCTTCCTCTACTACGTTTCCCGCCGCGACGAGATGATCAAGACCTCCGGCTACCGGGTGAGCCCCACCGAGGTTGAAGAGGTGCTCATCGGCCTCCCCGGCGTGAGCAACGTGGTTGTCTTCGGCAAGGAGGTGGAGTCGGGCGACCAGATCATCGTGGCGGTCATGGAGACCGAACACGAGGAGGAACACAAAAAGGAGCTGCTCAAGGAGTGCCGCAAGCGGCTCCCCACCTACATGGTCCCCCAGGAGATCCACTTCGAGAGGGCGTTCAGGAAGACCGCCAACGGCAAGATTGACCGCTCGGGAATCAAGAAAGAGTGGCTGGCGGCCGGGAAGAATTGATGAACCTGACGGAACTAAACGGCAAAACCTGTCTGCGCGACATCTGCTTCGAGGAGCTTGCCGAGCGCTACGGCACCCCCTTTTACCTCTACGACCTGGAAACGGTGAAGGGGAAGTGCGCCGCCATCCGCAGGGCCTTTGGCGACAGCCTCGAGCTCCTCTACGCCGTCAAGGCCAACCCGAACCGGGAACTCCTGGCTGCCATGCGGAGCGAGGTGGATGGGCTCGACATCGCCTCGGCCGGCGAGCTGGAGCGGGCCCTGGATGCAGGCTTCGACGCGGGGTGCATCAGCTTTGCCGGGCCGGGGAAGACCCGCGACGAGCTGCGCCGCTCCCTGGAGGCCGGGGTCGGCTGCATCAGCGTCGAATCCCTGCGCGAGCTTCACGATCTGCGTGATCTGGTCCGGTCCGGTTCGCCGCGGGCCTCAATCCTCGTGCGGGTTAACCCCCAGCTCCTCATCAGGGACTTCGCGGTGAAGATGGGTGGTAAGGCTTCCCAGTTCGGCATCGATGAGGAAGAACTGCCATCGGCTCTGGACTTCATCAAGGCCAATGCCGACGCTTTCGACTTCAAGGGGATCCACATCTACGCAGGCACCCAGTGTCTGAACGAGGAGTCCCTGGCTCAGAACCTGGCCAACACCCTGGCCATCGCGGCCCGGGTTACCATCGACTACGGCATGGAGTGCAGGGTCATCAACATCGGCGGCGGCCTCGGGGTCTCCTACTACGAAGAACACCCGGGGCTCGACCTGGACAAGCTGGCCGTCCTCTTCAGGGCCGAGTTCGACCGGTACCGCGAGGCCACGGGGACCAAACCCCGCATCCTCATGGAGCTGGGGCGGTTCCTGGTGGCCGAGGCGGGGATGTACGTCACGCGGGTGGTGAGTGAAAAGCTGTCGCGTGGCGAGCAGTTCTATGTGCTCGACGGGGGAATGAACCACCACCTGTCGGCTTCGGGCAATCTCGGCATGACCATCAGGAAGAACTATCTGGTTCGCAACCTCTCGCGGCCCGGTGCGGAACGGAAGACCTGCACCCTCGTTGGCCCTCTTTGCACCCCTCTTGATCTCATGGGGAAAGGGGTAACGGTGGAGGCGCCGGAGGTGGGGGATCTGGTCGGGTTCTTGAATTCAGGGAGCTATGGGTACAGTGCGAGTCCTCTGCTCTTTTTGGGGCATGGGGAGCCGTGCGAACTGCTGGTTGAGGGGATGGGTTCTCGATGACCCGTGGGCGTTTCGACATAACCGCCATAACCGATCCGGGGGCTTTTCGGGGAATCCGTGACGACTTGAATCGTCTTGCCGAGGATAATGGTTTCTACACTCCCTGGTTCTGCTGGGACTGGTTCGATCTCTGCCTTCGCCACGGTGAGGCAGGTGCGCTCCATATTCTCACGGTGCGGCGCGACGGCGCACTGGTGGCAGTCGCACCGTTCTTGGTCCGTTCGGAGCGTTACAAGGGCGTTGTCCCGGCCCGCATCATCTCGTTCATTGGCGGCAACCGATCGCCCCTGAAGGGGATCGTTTTCGGGAAGGCAGACGATACGGTGCAGCGGGAGGTTACCACCCTTGTGCTGGAATACCTCCTTAGAACCTTCGGTGGCTGGGATATTCTTGAGCTTGAGCCGATAGTCGAGTCCAATGACGGCGGCAGCATGGAGGCTCTCCTTGAGCGTCAGGGGCTTTCGTTCCGCTCCTACGTCAGTTGCGCCAACCGCTTCTGCGATGTGACGGATGCCTCCTTTGACAACTTCTTCGAGAGGCTTCCCCAGAGCACCCGCAAGGATATCAATTACTGCCGGCGGCGCCTGGAAAAGAACGGCTCTCTTGTTTTTCAGATCATAACGGACACTGCTTCGCTTGATCAGTGCCTCGATGTGTACGACGCCGTTCGGGCAAAGAGCTGGAAGGCCGTCGAGCGCGACCGGGATTTCAACAGGGAACTTATGCATGTGGCAGCGGTCAAGGGGTGGCTCAGGCTTGGGATTCTCTCCTATGACGGAACGCCCATTGCTGTCCAGAAGTGGATCGTTGCGGATGGCAGAGCCTATATCTATGACGTTCTCTATGACGAGGAGTACAAGAAGCACAGTCCCGGCAAGATACTGACCTCGATGATGTTCCAGCATGCCATCGACAATGATGGGGTTGCCTATGTGGATTATCTGCGGGGGGACGAACCGTACAAGCAGGAATGGACTCCGTCTATCAGAAACAGAATCGGAATAGATGCGTACAACAAATCTGTGCCTGGATGCATAGCCGCCATTCTTATGAAGAAGATACTACCGCTGGTGAAGAAAAATACCGATTCCGCAAGTGCTCATAAATAGGACTGACGTGTCAGCAGAATATTCTGTAGTTATCATCGACAATTTAAGCGGATTTAGCAGGATTCAGCAAGAATGGGATGCGCTTGCTTCACAGTACCACGACGAATATTTTTTCTTGAGTCACGGGTGGTATAGCCTGTGGCTGAACTATTTCCTCAAAGATAGCAGCCTGTGCATTGTAACTGTTTATAAAGGTTCCAGACTGGTCGCAATTGCGCCTTTCCTCGGCAAAGATGAGAGAATCAAGAGGATACCGGTAAGGAAACTGGAGAGCATAGGCAATGCCTATTCGCCCCTGAGATCTTTGATAATTGACAGATCGGAGAGCAAGCAAAGGCTTGGGGCGTTTTTGTTTGGGGCGCTAAGAAAAATTTCCGGTTGGGATATAGCCCAAATTGGTCCGCTTTACGATGGGGAACTGTATTCCCAAGCCGAAGAACTTCTTTGTAATTGTGGGGGTAACTGGCTCCATAAAGTTGTCGACTGCAACTGGCGTCTTCCCTGTGAAGGCTTGGCCTATGACGGGTATTTGAAAAGCAGGGACAAGGGTGTCAGACAGGAGATCAAACGAAGGAATAAAAAGCTCGGAGAACTGGGCACTATTGAAATCAAGATAGTTAAAGGCCATGAAGCTGCCGCGTATATGGCGGATTACAGCAACGTCTATGAGAAAAGCTGGAAACAGGCTGAGCACCTGGGACCTGGGTTCCATGTCGATCTTGGAAAAATCGCAGCGCGTGGCAACAACTTGCTGCTGGCCTTGATGTATCTTGATGGGCAACCCATAGCAGCACAGTATCGCATTTTGTGTGGAGATAAATGTTTTTTCCTGAAGACTGCCTATGACTCACGTTATAAGCGGTACAGTGTGGGACTGGTTCTCCTTAATCATGTATTGCAGTATTTGATGGATAGCGAGCAGGTCAAAATGGTGGATTTTGGTCCCGGCAACGAAACCTACAAGTCCGATTGGGCAGAAATTAAGAGGAATTACACCAATTTTTATCTGTTTAACAAAACCGTCAAGGGTGCTTTGGCCCATTTTGCCTACACAAAAGTCACCCCGATTGTGAAACGATTTGGCAAAAGGCTTGAGGAAGAAGGGCATGAAGGTTAGCAGCAAGCCATCACTGACATGGGAAATTCTGACGTCCCGCGCCGATCGTCCCCGTCAGGAGGTGTTTCCCTTGAATACCGGCAGATGTGAGTATTTTTACTCTGCTCGGTATGCCCTTGCGGCGGCACTTGATGCTCTGAAGCTTGCTCCTCAGCAGTCGATTCTTATGCCCTCCTACAACTGCTGGGTAGAAGTTGAACCGGTAGTGCGTTCGGGCGCGAAGATTGACTGGTATCGGGTCAAAACCGATTTTTCGATAGATGAAGATGACCTTTTGGCTCGTATCCGGCCGGAGACGGCAGTGATCTTTGTCATCCACTACCTCGGGTTTCCCCAGCGCCTGGAGAACATTCGGCGGGTATGCACTGAGCGGGGGATTGTTCTTATCGAAGACTGCGCCCATGCGTTGCTTAGCAACGATGGAGACATCCCTCTCGGCTCAATGGGGGACATGGCAATCTTCAGTATCCGAAAGACCGTCCCCATTACTGATGGCGGCTGTCTGTTGATCAATAACCCGGCCTTCTCTGTCAAACGGCCACGAAGCGTTCGACCAAATCGGTTTGTCACGTACTTCGTTGCTTCTGAAATGCTTGCTGGAGGAACAACGACTGACGCACAACGGTTAGGGCAGATGGTGTTTTTATGCAACCTGGCTGTTGCTCGTTTTGTGCGAATTGGCTTGAAAGGTATCCATAAAATACTGCAGGACAGGGGAGACTATCTGGTTTACCCAAGCGGGAATAACTTTAGGGAGTACGCGAAGAATTGGGGAATGTCGGATATCTCTGCAGCAATAGTTCGTGGAAGTGATTTTTCGCGTATCAAGGAGCTTCGTAGGGCAAACTTTCTCTACCTGCTTGAAAAATTGAAGAATGAAGAGCGTTGCATGTTACCGATCCACTCTCTTCCCAAAGGCGTTTGCCCGTTATTTTTCCCGGTTATAGTTCGAGATAGGGACAGGGTTTACCGCGAACTTAAAGATCGGGGATTGTCCGGCCATAATTGGTGGGGGGATTTTCATTCGGCTGTTCCGTGGGATAGTTTCCCAGATGCTGTTTATCTAAAGGAGAATGTTTTTGGTTTTCCGGTTCATCAGGATGTTGTTATCAATAATCTAGACAAGATGTTAGCTACGTTCAACAAGTGCTTGTAATGTTGAATAATAACAGCAGACCAATACTGTTCTAAGGAGGTTTATGATGAGAAAAAAATTAACGCTCGCCATGTTTATACTTAACATATTCATAGTTGGAAGTGCTTATTCCGAGTCGGAAGATATAAAAGTTAATTACATTACCCCTGTTGTTGCTTCTAACAAATTCAAAAAAAACGCATGGCTTGTGGATGCAATGCCGGAAGTTGACTATGCAAAGTCTCATGCTGTTGGCGCGATAAATTTGCCGAATGACGGACCTGATGATATTAAGAAAATATTAGTGATGGACCTCCCCTTTACCAAGAATGATGAAATTATTGTTTACTGTAATTGAACTAATCAAACTGCAAGCGCTCGGGTAGCGCAAGTATTGATGGGAAGAGGTTATATAAAAACCTATGTGGTGCGGGGTGGCAAATCTTCTCTTTGCACAGCAGGTATCCCTTTCCTTGAGGGTGGCAAAATAGAGTTTTGCAAGAAAAAGTAGGAAATATCTAATAAACTGGCGCTCTATACAGAATGATTGGTAATAGATTGAAGAAACATATCCGAAATGCCGTCTACAGAACGTTACATTACTCTGGTCTCAGCGCAGCTCTGGTAAAGACGGCAGCCAAGCCATTTGGCAAAAATTCGTGCATCATCCTCGTCTACCATCGCATCGTTGATGACAGCAGCGTTTATCTTGATAAAGGGTCGGTTGTTCATCACCATCTAAGTGATTTTGTGGATGAAATCCCCTATCTTAAGAGGACATTTCAGATTTTGAGCATGGACGATATTGTTGATAGAATTTCGAGCGGAGAGGGATTCGATCGTCCAACTATCGCAATAACCTTTGACGACGGTTATTTGGATAATTACACCTTGGCATATCCCGTCCTCAAAGCTCATGAAGTACCTGCAACCATTTACCTGGCGACCAGCCTTATTGGCACATCCGGGAAGACTTGGACCGACCAGATTGAAGTTGCGCTGCTCGCCACAAAGAAGAGAAGTATAGTTTTGCCTTTTCTTTATGAGGGGAAGGAATTGGCGATCAGTACTGTTGAACAAAAAAGAGATCTCAGCATAAGCGTTGCGAAGGCACTCAAGGAGATTCCCGACGCAGATCGTAGGGGACGGCTTTTAGAAATGTTTCGGGCACTTGAGGTTAGGGCCGATATTATCGAGGATCCTGATGGGCGATTAATGCTTAATTGGGATGAGGTCAAGGAAATGGCGGCCAACGGCATAACCTTCGGCAGTCACAGTCATACCCATCCGATTCTCAGTCGGGTGCCATTACTGGATGCTCAGGAAGATATTAAACGCTCAAAGCAAGTATTAGAGGAGCGGCTTGGTCAACCTATAAATCATTTTGCCTATCCCAATGGGAGGGTCGAAGACTTTTCAGACGAATTGCGTGACTACTGCCAGAAGATCGGTTTTTCGAGTGTAGCAACAGTCATTTACGGTACTAACGGCACAGAATCTTCTCCGTTTTGCCTTAAAAGGGTCGGTGCGGTTAGCCCTTTGTGGATGATGTCTGGTGAGTTGATGCGTTACTTTGTTTAATAACTAAGGAAGAAACAATTCAGCATGAGTGGATTAAAACAAAAAACATTTTACAATATTGCTTACACCGGTGCAGCTAGGATCGTAGCTCTAGTTTTTCAGGCCCTGGCAAATATCATTCTGAGCAGAGAACTTATGTCCAGCGACTATGGTCTGGTCGGGTTTGCCAATATATTAGTGAATTTTTTATCTCAGTTTAGTGACCTTGGTTTAAATAGTGCCGTCGTCCAGAGAAAACAACTCGACGATACCTCACTATACACTGGGTTCACTATGAAGCTCGGTATCGGGTTCTTCATATATTTGATTGCCTTTGCTGCTTCAGGACTGGCGGTGTTTTTTTTCGACAATCCTGCGGTCGTTGATGTCATCAAACTGTTGGCACTCAATTTTATCATTAACTGTTTCGGGTTCATACCAAGCACCAAGCTTAAACGTGATCTTGACTACAAGAAAGTAGCTTTCGCCACTGTATGCCAGACGATTGTAAATTCTTCGCTGGCGATGATCCTGGCTCTGGCAGGTTTCAAGTACTGGAGTATTGTTCTTGCTAATCTCTGTGCAACCACAGCAATGATCGTGGCTCTGAATATTCTGAAACCGATAAGAATCAAGTTTGCCTTCGACAGAGCCGCTGCGCGTCAATTTATGAACTACGGAACGAGCCTTTCTCTGACAGGGTTTGTTGTTTTTATGATTTTCAACATCGATAACTTCATCATCGGTGCTGCTAGTGGCTCAAGCGTGCTTGGCTATTATATGATCGCTTTTAACTGGGGCTCGATTATTTGTGTCATGCTCGGCACCGTGGTAAACAACGTACTTTTTCCCACATTCTCCCGTATGGAGCAGGACAGGGAACGGATAAAGCGTTCTTACTTGAAAGTGCTAGAGTATGTGAGTTTCATCGGCTTGCTGGCTAATGTTGCCTTGCTGCTGGTTTCAAGGGATTTTTTGGTTTATGTGTTGGGCCATGGTACGGACAAATGGCTGCCAGCCCTCCAGAGTCTGAGGATTCTCTGTATCTATGGGATAGTGAGGTTCCTGCTCGAACCACTGGGAAATGTTTTGATGGCAATGGATATGACAAAAGTCATTCTGAAGACAAACATAATCGTTGCAATTATAGAAGTAGGTTTACTCTATCCTGTGTTAAAACTGTATGGTATAGATGGTGTCTCAGTACTTGTAACTGCAACGTATTTTATGCAGTATTTAATTTATTACCCAATAGTGAAGGAAAAGGTAGGTATTCAATATTATGAGTTTTATTCAGCAATAAGAGATGCGAGCATTTCAGCCGCGGTAGTTTTAGTGGCCGTACTAGTGTCACATAGATTTGTCACGGCTGATCGCTTTGTGGGGGTGGTTGCTGAGCTGTTGTGTATTGCCTCTTTATATTGTGTGGTTCATGGCTTCCTGAACAATTGGAGACTGGTGAGGGAGGCGAAGGAAATGTTGGCGAGTGCACGGGGCTAGATCCATAAAATACGAGGTAATCCAATGGGTAACCTGCTGGACCATAACGATAAGCCTGACAACTATTACAGCGGCAGCAGGCTTGAAATGGTGCCTTACGTACCGGTTGATGCCATGCGGATTCTTGATGTCGGATGTGGTGCTGGTGAGTTTGGTAATGCCCTGAAGTTCCAACGGTGCGTGGAGGTTTGGGGCATTGAACTCTGTGAGCAGGCAGCGGAGGAGGCGCAGGGTAAACTGGACAGGGTCTTGGTCGGCAGCATCGAAGGCAACACTATGTCGCTGCCCGAAGGATATTTCGATTGCGTTGTGTTCAATGATGTTATCGAACATCTAGTCAATCCGTGGGCTGTGTTGACTAACATTAAAACGTATATGCAAGCAGATGCCTATGTCGTGGCGTCGATACCTAATGTGCGATATTTCAATAACATCAAGACTCTACTCAAGCATAAACAGTGGAAGTACGAGGATGAGGGTATACTTGACAAAACCCATCTAAGGTTCTTTACCATTGAGAGCATCAAAGAACTGTTTATCTCCTGTAGTTATAATATTATAAAGATTGAAGGCATACGAGGAAGACAATTCCCATGGAAATTTAGATTAATAAACATGGTTATGCGTAATTGTTTCGATGATATGAGGTATATGCAATTTGCATGTTTAACACGCTGTCGTTAACTACGTTATTTACTCTGGCAACTAAACATGCCGTAGAGTGCCGCTTGTCGCGCCTCGATTGGGCGAAGCAAGCGCTGCCCCTAACTTGAGATGTTTAATTGTCGCCGTAAAATATCCGCTAACAAGGTCTTCAAGATAAAGGCTAAAAGAAAGATATTATGACACGAATGATTGCTATATATTTACCCCAATTTCATCCTATTCCTGAAAATGATAAATGGTGGGGGAAGGGGTTTACAGAGTGGACCAACACGGCAAAGGCAAAACCTTTATATCGAGGCCATTATCAACCACATGTGCCAGCTGACTTGGGTTTCTATGATCTCCGCTTGTCTGAAGCGCGTATTGCTCAGGCAGAACTCGCACGTGAATACGGTATTGAAGCTTTCTGTTACTATCATTATTGGTTTGCGGGAAGACAAATTCTTGAACGGCCATTTAATGAGGTTCTTTCTACCAGAAAGCCTGATTTTCCGTTTTGCATCTGTTGGGCTAATGAGACGTGGACAGGGATATGGCATGGATCGCCTAATAGGGTTTTGATTGAACAGACCTACCCGGGGGAGAAGGATTATGTAAAGCATTTTAACTATCTGCTTCCAGCTTTCGAAGATGATAGATATGTTAAGGTAAACGGTAAACCGTTGTTTGCAATATATAAACCTTATAATATTCCAGATTTGAGGAAATTTATTGAACTATGGAGAGAATTAGCCATTCAGGCTGGACTTAAAGGTATTCATTTTGTCAGTATGAAAAACCCACCAGACAATAATTATGATGATTTATTTGATGCATATGTTGTCCCTCAAATGCCAGCCGTTAGAGCAGCAATCTGGATTCCAAGGTTGAATTTGCCAAAAATAATACTCCGTTGGTTTGCAGTTAAGAATGGTAGACCAACTATATATAAATACAAAGATGTTATGTTGCAGATTTTAGAAAACGGAATTCCTAATAAGCTAAATTATCCTTGTGTTGTTCCAAATTGGGATAACACTCCACGTAGTGGAGTAAATGGCCTTGTTCTACACGGTTCGACACCCGAACTGTTTAGAGTTCAAATAGATAAAGCTATTGGAAAGATCAAGGACCACGACGAACAGAACAAAATCATTTTTATTAAGTCTTGGAACGAATGGGCTGAAGGTAATCATTTAGAGCCCGATTTAAAATATGGACAAAGATATCTCGAAGAATTAAAAACTGCTTGCAATTTAAGTAAAGGTAATTAGTTTGTATTACGGGTAACAATATATGAATTGCAACAACGATATAGTTGAGTAGTTATAGAGGTAAATTTACTATGTCAATAGAAGTTAGCGTCATAATACCAACATATAATCGAGCTAATCTCATCGAGCAAACCATTACATCGATTATAAACCAGACGTTGTTGCCAAAAGAAATAATTGTCGTTGACGATGGTTCAACAGATAATACTGAAGAAGTTGTGAGGCAGTTAGGAACGCGAGTAAGATATCTGCGCATTGATAATTCTGGACAATGCAGAGCAAGGAATGTTGGTGTATCTGCAGCTACTTCGACGTGGGTTGCCTTTTGTGATAGTGATGATTTATGGCTTCCGAATAAATTGGAAGTACAAGGACGACTGATCAACGAAGCACCGGATGTGGAATATATGTTTACCAACTTCAAGATAGTAGTAAATGATATTTGGACAGATAAAGCAAAATTCGATACTTTGCCGAAGAGTTTTTTCAGTGGTAATAAATACTATATTAAAGATGATTATTGCGTAATAGGCGAACCGTTGTTTAGGAAACTACTTTTTAATCAGCCTATATTCCCATCTACAGTGCTGATGAAGCGTTCTTTATTCGATAAAATTGGAGGTTTTGTTGACTCGTTAGGGAGGACTCTTAGTGAAGATTTGGAGTTCTCGTTACGGTGTGTTAATCAAGCCCCCATCGGTATTGTGATGACGCCGCTTGTAGGGATTAGAAAGCATGATAGTAACTTTTCTAACGATTCATTGAAAAATAAAATGGGCGAAATAGACATCTTACAATATGTAATGGTAAATCATAAGCTCAATAATGATGATGTTAGTGCTGTTAAGAATCAGATAAGCCATCGCAGTGCTGATGTTGTAAGGCAAGCTTTTGCTGTAGGCGATTTGCAAACTGTTATTAAATATTTTAGGATGATACCACCAGCACAACGAACAAGTACAATGTATATCAAAGCTATTATTGCATGTTTCCCTGGCAATTGGGGAAGGTATATGAGTTTATTCATAACTAAAACTTCTTTGATTGCTAGGGGTAAATGACTTAGTTAATGCAGAGTGGTTGATTATTTGTATTAAAGTCAACAAATACAGATACGGAGATCGTGCATGAAAATGTTGTTCATAACAGATAAGTTCCCACCTGTTGAAGGAGGATCAAGAATTTATTATTACAATCTGTGTGTGAATTATCCCCATGAAGAGGTAGTGGTTTTTACCAAAAAAGTTGATGGATACAAAGACTTTGATAAAAAGCAAAAAATGAAAATTATTAGAAAGGGAATACCTTTATCAAATTGGAAATATTATCAGGTCCCGCGAATGTTTTTGACATTTTTATGGACTATTTACCTGGTGTACAAAGAAAGTATTGATGTTATTCACTGTGGTGACTTTATGCCTGCAGGGATCATTGGGTATCTTGCAAAAAAATTCTTCAATAAGCCGTACGTTTATTATGTGCATGAGGGTGATTATTGGTATTTCGACCGGTTTCGCTTTAAGCCGAAATTGCGAAGGCTCGTTCTGGGAAATGCGGACCAGATAGTTGCTGCATGCACCAACGCAGAAGTTGGAGTCAAACATTCAGTTGATAACTGCTCAGATAAAATCACTATAATAACTCCTGGGGTCGACTACAAAAGGTTCACGCCAGGCGAGAAGAATCCCGATCTTGTGCATGAGTTTAATTTGGAGCAGAAGAAAGTAATTCTTACCGTTGGACGTCTTGTTGACGGAAGGAAGGGGCACGAGATGATTATTCGAGCCTTGCCAAGCATATTAGAAGAAGTACCAAATGCTGTTTATCTTATAGCCGGACGTGGTCCCTATGAAGATTTCTTAAAGGAACTCGTACATGAACTGAATCTTGATACTCATGTGAGGTTCGCTGGATATGTACCTAATGATTTGCTTCCAAACATTTATGGGATATCTGATGTGTTTGCGATGATAAGCAGAGAGACACCGGAGATGGGCACAGAGGGCTTCGGGATGGTCTTTACTGAAGCAAATGCTGCCGGAAAGCCAGTGGTTGGTGGAAAATGTGGTGGTACCGAAGACTCTATTATAGATGGGGTGACAGGTTATCGTGTCGATCCCTCAAATGTTGATGAAGTCATATCTCGGATAATCAAACTATTGAAAGATGATGTATTTAGAGAGTCCATGGGAGCAACTGCCAGAAAATGGGTTGAGGAAACGTCCGATTGGGTAGATAAGGCGAAACAGATAGAGCAGGTCAATCACAAAATTGCATTAAACTATGCTACACATTGAAAGTTGAGCGGTTATATGCTTGGTTTAGGTCTTAGCAATGTAATCCCATATGTCGTCTATGGACTCGCTGGTCCTACCATTATTGCTTCGGCTATACAGAGAAGTGCATTAGGATTGCTTTTTGTTGTGCCTCTCCTGCCTCTTTATGTCATCCTTGACAAGGTTCTCAAGTCTGAGTTGCCTCTGGCTAATAACGTTATCGATTTTATAATTATTGCGATGTTGCTGGGAATTCTTATCCAGAAGCGTGGAGACGAAGTGCCGGAACTTGGACCCAGTCCGCTCCAGGGCCCCCTTATCATTTTCGCAGCCTATTCATTCATTAGTCTTATTCTTGGTTCTTCAAACTTCGATGGTTTTACGGGTGAGATAAATATAGCTAGGTATGCTCATTGGAAAAACTACATGATCATGCCGCTGCTGTATTTGATTACCTATTACGCTCTGCGCGAGAAAGCTTGGCAGAAGAGGTTATTCATATTTCTATTTGTTGCTTTTCTTGTGGCTGATATGCGCTTTCACAGTACGTTTAAATGGTTTAAACACACCCATTTCCAAGGAGAGAAAAGTCGAATTAGCGGGCTTGCCAATCTTGGCCCAAATGAGATGGGTGCTTTCCATGCTATCCACATGCTCTTTGTTCTCGGCGTTTTTTTCATTGATAAGAACGTGAAAAGGCGTATTGCCTATGTTTTTTTCATGATCGGAAGCACTTATTGTGCGCTCTATTCCTATTCTAGGGGAGCTTATGTCGCAATTCTCCTGACCTCTATCTTTATTGCGTTCATCAAGGAACGTAGACTGAGGTATCCTGATGACGATGGACACTCCCGCTTGGTAAACTACCGAGAGGGAGGTAAACATGACTGCTCATAGTCATTGTGGCATTTCTCATTTCCTGGAAGGCAATCCTTCCTATTTCAGTCGTAGAACGTATTGAGAATACCATTGTAGAGGATGGAGCACGGAGCGATGTTGTCGAGCTTGGGGGTATGCAACTTGAAACAGCCAAGAGAACTGAAATCTGGGATGCCGCATTGGGCCATTTTTTCCAGAATCCGATCACAGGAATGGGATACAATACATACCAGTACCTGACTGGCTGGGACACCCACAATGTATATATAAAGTTTATGGCTGAGCAAGGAGTCGTCGGTCTGTTGCTTTTTCTATGGTTTTATGTGCTGGCCCTTCGCAGTGGTTGGAAACTGTACAAAAATTCCGAAGAAGAGATCATAAAGGCGCTTGGTTTTGGCTTTACCTGTGCTGTCATCGCTTCGATCGTAGCAAATTTCTTTGGCGACCGGTGGACATACCTTCAACTCGGCGGCATCTACTGGGTGCTCTGGGCACTAGTCGACCAGTACAACGCCCGCATTGCGGCTGCTTCGTCAGTGTCTCACCCGGTTTCAACGGAATCTGAAGAGGGACACACTTCAACTTCCAGGATTGCGGTATGAGTGAATTGGTATTCTGGTTACTGGTTGTCACGATTTTCTACACCTATTTCGGCTACGCGCTGCTGATCCCTCTCATCGGCCTGTTTGTGAAGCGGCTTCTGGACCGGCGCGACATTACCCCGCGGGTAACCTTCCTTATCACCGCCTACAACGAAGAGAAGAACATCCGCAAGAAACTGACAGAAGTGCTGGCCCTCGATTATCCCCGGGAGCAGTTGGAGGTGATGGTGGCGTCGGATGGCTCGACCGACCGCACCGACGAGATCGTGCGCGAGTTCCGCGACCAGGGGGTGGTCCTGAAGCGGGTCGAGGGTAGGGTAGGGAAGACGGCTACCCAGAACGAGGCGGTGAAGGCTGCCACTGGCGATGTCATCATCTTCTCCGATGCCACGACGGTCTACGAGAAAGACGCCATTCGCAAGCTGGTCCGCAACTACAACGACCCGGAAGTGGGGGCCGTGAGCGGCCGCTACGAATACGTGAACCCCACGGGCGCGCCGGTGGGGACCGGCTCGATCCTCTTCTGGAAGTACGAGAACTTCATCAAGAGCATGCAGACCCGGATCAGGACCATCTCGGGGTGCTGCGGCTGCATTTACTCGGTGCGCAAGACGGCCTACGTGCCGCTTCCCGGCGACATCATCAGCGATCTGGTGGAACCCCTCATGGTGATCCAGCGCGGGTATCGGGTGGTTTTCGAGCAGGAGGCGGTGGCCTACGAGGAAACCACCGAAAAGTCCCACGAGGAGTTCCGGATGCGGATTCGGGTCATCACCCGGGCCATGCGGGGAATCCTCTTTGCCCGAGGGCTTCTCAATCCCTTCCGCTTCCCCTTTGTTTCCTTTCAGCTCATCTCCCATAAGGTGCTCCGCTGGCTGATCCCGTTCTTTCTGATCGGGCTGCTGGTCGCCAATGCGTTTCTGCTTGACCGGCAGTTCTACGTCATCACCTTCGCGCTCCAGGGGGCGTTCTATTTTCTGGCGTTGGTTGGTCTTTTGGCCGATCGGACTGGGAAGAAGTTCAAGCCCGCCGCGGTGCCGCTCTATTTCTGCATCGTGAATACGGCGTCGCTGATTGCGTTCTTCAAGACCCTTGCGGGGCAGAAGATGGTTACGTGGGAGACGGTGCGCAAGTAACGTGAAAGCACGAAAAAGGCAAAAAAGAACTAATCACGAAAGCACGAAAGGTTGAAAGCACGAAAAGAGGCATAAAACAAAAACCTAAGATTTAAGGGTTTTATTTCGTGTTTTCCAACTTTCGTGCTTTCGTGACAAAGTTTTTTTGGATTTGGAAGGATGATAATGGAATTCGAGGATCTCAGCAGGGAGATTATCGGGGCGGGGATTGAGGTGCACAAAACCCTTGGCCCTGGGTTTCTGGAAAGCGTGTATGAAGAGGCTTTCAAGCTGGAACTGGGAAGGAGGGAAATCCCTTCCGAAGCTCAGAAACAGATTCTCATCGAATACCTCGGTAATGTTGTCGGTACGCACCGGCTTGACCTTCTGGTCGATTCCCAGGTTGTGGTTGAACTCAAGGCTGTTAAGGATCTGAACGATGCCCATTTTGCACAGTTGAGATCGTATCTCAAGGCTACGGGACTTAAATTAGGTCTGCTGATGAACTTTTCAAAGTCCACTCTCGAAGTAAAGCGGGTGGTCTTGTAAACGCAAAAACTTCTCACGAAAGCACGAAAGGTTGAAAGCACGAAAATAGGCACAAAGCTCACTGAACTTCTTAGCTTTTGGGGGTTAAATTTCGTGTTTTCTAACTTTCGTGCTTTCGTGGTCAAAAGCCTTTAAGAGTTTCTATGGGAGCAAAAACATGCAGGTATACCCGTTGATCATGAACAGGCTCGTCATGCCGGCCGCGTCGCGGTTCACCGATCTCAAAATATGGGACGAGTACAAGGCGATGATGAAATCGGAGCGGCTGGGTCTTGAGCAACTACGCCAGATGCAGCTGACCAAGCTTCAAGCCATTGTCCGCCATGCCTACGAGAATGTCCCCTTTTACCGGCAGCGGTTCGAGTCGATCGGGCTGCATCCCGAAGATATCAAATCCCTCGGGGACATCGAGCGGATTCCGCCGACCACGAAGGACGACATCATGGCCAACTTTCCCGAGGGGATCACTGCCGAGGGGATGGACCGCAACCGTTGGAAGTACGTTGCCAGTTCAGGCACGACGCGCAAGATTATGGGGATCCACGATTTCCGCAAATCCACCCTCAACTGGGCTGCGGGGATCAGAGCCCACCGGCTTGCCGGCAATCATAGGATGGGGATGAAGTGGATGGAGATTCCTCCCCACATGTGCACCACCATCTGCGGGATCAATGACGGGCCCAAGGGGGAGAAACTCTCTACGAAGAAGCTGGTTTCGCTGGTTAAGGGGGGGGATTTCGGTGGTGCGGGGAGGCATGTGTACGAGGGGCTCTACAGCATGCGGCATGACCTGTACAAGCGGGTGACGCTTCCTTCCTTCGGTCCGGAGGGGACCAATATCCCGCAAAGCGACATCGTTTCCTATCTGGATTCTATCCGGAGCTATCAGCCACACCTGCTGGAGGGGCTTCCTCTCTATTTGTACACCTTTGCCAAGTACATTCTTGACAAGGGGATTCCCGCTCCCCGCGTCGGTGTCATCAAGCCGTTCGGCGGATCGTTGACCCCCTACATGAAACAGACCATCGCCACGGCATTCGGGTGCGAGGTGTACGACACCTACGGTTGCAGCGAGTTGGGATTCATGGCCGCTGATTGTCCCAAGCACGAAGGGGTTCATCTCTTCATGGATCTCTACCATGTGGAGGTCCGTCACGGTGACCGGGCCGCGACGCCGGGGGAACTGGGCAAGTTCTACGTGACCGATCTGGAAAACAGGGCCATGCCCTGGATCAGGTACGAGATCGGGGACGTGGGGCGGTACTTCGAGGATGACCACGGCTGCGGCAGGAGAGGGATCCGCCTTGAGGTGGAGGGGAGGGTGCAGGACACCCTGGTCAACTCCCAGGGGACGTTTTTTACCAGTGACGAGGTGTTCGACTTTTTCCATGCCCGGAAAGAGATCGACAACTTCCAGTTGACGGAGAAATCGTCCGGCCGGTACGAGCTGCTGTGTGTTCCGGTCGAAGGTGAGGAGATTGACCGGGAGGGGATTGCCAGGGATTTCCGGGAATTCTTCGACCTGGAGGCGAATGTCAAGGCCTACGCGGTAAAGACCATCAAGGCCGAGGATGGCGGGAAGTTCAGATTCATCAAGGCAAAAGGGCACGACAGGCTGTAAGTTAACCTCACCCGGCCTTCGGCCACCCTCTCCCCTGGGGAGAGGGTTTGAGTTTCCCCTCGCCCTAGGGAGAGGGGCGGGGGTGAGGGGAAAGAGGAGGAGATTTTTGATGGACATCCAGAAAATCAGGGGAGATTTCCCCATCTTTGAGAGGCGCATCAATGGGAAGCCGATTGTCTATTTCGACAGCGCCGCAACCACCCAGAAGCCTCGCCAGGTGATCGATACGCTTTCCAATTACTACGCGAACCACTGCGCCAACATCCATCGCGGGGTCCATACCCTGTCCCAGGAATCGTCGGAACTCTATGAGGAGGCACGCCGGACCGTTGCCCGTTTTATCAATGCCGACGAGCGGGAAATTGTCTTTGTCAGGAACACGACCGAGGCGATAAACCTGGTGAGCACCTGCCTTAAGGGGGAGGGGCAGATCCTGTCCACCGTTACTGAGCATCACTCGAACCTCCTCCCGTGGGGACGTTCCAGGGAGGTGGACTATGTGGACATCGACGCCCATGGGCGGATAGATGTGGAGGACCTGAAGGAAAAGTTACAGAAACCAACGCTCCTGGTCGCGGTGACCCATGTTTCCAACGTGCTCGGACTGATCAACCCTGTGGAGGCGGTGATTGCCGAGGCGCGGAAAAACGGGGCGTTTGTGCTGGTGGACGCGGCCCAGTCGGCGCCGCACATGGAGATCGACGTCAAGGCGATGGGGTGCGATTTCCTGGTTTTCAGCGGGCACAAGATGCTTGCGCCCTCGGGTATCGGCGTCCTCTACGTGCGGGAAGAACTCTACGAGCGGATGGAGCCCTATCTCATGGGGGGAAGCACCATCAAGGAGGCCCATCTGGGAAGTTATGTTCCCGAGGAACCCCCCACCTGCTATGAGGCCGGCACGCCAAACATCGAGGGGGCTATTGCCCTGGCCGCCGCCATCGATTACCTGAATGACATCGGCATGGACAATGTGCTGGCCCACGACAAGGCCCTGATGGCACTGGCCCTTGAGAGGATGAAGGCCATCGACAATGTGGAGCTATACGGTAGTCTCGATCCGACGGACCGGCTCTCCGTCATCACCTTCAATGTCAAGGGAATGGGGTGCCACGGCGTGGCAAAAGTGCTGAATCTGAGGGAGAACATCATGATCCGCTCGGGCTTCCACTGTGCCCAGCCTCTCCATGACCGGCTCGGCATCGGACCGACGGCGCGGATGTCCTTCTATATCTACAATACGGCTGAAGAGATCGAGCTTGCGGCGGAGCTTCTCGGGAAGATTGCGGAGTTTATTGAAATCTGAAAGGACATTCTCACGAAAGCACGAAAGGTTGAAAGCACGAAAAAAGGCATAAAACTTAGCTGATTAGTCAAGCCCTTCTCCCCTAAGGAGAAGGTGGCCGAAGGCCGGATGAGGGGGCGCAGGAGAATGAAGGGATAACCACTTACCCCTCACCCTGGCCCTCTCCCTCTCCCTCTAGAGGTTTAGGGTATATTTTCGTGCTTTCTCAATTTCGTGCTTTCGTGGTCAGATTCGATTCGTTGTAGTTGTCATGCATTTGCATTACAATTTATGGCAAATGAAAGAGGAGGTGTGAGCATGCCGAAAAACTCCACCATTTGTCTACGTATCGACAGCCAGCTCAAGCAGGAGTCCGAGGCTGTGTTGCGCCGGCTGGGGCTTTCCACATCCGAGGCCATAAAGATTTTTCTGAGTGCGGTTCGCAATCGGAAAGGGCTTCCGTTTCCCGTGCAACTGGAGGATGAACAAGCCTCCGTATCGCCCGCTGTCCCAGGGCGACGACAGGCTGTCGTATCTTTACGGGGACAGTATCGCGAGATGCCCCTGAGCGAGGAGTTTTCCCGCCGTAAGCAGGAGGAGATCGACCATGAAGAGAGCAGATTGCGCTTATGAACTACGTGATGGATGCATGCGCTCTTATTGCATATTTGCGGGATGAGGAAGGAGCTGAGGTAATCGATCAGGTCCTACGGTCTCAGGATTCGACGGTCATGATGCATGCGGTGAATGTCTGTGAAGTGTACTACGACTGCCTCCGTGCGAAGGGTCAGGTTCATGCGGATGAACTACTGGATTCGTTGATTGCCGGTGATGTGATCATCCGTGAAGATATGGATGTCAATTTCTGGAAATATGCTGGAAGGATCAAGGCAGGGGGACGTATCTCGTTGGCGGATACATTTGCGGTTTCTCTTGCTGCTCGGGAGGAGGCTATCCTGCTGACATCGGATCACCATGAATTCGACCCCCTCATCTCACAAGGGAGCTTGGCGATAACTGTTCAGTTTATCCGCTGAAACAAAAATACTCTCACGGAAACACGAAAGGTTGAAGCACGAAAAACGGCATGAAACACAAAAAGACTAAAGGTCTTGGGGTTTTATTTTCGTGTTTTCTCAATTTCGTGATTTCGTGGTGAAAGTCTTTGAATTTAAAAACATTCTCACGAAAGCACGAAAGGTTGAAAGCACGAAAAAAGGCAAAAACACAAAAAATTAAAGGACTTGGGTTTATTTTCGTGCTTTCCCAATTTCGTGTTTTCGTGGTCAAAGAATTTGAATGCTAAACGCTCTTAGTTTCGACATAGAAGACTGGTTCCAGGTGGAGAACCTGAAGGGGGCCATTGCCGCCGAGAGTTGGGATACGTGTGACCTTCGGGTGGTGAACAATACCCGCAAAATATTGGATCTGTTGCGGCGCCATCAGACCCGGGCAACATTCTTTATTCTCGGATGGGTGGCGGAGCGGTGCCCCGATCTCGTGAGGGAGATTGCCGCTGCGGGGCACGAGATCGCCAGCCACGGCTATGGGCATGAACTGGTCTACGCCCAGACCCCTGAGGAGTTCCGCCGGGATCTTCGGCGCTCGAAGGAGATTCTTGAGGGGCTCACGGGAACGGTGGTCCGGGGGTATCGGGCGCCTTCGTTTTCCATTAATCCGGAGACGCCCTGGGCACTCGACGTGCTGGTTGACGAGGGGTTCACCTACGACTCCAGCGTGTTCCCCACCTCGTTCCATGACCGGTACGGCTTCAGCGGCTCTTCGCTCTCTCCGTTCCGCTTCAACAACGGGCTGGTGGAGGTGCCCCTGTCTACGATAAGGTTCGGCGGCAAGAACATTCCCGCCGCTGGCGGGGGGTATTTCCGCCTCTTCCCCTATCCGTTCTTCCGCTATCTGGCGCAACGGATCAATGACGAGGGGAGGGCGCTGGTGTTCTATCTTCATCCCTGGGAGCTTGACCCTGAACAGCCGCGAGTCCCGATCCGGCACGATTACCGGTTCAGGCACTACGTGAACCTGTGCAAGACAGGCAGACGCCTGGACCGCCTTCTGGGTGACTTCAGGTTCGGGGCGATGGGGGAGCTTGTGACAAGGGTTGGCAGCAAGGTTGCGGAGGCGCAGCAGAAACTCCATGGGTGATGCATCCGGTCAGCAGAAATCTTGTGATCGTCCGATTACGGTCATGTACATCATCGACACCTTCCTGTCCCCGTGCGGTTCGCCGATGCAGGGGGGGGCGGAGAAACAGCTCGGCATCCTGGCGTCGTCCCTCGACCCGTCCCGTTTCAGACCCCTGGTTGTTCAGCTTGCGCCACGGGGGGCGGTTCCTCTTATGAGCGGGAAACTTGGTTCAGCGCAGGTGTTCCATTTTCCGACGGGCAAGTTCTACTCGCCCTCAGGAGTTGGGCAGGTGCTCCGTATTGCCCGCCTGGCGCGGGAAGAACGGGTCGATATTATCCAGACCTTCTTCGAGAAGGCTGAGGTGATGGGATGGCTGGCACGACTGCTTGCCGGTGTGCCAGTATGGATGACATCGAGGCGGGACTTGGGGTTCAAGCGCAAGCCGGTGTATGACCGGATTTTTCGGATATCTTCCCAATCCTGCGATGGTCTTGTGGCCGTCTGCCAGGCAGTGAAAGATGAAACCGTCACCAGGGAGGGATTTCCCGCCGGGAAGATCGAGGTCATCTACAATGCCCTGGAGGAAGGAACTTTGGAAGGTGCCACGTCTCCACTGCCGTCCCGGCCTGATCTAGGTCTGCCGGCTGTTGGTCCCTTGGTGGGGATGGTGGCAAATATGAATTTCGAGATCAAGGGACACCGTTACTTCATCGAGGCGGCGGATCGAGTTGCGAGGAAACAAAGCGCTGTTCACTTCATCCTGGTGGGAGACGGCGCGCTTCGGGCCGACTGTGAACGGCAGGCACGGGATCTCGGTCTCTCGGAGCGGATCCATTTTCTGGGAAAGCGGGGCGATGTACCGGCGATCCTGGCGCACTTAGATGTTTCGGTGCTCTGTTCCACGAGCGAAGGGCTTTCCAATGTCATCATGGAGTCCATGGCTGCCGGCAAGCCAGTCGTGGCGACACGGGTGGGGGGGAACCCTGAACTGGTCCAGGACGGTGTGACCGGGCTCGTGGTGCCTCCTGCCGATTCGGCCTCCCTTGCGGAGGCTGTCGGGGCGCTGCTGGATGACCCGACTCGCGCCCAGGCCATGGGTATAGCAGCCCGGCGCGTGGCGGAGGAACGATTCTCGGTGCGGGCCATGGTTGAAGCGCACGAGGAACTATATTGTAAATTGAGCTCGGGAAGGATTTGAATCAAAAGCCTTCTCACGAAAGCACGAAAGCACGAAAGGTTGAAAGCACGAAAAA
Source organism: Geobacter grbiciae (assembly GCF_018531165.1). Taxonomy (NCBI): domain Bacteria; kingdom Pseudomonadati; phylum Thermodesulfobacteriota; class Desulfuromonadia; order Geobacterales; family Geobacteraceae; genus Geobacter; species Geobacter grbiciae. Next base: position 391,880 of record NZ_JAHDIW010000002.1, on the reverse strand, counting down.
AGGCATAAAACAAGTAAAAGTCTAAAGATTTGAGGGTTTTCTTTCGTGCTTTCCTAATTTCGTGTTTTCGTGGTGAAAGTCTTTGGATTTAAAAACCTTCTCACGAAAGCACGAAAGGTTGAAAGCACGAAAAAAGGCATAAAGCAAGTAAAAGTCTAAAGATTTGAGGGTTTTCTTTCGTGCTTTCCCAATTTCGTGATTTCGTGGTGAAAGCTTTTGGGTATGAGAGGTAATTCAATGGAAATCGCTGTAAAAAATAGTTTATTGCCCGACAGAAAAGGAATGGTCCTGGGGCTTGTGTGCCTGGGGCTTTTCATCTATGCCTACCACGATACGTTCCTGTGGCTCGTGGAGCGTTATGATAATCCCGATTCCCACTATTCCCACGGCTACCTGATCCCCTTCATCTGCGGTTATCTGGTCTGGATGAAGCGGAAGGAACTGGCAGAACTGCCCCAGTCGAGTTCACGACTTGGTTTGGGTTTGATCATTGCTGCGCTGCTGACCCACGTGGCAAGCGTCTGGACCCATACCTTCTTCACCTCCGGTTTCTCGATCATGGCCCTGGCCATCGGCCTCTGCCTCTATCTCTACGGCCCAGTGATAACCAGGCGGCTTGCTTTTCCCCTGGGGTTCCTCGCCTTCATGTTTCCGCTGCCGATGCGGGTGATCTCCGCGGTTTCCTTTCCCCTGAAGATGATGGTTGCCAACATGGGCACGGCAATCATGGAGCGCTCCGGAATGCCCATTGTCCGTGAAGGGGCGGTGATTCACCTGACCAACGCGACTCTCTCGGTGGGAGACCCCTGCAGCGGCATCCGTTCCCTCATTGCGCTCATGGCCATGGGGGCACTGTTTGCCTACCTCCTACGAGGCAGTTTTGCGAGGAAGTTTCTTATCTTTATCCTTGCTGTTCCGGTGGCTATTGCCACCAACGTGCTGAGGGTCTGCACCCTGATCTTCGTGGCCGACAAGCTGGGGGGAGAATGGGCGTCGCCGGAGCACTGGTTTCACACCACATCGGGGCTGGCGGTTTTCTTTATCAGTATGGCCGTGCTGTTCGGCGTCATGCGAGTGCTGGAGCGTCCTGAATGAGAGCGATCATAATATTGTTACTGCTTCTAGCCACGTCGGGATTTGTTTTCCTCGACAACCACCTGGCCAACAAGCCGGTTACGGTCAAGCTCGAAGATTTCCCTTTCACCTTGGGAGAATGGCGGGGAACCCCCTACACCGTTGAGGACCGGGTGAAGGACATCCTGGAGACCGAGTACATCCTGAGCCGCGATTATTCGAGCCCCCAGGGTGAGCATGTGTATCTCTCTCTGGTCTACTATCCCGACAACAAGATCGGGTTCCACAACCCCGAGTCGTGCAATACCGGCGTCGGCATGAAGGTTCTTGATGAGCGGATTGTCCCGATTACGGTGACGCTCGCGGGTGGCAAGCAAGAGCAGATTGACCTCAACAGGCTGGTGCTGGGACATTCCGAGCCGGTACGGGTCATCTACTATTTCTATCTCTCCGGCGACCGGATGACCGGTAAGTATTCGACTTTCAGGTGGGAGATGCTCCAACAGCAGATGCAGTTCAAGCGTCCGAGCGGCGCCCAGGTGCAGCTGCATGTCCCGGTGCGGGGGAGTGTGGATGCGACGCGGGATGTGGTGACGCGCTACATGAACTCCCTGGCTCCGGCTCTCACCTCCTTTTTCTGAACCTACCTAGCCTGGTGACCGTGGAGCCTCTCCATATTCTGCACGTCATAAGTACGTCGGGCCTTTTCGGCGCCGAAAGGGTGCTGCTTGAACTGGCGTCCCAGTCTCGCCGTCTCGGCATGAATGTGACCGTGGCCGCTTTGAAAAACAGCCGAAATCCGAATACGGAACTGGCGGATGCGGCCCGTGGGGCCGGGATGCCAACCCTTGTTGTCCCGTGCGGCGGACGGCTCGACGCGGGCGTCATTGACATCCTGACGGAGGAGATCCGGAAGGACGGGATGCAGATCATCCATTCCCACAACTACAAGAGCAATTACTACGCCCGGCAGGCTGCAGCGCAGTCAGGCGCCCGCTGGATTGTCACCAATCACGGCCGTCGGGCCGGTTTCAAGCTGTTTCTCTATGCCCTTCTCGATGCCATGCTGGTGAGGAGGGCAGATCGAGTGGTTGCCGTATCTCCGAAAATTGCCGATCAGCTTGCGGCATTGGGAATCGGTAGGGGGGGGTTGACGGTCGTAGACAATGGGGTCGATTTCGGCCGCTTCGAAAACCTGCCGGCCAAGGCTGATGCCGGAAGTGTGCTGGGGGTAGCCGGTGATGCCTATGTGATCGGTACGGTTGGGGCGCTCACGGAGGAAAAGGGGCACCGCCATCTGCTGCAGGCGCTGAAAAGCGTCCGCAATACGATACCTAATGCCGTCTGTGTCCTGGTGGGAGACGGTCCTGAGAGAACCCGCCTTGAGCAGATGGCCCGGCAGCAGGGGACTGCGGAAGCGGTTGTCTTTGCCGGGAAGCGTGATGACGTTCCGCTGATATTGCCCCGCTTTGATCTCTTTGTCCTTCCCTCTCTCAGTGAAGGGCTTCCCATGGCCCTTCTGGAGGCACAGGCGGCAAGAGTCCCGGCCATCGCCACCAATGTGGGAGCAATTCCTACGGTTATTCAGGATGGCGCCACCGGCCTGGTTGTCCCCCCTGGCGACGCGCAGGCCCTTGCCGAAGCCATCATCCGCAGCCACGGTGAGGCGGACAAGACCCTCAGCAGGGCGCTGAAAGGATATGAACGAGTGAAAGAGCATTATTCTGCCGAAACCATGGCGCAGCGGTACATTGAACTCTACCGGGAGATGGTCCGGACAGGAGGCCGTTAAGGATGAACGTCCTGTTTCTCTCCACCAAGAGCCCGTATCCCCTCATCAACGGTCACAGTTTGCGCACCTACCATACTCTGCGGGATGCGGCGAGGCGCCATGACGTGACCCTGGTGACGTTCATCCAGCAACCGGAACATGAGCTGAAGCCGGAACACATCGAGCACCTGAGGAGTTTCTGCAAGGAAGTGCATACGTTTCCGATTCCGGTCGATCAGTCACGTGCCAAACTGGCAATTTCCCTCGGCTGCAACCTCCTGTCAGACCTCCCTTTTGTGGCGTCCAAATACGACTCCCCGGCGATGCGGGCCAAGATCAGGGAGATCATTGCCAACAACAAGATTGACCTTGTCCATGTGGACTTGCTTCCCCTGTCGGTTTACCTGAATGAGTTCTCCCATCTCCCCAAAATCCTGGTCAATCACAATGTGGAATCGGTCAGGCTCCAGCGCTGGGCTGAATCGGACCCGAGTCCGCTGAAGCGGGCTTTCTTGAAACTCCAGTGGCAGAGGCTCTGCCGGTTCGAGAAGGAGATGGTGAACCGCTTCGACCGGTGCATCGCCGTTTCAGAGCTGGACCGTGATGTTCTCTTGGGCATGGGGATAACTATTCCGATCTCCGTGGTGCCCAACGGGACGAATACCGAGTTCTTCAAGCCCATGGGACGGCCACCTGTGGAAAACTCCGTGCTCTGGCTGGGGCACATGGATGTCCACACCAACCGTGACGCAGTCCTCTATTTCTGGCGCGAGATTTGTCCCCTGATCCGGCAGCGGAAGCCCGACGCCGAATTCATCTTTGTGGGGACGGCCCCCCCGAGGGAGATTGCCGATGCTGCTGCCGGCGATTTGCGGGTGAAGGTGACCGGCTTCGTCGATGACATCCGCACGCATGTTGACGAGGCGCGGGTGGTGGTGGTGCCGATCCGGATCGGCAGCGGCACGCGGCTCAAGATCCTGGATGCCATGGGGATGGGTAAGGCCATTGTTTCAACGTCGGTGGGATGCGAAGGGCTTGCGGTGGAGCATGGCAGGAATATACTTGTTGCCGACACCCCCGATGCGTTTGCGGACGGGGTCATGTCCGTTCTCGTGGACAGGGATTTGCGTGAAGCGCTTGAGCGGAATGCGCGGGAATGCGCCCTTACCTACGATTGGGGCATGCTGTGCGAGGAGCAGGAGCGGACCTACCAGGCCGCCGTAGGAGGTGCATGATGAAAATCGTGCCTAAGTCCATTGCCGCGAGATCGTTCCTCACGCTACTGCTGACGGTGTCGCTCACCGTTGTTCTGTTTGCGTGCCGCGAAACCGCATCCTCGGAGTCAGAGGGGGTGCCCCGCGCCTGGGCGGATGAGGAGGCGAAAAAGGTTGTCACCGCCATCCGGAAAGGACATCCCCGCATTTATTTGACGCCGGAGAGGATTCCGGCACTGAAGTCGGAGGCGCTGACATCCAAGGCAGGTCCTTGGAAGTTGATGCACCAAAGAATGGGAGGCAAGCAGGCGGCGCTCTTCTACGCCATGGGGATCGGGCCCGAGCACGGGGCGAAGATGTCCCGAAACGACTACGGCAGGATGGCTGCCAAGGCTCTGATGGACGCCATAAACGGTGGAGGCAAGGCAGCGCCCGATGATCTTGCGGTTCTGTACGACTGGGCCCATGGGGCGCTTACTCAGCAGGAAAAGCGGGCGTTTGTGGATTTCTGCAAGAAGAGGATCGGAAAGGAAATCAGAGTCCATAATGAAAAGACCCACGGCTATCGGGCGTCTCCGCGACCCGAGGGGATCGTGGCTGCCCTGTCGTTCTATGGTGACGGTATAGATGACGCCTATGCGGAAAAACTCCTCGTAACGGCCATTCGAGAGACATTACGGGACAACCTGGCCATGGAGCAAGTTGCCGGCGAGGATGGCGGCTTTGCCGATGGAACCTACTATATTTTCCAGTTGGGTGGGACATTCTATCCGTTTCTCGCCCTGTCGACGGCAACAAGGTCGTCATTCTTTCTAGATCAGGAAGTCTTTACGCGGCTTCCCAACCATCTTATCCAGGCCTTGCTCCCCTTTTCCATCGAGCGGGCCAAGACCGGCAAGACCTCCCGTTACTTTGCCACCTTCCATGACAACTGGACTTCCACCACCACGGACTATGGTTCTGTTGGGAAAGGAATGGCGACAAATATGGCAATCACCGCTGCGGAATTCCGCCGCAAGGGTGATGAAAAGACGGCAAGCCTCTATATGTGGCTGGTTAAGGAGGCCTTTGGAGGAATTCCCTATCAGGCTGAAAACCCCGTCTCGTTTGTGCTTCTCGATGAAACGATTCCCCCGCTTGATCCCAAGGAAGTTGGATTGCCCCTGGCAGAAGCTCTTGGGTGGGATGAGCAGGCAGGAGAGATTGACCGGGACCGCTTCGGCAAGAAAGCCGGCATCGGGTGGGTGGCCATGCGGAGCGCCTGGAACGACCCCAACGCTACCTATGCCCTCTTCAAGGCCGAGCCCTTTTACTATCACGGCCACATGCACCACGACAGCCTGGCGTTCATGATCGCCAAGGGAGAGGAACTGGCGTTGGCACGTTCGGGGAATTACATGTGCTGGTATGAGGGGGGACCCCTGCGGGACAAGAATCCGGGGTGGCCTCAGGCGGCCAATTTTTTCACCCGCACCATTTCGACCAACAACCTTCTGATCTATGATCCGAATGAAGATTTCGGCGGCTGGGCCAACGACGGCGGCCAGCGCATTACCCCCTATTGGGATGACAAGTGGGGACGGACCTACAACGGGACTGCCAACGGCAATTACCGCGATATCGGCGGGCTGGTCCGGTTCGAGCGGAGTGACCGCTATGTCTACACAGCCGCCGATGCCACCCGTGCCTACAACTCCACTGCAGTGACCACGGGAAAGAACAGGGCGAAGGTTTCCTTGGTGCAGCGCGAATTCGTCTATCTCCGTTCACCGGGAGGGGATGACGATTATTTCGTGGTGTTCGACCGGGTCGATGCGGTAAAGCCCGATTTCAAGAAGCTGTGGCTCCTTCAGCTCAGGGCGCGCCCCGAGTTTGACGGCTCTGCGAGGGTGGTCGTGGGTACCGACGCCGGCGGGATTCACCTCTCGGAAAACACGACTACGGTTTCGGTCCGCCAGGAGCGGTCACAACTGACAAGCACGACACTGCTGCCGAAAAAAGATAACCGAGTGGTTAAAAGATTGGGCGGTTCCATGACCACGACCCTCAGAAAGCCGCTCAGATCAACGGATAACGGGCCCATTGACATCGAGGTTGCGTCGACTACGGGATTGCCGGAGCATCCGACGGTTATCATTACCAATCAACCGCCTGACCCAAACCGTGAGGTGTTCGACCGCTACTCGGTCTGGCCTCAGGCGGCCCACGCCTCTGGCCACTCGTTCAGCGACCGGGTTGCATACTTCTGTGACGGAAGGACCAGACCGGGGCAGAGCCCGGCAAAGCTCCTGAATTGCGTCAGGGCGATCAAGTCGGCCCCCGGTGCTGATATCCCCACCGGCGCGCGGGTCATCCAGGAGTTCAGGCATATGGGGGTTGAAGGCGTTGACCGGGATAACGATGCCGGGCGCATTGATTATCCATGGGGTTACGGCTTTGGCTACAGCTACGGCGACGGCAACCAGTACGGCCTCTGGAGGGTCGAGGTAAGCCCGAAAAAACACGCCAAATTAGATAATTTTCTCCATGTCCTTCACCCATCCCTTAAGGGAAGTGGGGGACATGACGCCGTGCTGATCGAGTCTCGAGACGATTCGCTTTATGGGGCGCTCATCGGTAACCGGGCTGTTCTTTTTGCCAAGGGAGCCGATTTCCTGACCAAGGGGAGCTACTCGCTTGCCGGAACTGGCAAGGTTTGGCAGCTGCTATGCAATCTGAAGCCCGGCCGGGAGTATCAGGTGCGGCAGGACGGCAAGATTGTTACCACAGCCACGGCCAGTGCCCAGGGAACCCTCACGTTCGAGGGAGCGTTGACGGGACGACCATCTCAGTTTGAATTCAGTGTCGTGGCGGTCAAGGGGAGATGAAAGTCATGCGTCGGAGTATACGGTTGACAGCCATGGTGGCTTTTTGGGTCACCATGGGTGGAGCGTCGTGTTTAGGCAAGCCGGTCCTGCCCGACCTGACCCTGGTTGGTGGTGATCGGAGTCACACAGAAATCATTACCGCGCAGCAGCATTCATTCTCCATACATACGCCATCCGACGCTCCCCTTGAAAACACATCAGTCCGTATCGAAGTTAACGGGGGGGAATCTCTTACCCCCCACCTCCGCTCCAGCGGTTCGGTTGACTGTTCAAGTCTTGCGTCAGTCGTTGCCGGCGTGGTGATCCCCGGCATGACCGCTGAAGAAAAGGCCTTGGCCCTCTGGAGGTTCGTCATGGACTCCTGCTACCACGGCAGATGGGGGACGAGCCTGGACGGGCTTGAACACCTGAATGTGTACGGCTACGGGTACTGCGGAACCTATGCGGCGGTGTTGGAGTCTCTCTGGTGGACAGCCGGGCTTACGGCACGTCATGTCAATATCGGCAACCATGCCGCGACCGAAGTGTACTACGACAATGGCTGGCATTACATTGACGCCGACACCCGAACCTATTTTCTCCTCAAGGACAATCGGACCATTGCGAGCCTCGATGAGCTCAACGATAGCGTGGAACTCTGGACGATGCTGCGGCGTGGTTCGTCGCGCAAGGCCGGCAAGAAATACTATTACATGACCATGCATCCGAACGGGCACGGTCGATCGCCGGTCTATTCCAATGAGTTCACCATGGCAAAGGGGGACGTGCTGACCCTTGATTGGCATAGTCGGGGGAAGTGGTGTCTCAACCGGGGCCAAGAGGGGGGGAAAGAACCCGCATGGGAGCCGCCTTTCTACGGGAACGGCCTGTTCACGTTTCACCGTGATTTCAAGGATCGCTCCCAAAGCCGGAGCGGGCTCGTCAGTTCCACAAATGTCGACTGGCGGGATGCTGCAGTCGGCTATATTCACCCCCAAAATGCAAAGCAGGAGGCTGTGTTGGTGTACCGGGTCAAGACCCCCTATTTCATACCGGAGACGACACTGTCCGGGTCGTTTTTCCGCAAGGGGACCGGAGATTCGGTGGAAATGGATATCTCAACGGACAACGGCAAGCGGTGGGTTCCCCTCTGGCACGCCGATGGATCGGGGACCGTCAAGGCTTCGGCAGTAACCGCCCAGACCCAGCAGGTGACCACGGACGTTCCCTGGAAATATTCCTATCTGATGCGACTGAAGATGCGCGCCGGGAAATCCCCCCGCGATGTCGGTGCCTATTACCTGGAAAGTACATCGGTGCTGGCCTACAACCCTCGGTGCCTGCCGGCGCTGCGGCCGGGCGACAACCGGATTATTTTTTCCGATGAATCAAAGACAGGGCGGACAGTCAAGGTTACCTACGCCTGGCGTGACGATTTACCTATCAAGCTTTCTACCGACACGCCCTTCGAAGGAGAAGAAGTTACGGTGAGCGTGGGGGTGACCAACCATGGAGCCGCAGAGGCCCATGGCGTGCCGGTGGCTGTTTTCCTCGGCAATCCTGCGCAGGGCGGGGTTGAGATTGGCAGGGACACGATATCGCGTATCCCTGTTGGAGGGACTGGCCTGGCCCGTGTGCATTGGAAGGCCACACGGAAAATCGCGGGCAGGGCCGTTAATCCCGGCGTGCAGGTATACGCCGTTGTGGACCCGGATAATCGGGTAGCGGAATCGGACAAGGCCAACAATGTGTTCTCGCGGAATGTCAAGGTGCTGAGTCCCCCTGACGTTCGTATCCCCTCGGAATCCTTTATCCGTTTCGAGAGGGTCAAGGACCATCCAGAGGCACTTGCTGTTGTCGCGACAGTCCGGAACTTCAGCAACTCTGCAGATTACGGCCTTTTTCTGGACGATCACGGGACAGGAGAACAGGTCGTGGTGACGATGTATGACGGCAACCCAGCCAAAGGGGGGAGGGAAATCGGTCGAGAGACGATATCGCGGCTTTTCCCCCTTGAGCACCGAAATGTCTCGGTGAAGTGGGATATTGCGCAGCTCAAGGGGGCACATACGGTGTACGTGCAGGTTCATCCTCCCGCCAATCTGACCCGGGCACTCGGAAAGCGGGAACCGTCGGTCGTAGCAGTGCCGGTTGACCTCGACGCGTATCAGAGTTGCAGGGGGATATGAACTATGGCGACGTTCTCCGCGCCGTTAGCAGTAACGACGTTTCTGGCAACCCTTGTCTTGACAAATGTGGGATATGGCTCTGACAAACCGCCGGCCATCGAATTTCTCTCGCCACGGGAGGGAGCGACGGTGAACGGGAAGATTTCCATTGAGGCACGGGTCAGTAACCCTTCCGTTGTGGATTCAGTGGAATTTTACATTCAGGAGCCGGGGGCGAAGGATCGTTACGCCTGGAGGGAATATGGCCCTCCGCCCTACGTGTGGGGAGGAAAGGGATACAAGCTCGATACACGGCTCTTCCCTGACGGTCCTGCCTCGGTGGTCCTGTACTGCTATACGGGTGGCTCGAAGCCTGCCACAGAGAAGCGGGTGCACTTTACCATCGACAATGGCAAACCGGTGGTCCGTATCATTGCTCCTGCCGACCGTACATCCGTTGATGGGGCATTTCCTGTAAAGGTGGAACTCACCGCCCCGAAGGGGAAAGGGAACCAGGGTGGCGTAGTGGCGGTTTCAGTTCTGGTGGACGGGACTTTGGTGCAAAAGATTACAAAGCCTCCCTTCGAGACGACTGTGAATACCTGCCTGATGGCCCCAGGGCTCCACTCAATACGTGTCGTTGCCGAAAATGGTGAAGGTTTGACCGGCTCTGACAGTGTGTTGATAAACCGCAAGGCCGGAACGGGGCTGCGGAGGAGCAAGTGAAGAGAAATGTGGGCGCTGGTTTCTGTGCAGTCGGTACACTCTGTGCGATTCTGGTGCTCCTCCTTTCCGGTGTCTCGGGTTGTTCCCGAACGGGAGTGCATATTGTCTCCTACCAGCTCCGTGACCGTGTAATTACCCTCCGGCAGCCACAGATGCGCTCGTCCCTGATTGTCGGATTCAAGGTCGATGCGGGAGGCATTCCCTATGACCGGCTGACAGTGCAGGGGGAGTTGCGCCGGGACGGGGTGCCACTCGGACGGGACACTATCTACCGGCTTGATGGCCCAACGGGAAGTTTCGGCTTCGACATCCCCCACCAGGCAGACCTCCTTGATCCTGAACGTCCCTATTCCATTCCAGACGGCATTTATTCAGTTCATATACGCGTGATAGAACGTGACGGCCATGTCGTGGCCGAACTCCTCCACGAGTTCCGACGCAACCAGCTTGGACGGAGGTTTGTGGCAAAGGGGTATGAGTACAAACCGTTCCGATATATTGCGGACCAACCACCGGCTGGTAGCCATTCGATCCGTTCGGTCTCGGCTCGGGTCGATACCGATGACGGGATTCTCTTTGCCCATAGCCCCCAAGAACGGGTCTTCAGTAACAGTGTGCCTGGCAAGGGTTCGGTGGATAATGGGGTGAGCATCTGCTTGGCACGGGGTGAGACCCAGGCTGTTGCGGTTTCTCTGCGGGGGAAACGGAATCTCGGTGTCGTGTCTCTTGAAGTGTCGCCCCTGCGAAGCGTCAGTGGCTCGATACTGTCTGGGGCGGTTCTCAGTGGCGCTGTCAGGGACTTGAACGAAGTGGTTCGGGAGGATGCGGAGCAGACTGTGCTGCATGTGCGCCGGGCACCTCGGCTGATCGAACAGGGCGCGGTGACGGTCGGTCATGATGAGACGCGGAGTTTCTGGATCTCGGTTGCCATTCCTGTAGGTGCGGTTTCTGGCATTTACCGTGGGGCCTTGATGGTTCGCAACCATGCAGGGACGGTTGCCGAACTGCCAATGACGGTCGAAGTCCTGCCGTTCACGCTGCCGCAACCGGACATCCGCTACGGCATGATGATGGATTACGCCTTTTACGAATTGGATAATCCCGGTTGGAGCGCTGAGGAGAAGCGAATCCTCGTTAAGCGGGGAGAAGAAATCTATCGGGATTTCCGTGCCCATGGCATGAACGTCGCCTATCCCCATTCCCACTTCTTCTATCGCACTGACGACAAGGGGAAACCCGTGCTCGAAGGCCTGAAGGCTGCCCTTGAGTCATATCACAGTCAGGGATTCTCCGGCCCCTTTGTCTGGTATCTCGGGCATTTGCTCAATACCGCCAAGCCGCAACATCCCGGGAGCATTCTGTTGTATGACGAAGTGGTGGCTGTCCGGCGTCTACGGGCTCTTCTCTCCGAGTTGGAACGATTGTGCCGCGAAAAGGGAATTGCGAAGGAACAGGTGTTGATCCAGGTGGTGGATGAGCCGGATCGACGGGACCGGGTGCGCACCAACGTCGGCGAAACGCTCCATGGAATCGTTCGCGAGATGGGTTTCAGGACCCTGATTACCCGCCCCTGGCCGAAAATGGATGTAATCTGTACCGGTGATCCAGACGATGATGCCGAGGCCGACAGACTCAGGAAAACAGCGCATGAATGGTGGATCTATCCTAACGGGGCACTGACGGGGCAGAATCTGAGCTATACCCGTTATGTCTTCGGCTTCGGCGCGTGGCGCTGGGGTGTGAACGGTGTCGTGCCATGGACCTACCAGATGAGCCAGGGAAGCAATGGCAACCCCTTTTCTGTGCTGGACGGTCCCGAGGTTATGGTGGCCTATCCGGGCGCTGCCGGTCCGATCCCTACTCCGGTCTGGGAAACGATCCGGGACGGCATTAACGACTACCGCTATATACAGACACTCCGCGAGTTCATTGCCCAGGCAAAGTCCCGGGGCGACGGGCGAGGCTCCCTGGTCGAGGGGAAACTGGAGCGCATCAGGGCAAGCCTTGGCGCCGGACCGTCGGCAGCGGAAGGGAGTTACGGCGCATGGCCACCTGGAAGCTTTGATGAGGTTCGCGGCAGGATTATTGCCCTGATCCGGGAGCTGCGCTGACGACTTCGCGCAGGACGGACCCATTTCCGTAAGGGTCGGTCAGTTCCGCGGTGAAGTGATAGGATCTGCCCGGTTTCAAGCCGGTGACGACAATGGTTGGCCTCCGCGAATAAAGAGCCGTTCGGGTTGTGGACGGCTGAGTATCGGCTGCCGTGACGGTGACGTTCATGAGGGCTACTTCCGGTGCGCTTGGATCGAAGTCCAGTTCAGTGCCGACCATGGCGGTGGCTTTGCCGTCTCTGACTGCCCACTGGATAGCGAGTCCCTTGTACGCCCGCGGCGGGGTATCGTCCACGATGGTATGGTTCAGGTCGGGGTGGAAGAGGGGATCGCCGATCAGCGACGTGGACCAGTTCACGTGACAGGTGGAACGAAGAAAGCATTCCCCAAGGTCTCTGCCACGCAGGAGGTATTTCAGCAAAATCCGGTTATCCCAGAAGGTTGTGTTGGTAATGTGGGGACCGCCGCTTCCGGCCGGTGCGCCGGCAGCGGTGACGGTGACTCCCTGGGAGATGAGTTGCCAGGCCTCGGCGTTTTTATGGTTCAACCCGTTGGAACTCTTCACGAAACGCTCGATACCCCCCGGGTAAAACCCGGATCGCCGCCAGTCTCTCGTGTCGGATTTCTCAGATGAGGCATCGCTTGCGGGACGGACCATGAAGGGGACCCCCTGGCCACGTTCCGACTCGCGGATCGGGAAACCGAGGGCGGCGAGCTCTTTTCCCCCCGATGATTTCTCCACGACCACCGATTCGAGGAGTGAAGAAAGCTTCGGCGTCAAGAAGCGTTTCAGGGTGTCGCCCCGCTCTTCGGCATCCATTTCGGGGCGCAGGTACTTCGAAGCATAGATGGCGTAATCGACCAGCCGTTTGGCCTCTTCGGGGGTCTTGCCATCCAGGCGGGAAACGGCGTAGGCGAAGAAGGCACCTTTCTTTTCCCGACGCTCCCGCTCGAAGGGAGGGAGGTTGATGAAGGTGGCGGGCGGCGCCCCGGTACGGATGAAGGAGTAAGTGTCGGGGTGCATGTAGGGGTTCCAGCGGATTCCAAAGAGGGGATGCCGCATGGCGGTGGTGATGAGGTGGTTGATCACCCCCTTGTCGGAGTCTTTTCCCCGGGAACTGTAGATGGAGATGACCGGAGGGTGCAGTTTGGGCCAGGGGTAGTAGATGGTCTGCAGCCGCTGCTCGACAGAGGCAAGGGAGCCGTGCTCGCCCCAGCTTGTGGTGACGCCGTGGTCGATGCCAGAGACGCCGTTCCCCGCATAGGGGACGCCATGCACCACGACGATGTAGAGAATGTGATCCTTGAGGCGTGTGCCGTCGGGAAGGGCATTCCGGGGGGCTTCGAGGAATTTTCGCACCGGTGTCAGGACATCTTCTTCGAGTATCTTGTCGTCGGGTATCCCATCGGGTCCCGTGGCGGAGAAGACAAAGTCGCGGATGTCCCAGTAGCGGAGCTTGAGGTCGCGAATCACCGTTCCTGCACGGTTTTTCAGGGTAAGCATCATGGTGATGGTGCCGGGAAAGAACCGGGATGCGTCGAGCCGGATGCTTCGTCCCTTACCTTCGGCCAGGGGAGGGTAGACGGCATCGTCGCCCGGTTTGGCCGGAATGCCTCTAATCTGCAAGGCCGTTGAGATGGGGGGAACGACTTTTTCCTCTCCGGTAACCTCGGACCGGCAGGAAATGCGGAGAGACTTCCAGTCGGCGTCCGGCTCAGAAATGTGGAGTTCCACCTTGCGTGAATCACGGACCAGTTCACCACGGCCCGGGACCGGGCCCTTGCCCCTGAACGCGATGCCGTTGCGGTTATCGGTGCTCTCTTCCCGGATGGCCCAGTCATTCAGATGTTTCTTGCCCGGGTGACGGCAGCTCAGGCCGAGGAGATAGGGTTTCTTGCCGGATTTCGGATCGGCGTGCATGGCCGCGTAGTACTCGGCTACTTCCCGCGAGTCCTGTTCCGCGCCGCTCCCTTCACTCCGGTTTTTCCAGTCGGCGTTGTAGATGACGAGAACCCGGTCCGGAGTTGCAGCATACGGCTCCAGTTTTTCCCCAGCCAGGGTTTCGGCTGTGATGCTGAAAACGAAGATGGTTGCTGCGAGGAGTATTCTGACGGCATAGGTACCGAGCATGGTGGAATACCTCATTGAATGGCGGAACTCGAAGAGTATACCAGATTCTGCCTGTCGGAACAGCTTACAATGTGGCTTCAGTTTTTGTGTCGAAATTCTTTACACGACCGGTGTTGTCTGGTAAAAATAGGTTCATTGTAGCGTGACAGCTGACAACGTTGTCAGTGTTAATTAATTGGATCAGGAGTATGCATGAATTCTCTCAATCGTACGGTTTCCGTCGTGGGGCTCGGCTATGTGGGGCTTCCGGTGGCGGTGGCTTTTGGCAAGGTCAGAAAAACAGTCGGTTTTGACATTAACCCGGTGCGCATCAGAGAGCTCAGGGAAGGACATGACAGGACAGGGGAAGTGGAAACGGAGGATCTGAAGGCTGCTGATATCCTTTTTACCGATTCCATCGACGAGCTGAAGCAGGCGGATTTTCATATCGTCGCCGTGCCGACGCCGGTTGACGAGGCCAACCAGCCCGATCTCACCCTGATGCTGAAGGCATCGGAAACGGTTGGCAAGGCTCTGAAAAAAGGCGATATCGTTGTGTACGAGTCAACGGTTTATCCCGGCGTCACCGAGGATGAGTGTGTGCCGGTGCTGGAGCGGGTGTCGGGCCTGAAGAGCGGCAGTGACTTCACGGTTGGCTATAGCCCCGAGCGGATCAACCCCGGCGACAAGGAACACACCTTCACAAAGATCAAGAAAGTGGTGGCGGGGCAGAATGCGGCGACCCTGGAGACCGTCGCCCGGGTCTATGAGTCGGTGGTGACGGCCGGGGTCCACCGGGCGGCGAGCATCAAGGTGGCCGAGGCTGCAAAGGTCATCGAGAATACCCAGCGGGATCTGAATATCGCCCTCATGAACGAGTTGGCAATTATCTTTGATCGTCTCGGCATCGACACCAATGATGTGCTGGAGGCGGCCGGAACCAAGTGGAACTTCTTGAAGTTCCGGCCGGGGCTCGTCGGGGGACACTGCATCGGCGTCGACCCCTACTATCTGACCCACAAGGCGGAGAAGATCGGCTATATCCCCCAGGTCATTCTGGCGGGCCGCCGGATCAACGACGGCATGGGGAAATATATTGCCCAGCAGGCGGTGAAGGGGATGATCCATGCGGGGCACTGCGTACGTGGCTGCACGGTGACGGTGCTGGGGCTCACCTTCAAGGAGGACTGCCCCGATCTCCGCAACTCCAAGGTGATCGACATCATCCGCGAGTTGGAGGATTACGGCATCGAGGTCCAGGTGCACGACCCCTTGGCCGATGCGGGAGAGGCTTCCCACGAGTATGGCGTCCGGCTCGTCCCCTTCGGGGAGCTGAGACCGGCGGCCGCGGTGGTTGCCGCGGTTGCGCACCGCGACTACCGGGAACTGTCCGTGGAAGGGGTCCGGGGGCTGATGGGGGACGGGCCGGTGCTCGTGGATGTGAAGGGTGTCTACGATCCCGCCGCGGTCCGGGCCGCCGGCATCAGGCTCTGGAGGCTGTAGCGTTACGGGTAACGAATGATTCAGATCGTCCTTTCATCGATAGCTCTGCTCCTGGCCGCAGTCTACGTTTCGTGTACGCTCTGGCGGAGCGGGCGCACCATCGCCGCTTATATGTCCGTGGTGGCCATTGCGGTCTCGGCGTCCGTTGAATTCTGCGATCTGGCCGCAGTGGCAGGGTACTTCGGTGATCCTCTCGATTGGAAGCGTTACAGCCTTATTGCCGAAGGGGTTGTGCCGGCGGCGTGGCTCGCCTTCAGCCTCACCCATGCCCGCACCGTGGCTGTTCGGTTCGTCACGGTCGCCCAGAGGGTTTTCCTGACGGCAAGCCTGATATTTCCCGCCGCTGTCCTCGCACTCCCGCGCTCAATGTTTTTCTACTCGCCCGACTTCGATTCCGAACGGATACTTTTTCTCTCAAACGCCGGATATGTCTTCTACTGCGGGCTCCTGGCCTACGTCGTGATCTCGCTTATCAATCTGGAGGCCACGTTCAGCAACGCTTCGCTTTCGTCGCGGTGGAAGATCAAGTTCGATTTCATCGGTGCGGGAAGCTTCCTGGCCGTGCTCATATTTTATTACAGCCAGGGGCTCCTCTACCGGACCATCAACATGAACCTGATGCCGCTACGGTCCCTGGTATTCATCCTTGCCTTGGGGATGATGCTCTATTCTCTGCTGGTTCGCGGCAGCGGGGTCAGGATCGCCGTCTCCAAAAGCATGGCTTACAAGTCAGTGGTCCTCTTTGCGGTGGGTCTCTACCTGGTAGCCCTGGGGATTATGGGGGAGGGACTCCGGTACTTCGGCGAGGGACAACAAAAAACCCTTGTTCTGGGGGTGGCGTTTGTCGTCGGCATCTGCCTCCTGGTGGTGCTCCTTTCAGAGAGCGCAAAGCGCAAGGTCAAGGTCTTTATCCACAAGAACTTCTACCAGAGCAAGTACGACTATCGCACCCAGTGGCTCCAGTTCACCGATCGCCTGGCTTCGGCACGGCAGGGGGAGGAACTGATGGCGGCCATTCTTTCTGGCTACTGTGCGATATTTGCCATGGGGTGCGGTGGGTTGTTTGTTCGCAATGCCGATAGCAACGAGTTCAACTGGGCAGCCGGCCACGAACTTCCGGGCACTGCCGCCGTCCTGAGGCCGGATGATCCGGTCCTGACTCCCATGATCGACCGGTCATGGGTTATCAATCTGCGGGAGGACGCGCCCGTTTGCCTTCCCGAGCAGGAAACCTATTTCACCGCCAATGGCATTCAGTTCCTGGTGCCGCTTTTCGGCCCCGACAGGTTGGAGGCCGTTCTGGTCCTCGGAAGGCCCGTTAACAAGAATGAACAGTACCTTTACGAGGACTACGACCTGATGAAGACCCTTGCCCGTCAGGCGGCATCGGCGCTTATGAACTACCGTCTTTCCGAACAACTGGCCCGTTCGAGGGAACTGGAAGTCATGGGCCGGGTTTCGGCCTTCATTATTCACGACCTCAAGAATCTGGTCTACACGCTGTCGCTGACAGTGGACAACGGTCGGGAGCATATTGCCGACCCCGAGTTTCAGGATGACTTGCTCGACACCCTTTCGAACACCGTCAACCGCATGAAGGTGTTGATCTCACGTCTCAAGAACCTGCCGGAGAAACGGTCGCTGGAGCTTGAGCGGGTTGACCTCCACCGTCTCTCCGTCGACACGGCGGCCATGGTGCCGGGACACGGGGTGATTTCAGTCACCGGTAGTGATACTTCCGCGGAGGTGGATCGAGAGGAGATCCAGAAGGTGGTGATGAATCTCCTGGTGAACGCCCTTGAGGCAACGGACGGCAAGGGGCCCGTGATGGTCGAGGTCGGCGCCGGAAGCGCCCCATTCATCCGGGTCAGTGATTCCGGCTGTGGGATACCGGAAGAGTTCCTTCGGACGCAACTCTTCTCGCCGTTCAAGACCACCAAGAAAAAGGGTCTCGGCATTGGTCTCTATCAATGCCGGCAGATCATCGAGGCCCACGGCGGACGAATAGACGTGGAAAGTGCCGTTGGGGTTGGTACGGTTTTCACCGTATGGTTTAACTGCGGTGATCAGGGGCGGATCGGGATAGCCGAACCTGAATTTATCTGAGGTGCGATTGATGGAAAAGCTGCTCATAGTTGATGACAATGAGGATATCCGCCGTCAGCTTCGATGGGGGATTGGGAAGGAGTATTCCCTTCATCTGGCCGCCGATGGCTCTGAGGCACTGGAACTCTTCCGCAAGCACCGCCCCCAGGTCGTTACGCTCGACCTGGGGCTCCCTCCCCATGAGGACAGTTCAGAAGAGGGGTTTCGCTGCCTCGGTGAGATGCTTCGCATCGCCCCCGACGCAAAGGTGATCGTCATTACCGGTAACGAGGGGAAGGAAAACGCTGTGAAGGCGGTGCAGATGGGGGCCTATGACTTTTACCAGAAGCCCATCGACCTGAATGAGCTCAAGGTTATAATCAAGCGGGCTTTTCACCTGCAGACCCTTGAGGATGAGAACCGTCGCCTTCAGAGCGCCCTTGGGGGGAGCGGCCCGGATGTAAAAGGGATAATCGGCCAGTGTGCCGAAATGCAGCAGGTGTTCTCGACGATCAGGAAGGTTGCCACCTCTGACATCTCTGTTCTTATCCATGGCGAGAGTGGCACCGGCAAGGAGCTTGTGGCTCGCGCCATCCACGCTCAGAGTCTGCGCAAGGACGGCCCGTTCATCCCCATCAACTGCGGCGCTATCCCTGAAAATCTTCTTGAGTCCGAGCTGTTCGGGCATGAGAAAGGCGCGTTCACAGGAGCGATGGCCCGGGTTCAGGGGAAGGTGGAGTATGCCCACAAGGGGACACTCTTCCTGGACGAGATCGGCGAGCTTCCCCTCAACCTCCAGGTCAAGCTCCTTCGGTTCCTGCAGGAAAAAGCCATTCAACGGGTTGGGGGAAGGGAGGATATCGACATTGACTCCCGCATCATAGCGGCCACCAATGTCGATATCGTTCGAGCCATGGAAGAGGGGAGGTTTCGGGAAGACCTCTATTACCGGATCGGGGTGGTAACCGTCACGCTTCCTCCCCTCAGGAACCGCGGCGACGATGTTATGCTGTTAGCCAATTTCTTCCTGAAGCGGTGCGTCAATGAGTTCAAGAAGAAGATAAAAGGTTTTAGTGAAACATCCCGTGAATACATCGAAAGTTATGGTTGGCCAGGGAACGTGCGCGAATTGGAAAACAAGGTTCAGCGGGCTGTGCTCATGGCATCGGGGGCAGTAATCGAGCCCGACGACCTGGGCTTCACCGAGCGACCCTCGGCACGAAAAGCAGGCATCGGCGAGGTGACAACCCTGCGTGAAGCCAGGGAACAGGTTGAGCGGGAGATGATCAGGGGGGCTATTACCAATAGCAAGGGGAATATTGCCAAGGCTGCGGAAGAGTTGGGAATCAGCAGGCCAACACTCTATGATCTCATGAGGAAGCACGGCATTAATGCATGATTGGTGACTGGCAGGCGGAACAGCCGTCCGCTGGTCTGTCTTGCTACGGGCTATTCCACCCTCTCGCCAACGACGAAATCCAACGCCTTCACCACCTTCGGGTCATAGAGCGTCCCCGCATGCTTGTGAACTTCCGCAAGGGCATCGGCTGCGGCCATTCGGGGACGGTACGGCCTTTCCGACGTCATGGCGCAAAAGGCGTCCACAACCGACAGGATCCGCGAGATGAGCGGAATTTCGTCTCCCTTCAGTCCGTCGGGATAACCGGTCCCGTCATACCGTTCATGGTGGTGGAGAATCCCCCGCTTGATCTCTTCGGAGAATTCGAATGAATCCAGGAGCCCCACCGTTGTGTAAGGGTGAATTTTGAGGGTGTTTTCTTCCGAGGGGAGGAGTTTCCCCTTCTTGTTCAGGATGCTCTCTTCGAGGAGCACAAGCCCCAGGTCGTAGAGAACCGACGCAAAGAGTATCGTCCGGCGCTCCTCTTCCCCGATTCCAATTTGAGCAGCGATTCCCATGGCAATGTCGGGGAGGCGGGGATCCTTCTTGTGGTATTTCTTTTCGGCAGTGATAAGGCTGTCGAACGAGGTCATCAATTGCCGAAATTCGTCCCCCTGGTGATCCCCCCCGTGGACCCGGCCCATGAAGTAGGCAACCCGTTCGCACATCGCCTGGGCCAGATCGAAGTCCTGCTCGGTGAAAGGACTGGCTGAGCGCTTGTTGTTGAGGTTCAGGACACCGATGACCTTGCCGCCCACCTTGAGGGGGAGTGAAATGAGCGATTTGCTGTTGTACTGGGGAACGCTCTTTCTCCCAAAACGGGGATCCTGCTCGATATCCTCGATAAAGAGCGGCTTACCCTCAAGGGCGACCCACCCGGCGATCCGGTCTCCCATCCGTACGCGGGTCTGCTTGATCATGTGATCGTCAAGACCTCTCGCGCCCTTGATCATGAGATCGCCCGTCATCTCATCGCAGAGCATCACCGAGCACATATTCACATCGAGTACCTCGGCAATGAACTCCAAGAACATATCGAGGGTTGTATTGACGACGGCGTCTACCTTCTGTCGGGCGCTCTTTGGTATGATAAGCGAAACCAGGAGACCCGTGGCGGTGTTCTCCGCGACCAGATCCCAGCGATGAATGTCCACTACCTTGCGGGCCAGGTAGAGTTTGAGTTTTTCGTCGGGGGAATCGGTTTGAAACAGATGATTCGAACTGAAAAGGTAAGGGGTGATGCTATCGGGCAGTCTGCGCGGAAGTCCTATGGATACGTGAATGTCATCGTTCTCCCGGGCGGAAATGAGAACCACGTCGCCCCGCTCCAGAAAGAAGCTCAACCCTTCGAGAATATTGAGGAAAAACTGAACTATCCTGATTCTATCGCCGACTACATCTGAAAGTCCATCTCCTATCTCCACGTCAATGCTTATGTCTTTGCGGGCAAAGAGGGTTTTGATGTTCTTTGAGCCGCACACTTCATTCAGTACTTCCCTGAGGCTTACCAGGGTCTTGTTTATGAGCATCGTCTCGTCTTCAAAGCGGAGGAAGTCGAGCTGGTTTTCCACGATGCCGATTAGTTTGTCCGTCTCGCCGGAAATGATGTCGTAAAACTCTTCCTGTTCGCGCCGCGAGAGGCGTTCGGACTGCCTCAGGTAGTAGACGGAACCCTTGATGGAGTTGAGGGGGGTACGCAATTCGTGGGATACCCGGGTGATGAATTCGGTTTTTACCACGTCGCTTTCGATGAGCTTGCGGTTGATCCCTTCCTGTTCCGCGGCCTTGAAACGGAGTTGGCCGACGAGAATGGCATTCTCCATGGCAATGGCTGCCTGATTGGCAATGATTTTGATGAGGGAGAACTCGTCTTCGTTGAAGGGGGCTCCGTCAGCCTTGTCGTTTATGTTGAGGACACCAAGGAGCCGGTTCTTGCTTATGATGGGGCATGATGCGAAGGAGTTGGTCCGGTAGCGGTCGCGGGTTATCCCCTTGAACCGCGGCTCGTTGGCCAGATCTTCCACAAGCACGGGAGTGCGGTTCTTTGCCACAACTCCGGCAATTCCTTCGCCGATCTTTGCCCGGTAGGTTCTTACAAGGTTGAGATCTATGCCGCGTCCCGCAAGGATGTAGAGTTCATCCCGCTCGTTGACGAGCATGAGAGACCCCTTCTCGGCCCTTGTGTAGTTGATGGCCAGGTCGAGCATGAGGTTGGCGATTGCACTCAGATTGTCCGTGGCAACCAAGGCATTCGATATTTCATGCAGTATGGAGAACTTCTTTTCGAACAGCCGGAGGTCGTCTGGTACGGAGCTCATGTGAACGCCTATTCCCGCAATGGGGTATCTTTTTTCAACGGTGCTGAAAGAAGAAGGGGGTCACGTAATAGTACGCAACAAGAGTGCCAGAATTTAGTGTTAATATTTCATTGTTTTTTCAAAGGGTTCTATTGTTGCCGGGGGGGGTGGAAACTTTTCTGTAAAGTTTTTTGAATTTTGACCAGTAATTGTGTCGGTGAATTTAACAAGTACTAGGGTTTGGCTTTCTTCTCCAGTTGCAGGTCCAGGTTTTTTATCTTCTCGATATTGAGTCTCATTTCCTTGTTTTCGCGAGTCAGAGAGAGGTTCAGGTCCCTAAGGCTCTTTATCTGCCGACGGAGTTCCGTTGCTGATTGGAGATGACGCGGCAGGATGGCGAGTAAGTCGGTAAGTGAAGACGACTGGGTTGCCCAAGGGCTGACCGGATACTCATTCTGAAGTCGTTCGAGATATTTTAGTGCATTGGCTAAATCTTCCCGATCCAAATCCGATGGCATGGACAGGAGAGCAAGGCGAAAAAGGGCTTCGTCGGTGACTCCCCGTACTCCCTGTGCCGCCACGACCTCCTCAAGGAGCGCTTCGGCCCTTTCCGAGTTTCCTCTTTCAATGAGTTTCACCGCTTGCTCGAGCTTGTCTTGTTGTGTGGTGCGCAGACGCTGCCCTTCCAGAGACTTCTGGACGGTGGCGCAACCGGAGAGGCAAGCCGTAACCATAATTATGATGATCGTGCGTGAAGTCATCGGGGATTCCTGCGTCGGTTGATCAGGTAGTTGCTGCCAGGAGATTTTTTCAGCAGATCCTTGATGTCGGCTGCTGTCTTGGCTATCTGCATCGCCGAGGTGAACTCGCCCTGTTGACTTATAACGACGGCCACGGAGATGCTCATGATGGGGAAGGTGCGGGAAACGCCGTAGCGGTCAACACCTTCAATGGCACCACGAGCCAGATCTTCTGCCGAATAATGGTTCAGGATGAAGTCGTCAAACCTTTTGATGACCGCTTCACAGAGGGAGCCTCCCCGCTCGGCCGCCACGACCATTACGAAATCATCACCTCCCACATGGCCGACGAAAGCGTTGCCACCGGCAAGTTCCCGAACTGTATCGTGGATCAGTTCCGCAGTCAATTTAATTACTTCGCTAGCTTTGATGTAACCGTAACGGTCATTGTAAGCTTTGAAATTGTCGAGATCGGCATAGCAGACCGCAAAGGGTTCACCGGATTGGAGAAGTTTGTTCAGCACTCGCTCGATGGCAATGTTGCCGGGGAGCCGGGTCAGCGGACTTGCGTCGAGGCTGATCTGCTCCAGTTCCTTCAATTTTTTCCCCATGCGTGAGAAATCCTCTGCCAGTGCACCGATTTCGTCACCGATGGGGATTTGGGGATCGTAATCGAAATCACCTTCTGCTATCCGGTGCATTCCTTTTTTGAGTTTTCTTATGGAGGTGGAGATGGAGTGTATGTTGAGTGCCGCTACGGTAACAGCAAGGATAAAGCCTGAAAATGCCAGGAAGAGGGTTAGTTTTACCGTGTCGGCCTCGCGCCGGTCGGCTTCCGCCAGCTTTTTCCCAAGGAGCTTTTGTCGGGAGGAGGAAAGATCTTCGATCAGGCTTACGACGGCGTCGGCCTCCTTTTGGGCGGGTAAGGGCTCAGTGTTGCTGGCGGCGAAGGCGCGTTCAATTTCCTTCCGGTAAGCATCGTAGCTGGCAACCAGGGAGCGGAAGAGACTGTTGTTGTCCCGTTGGCCAATCTCGCCGAGAATTGCCAGAAATTCAGACTGGCGCTGACTGTAGAGAAGTTTGAATTCGTCGCTCTTGAGGATTGCATATTTCCCCGCGATACGTTCCTGGGCCAGCATTGATTCCCGGAGACGATTCGCGGAATCGATTATAAAAAGATCGGTTTTGGCTATTTCCTTTGCGGTACGATTGAGGGAATAAAGCCCCATGACCGAAAAGGCGAGGGCCGTCGTGGTCAGAAAGAGCATCGCGACGTAGCTGACGATGAGTTTCTGAATAAGGGTGAAGCGGGTGCGGGTTCGAAGGGGTTTTGTTGAATCGCTCATTCAGTTTTTCCTCGAAAACGCTCCATTGTAGTTCAGTGACTGGGTCAAGTCAACAATACGACACAACACGACTCTGGAAATCCACGGGCGGGAAGCCCGAGCCGCGCCCTCTTTGCGGTTGCGGCTTCCCGTCTCCTGTGCTATATAGAGGCTTAATTTTTCTGATGCGGAGAGCCCATGACCGGCATAGACAAGATCATCGAAAACGCCCTCATGGAGGATATCCATACGGGGGATATCACGACTCTGGCGGTGGTTCCCGGGAGCTGTCCGGCCCGCGCCCGACTCATCGCCAAGGAACCCCTGATTCTGGCTGGCATTGACGTGGCGGCTCGGGTCTTCACGTTCCTTGACGCGTCGGTCCGTTTCGAGGCGCGGCATGGGGACGGAGCACGGCTTGCTGCCGGCGATCTGATTGCCGAGCTTGCCGGCGACTCCGCTCTCCTCCTCCAGGGTGAGCGGGTGGCTCTCAACCTGCTTCAGCGCATGTGCGGCACCGCGACCCTTACGGCCAGGTATGTGGAGGCCGTGGCGGGAACGCGGGCTCGCATCGTTGATACGCGGAAGACAACTCCGGGACTCCGGGTCCTGGAGAAATACGCCGTTCGGGTTGGCGGGGGAATCAACCACCGCACCGGCCTCTATGACGGTGTCCTCATCAAGGAGAACCACATCGCCGCCGCGGGCGGCATCAGCCGTGCCGTAAGTCGTGCACGGTCATACATCCCCCACACCCTTAAAATTGAGGTGGAGACCGAAACCATCGCGGAGGTGACCGAATCACTCGAGGCCGGTGCCGACATCATCATGCTCGACAATATGGATCTGCCGACCATGGCCGAGGCGGTGGTCCTCATTGGCGGCCGTGCCCTGGTGGAAGCCTCGGGGGGGGTAAACCTCGAAACAGTCAGAGGAATTGCCGAGACAGGTGTTGACATCATTTCCGTGGGGGCGCTTACCCATTCTGCCCGAGCCATGGACATCTCGATGCTTCTGGAGGCTGAGTGAGCGGAGAGTTGCCACGCCCCGACGCAACCGGCAGCAAGGAGATCGACCGGAAGATTCTGGAAATCTTCAGGAGTCGTGACGGGGGCGTTGTTTCTGGCGAGGAATTGAGCCGGTCTCTGGATGTATCACGCACGGCTGTCTGGAAGCATATCAAGACCCTTAATGGGCTCGGCTACCGCATCGAGGCAGTCCCCTCCCGGGGGTATCGTCTCGTATCAACTCCCGATATCCTCACCCCCGCAGAACTGTCAATCGGACTTAACGTTGCCAGGATCGGCACATCTCTTGTTTTTGTCGGCGAAACTGACTCAACTAACACCCTTGCCTATCGTCTTGCCGAAGATGGTGCCGTCGAAGGAACCGTGGTCATCGCCGACACCCAGAATCGTGGCAGGGGGCGGCTCGGGAGGCAGTGGGAGTCGCCCGCCGGGGTCAATCTCTATTGTTCCATTGTTCTTCGCCCGCCCATAATGCCGCTTCACGCGCCCCAGCTCACCTTCCTGTCGGCAGTTGCGGTGGCAGAGGCCATTGAGCGTTCTGCCGGGCTTGCACCTGTCATCAAATGGCCCAACGATGTGCTCGTGAACGGCTTAAAGGTTGCCGGCATGCTCAATGAGATGAGCGCCGAAACCGAACGGATAGATTTCCTTGTCCTCGGCATCGGGGTGAATATCAATATGCAGCGTGATCAGTTTCCGGCCGATCTGCGCCATCCCGCAAGCTCCCTTGCCATTGAGGCGGGGCATGAGGTGTCCAGACTCTCATTTACCCGGGCGCTTCTCGAGTCCCTTGATGCGCATTACTCACAGTACCGCTCAGAGGGGTACGCTCCGCTCCGCCAGGCATGGCTTGACCGGAGCGCCGTCATGGGAAGAAGGGTCCGGGTAAGCGGCAATCAGGGGGATATGACGGGGACTGTCGAGGGGATTGACGAGATCGGCGCTCTGTTGCTGAGAACCGCTCAGGGTACCCTTGAGCGGGTTTTGGCAGGGGATGTGACAATTGAAGGGTGAGGTGTCGCGGTGCTTTCTGTTCTGGAGGTAAACCCATGCTTCTCGTCATAGACGTGGGTAACACGAATATCGTTCTCGGCATCTATGATGGTCAGAGGCTTGTGCGTGACTGGCGCATATCCACCGACAAGGCCAAAACGTCCGACGAGTACGGCATCCTGATCCGTGAGCTTTTCCGTGGCGCCGGCATTGATTTCAAGGATGTGAAGTCCATTATTATTTCCTCGGTGGTGCCGACCCTGTCCGGGGTTCTGGAACGGCTTTCCCGGAGCTACTTCGGCTACAGTCCCCTTGTGGTTGGGCCGGGGATCAGGACCGGCATGCCGATCCAGTACGACAATCCCAAGGAGGTGGGGGCGGACCGGATTGTCAATGCGGTGGCAGGCTACGAGAAGTACAACACGTCTCTGATCATCGTCGATTTTGGCACCGCCACCACCTTCGATTACGTGAACCGCAAGGGAGAATACTGCGGCGGCGCCATCGCCCCCGGGCTTGTCATATCCATGGAGGCCCTGTTCCAGAGGGCGAGCAAGCTTCCCCGCGTCGATATCGTGAAGCCGCCGGCAGTCATTGCCCGCAATACGGTCAATTCCATGCAGGCCGGCATCTTCTATGGGTATGTGGGGCTTGTGGACGAGATCGTGGCCAGGATGAAAGCAGAGAGCAAGGACACTCCACGGATCATCGCCACGGGGGGGCTTGCCGGGTTGATCGCCCCCGAGTCAAAAACCATCGAGGCGGTGGAGGAGTACCTCACGCTGGAGGGACTGCGGATACTGTACGAACGAAACAGGGAGTGAGATGACGAGATAGCGCGGAAGTCAAAAGGTCGATAGACCTATACCTTATCATCACGGGAGGATGTATGGGCAAGTATGATACCGCAAAGCTGAGAAACCTCGGAATTGTCGCCCACGGCGGCGCAGGCAAGACCTCTCTCACCGAAGCCATACTCTTCACCACGGGGATGATTGACCGTCTCGGCCGGGTCGACGACGGCACGTCCACCATGGATTTCGAGCCCGAGGAGATCAAGCGGAAGATCACAATCTCATCCTCCCTCGACCACTGTGAATGGAATGACTACTCGCTTCACATCGTCGATACCCCCGGTTACGGAAACTTTATCTCAGACACCCGCGCCTGCATGCGTGCCTTGGGCGGATGCATCGTTATCCTTTCGGCCATCTCCGGGGTAAAGGTCCAGACCGAGGAGGTCTGGGAGTGGGCCAACGAGTTCGAGCTGCCCCGCATCGCCTTCGTCAACAAGATGGACCGCGAATACGCCAACTTCCTCAGGGCCATCGATGACATGGAGAAGTCTCTCAAAGCCCGTGGTGTGGCGGTCCAGATGCCCCTGGGCGCAGCTGAAACCTTCGAGGGGATCATTGATCTCATCGACATGAAGGCATACCGCTACGCCAAGGATGGTTCCGGCACATTCACGGAGGAGGAGATTCCCGCCGGGGAGCGGGACGAGGCCCAGCGACTCCGCGATATCCTCGTGGAAACCGTTGCAGAGGCCTACGATGCCCTGACCGAGAAATACCTGGAAACCGGCGAACTTTCCCGGGAAGAGATTCTGGACGGCCTGCGGATCGGGACGCTCCGCTATACATTTACGCCGGTTTTTTGCGGTTCCGCCACCATGAACATCGGCGTTCATCACCTCCTTGATTACATCTGCCACTGCCTCCCCTCTCCCCTCGACCGGGGTGCGGTGGTCGGTACCAATCCCAAAAGCGGCGAGATGGAGGAACGAAAGCCCGATGAAACGGAACCCTTCTCTGCCCTCGTCTTCAAGACCACGTCGGATCCCTACACCGGCAAAATATCCATCTTCCGGGTCTACTCGGGTACCCTGAACTCCGACTCGACCATCTATAACCCGGTCCGCGACTGCGAGGAGCGGATCGGCCAGATCTACGAGCTGGAGGGGAAGAAGCAGAAGTCTATCAAACAGGCCGTTGCCGGCGACATCGTGGCCGTGGCCAAGCTTAAGGAAACCCTTACCGGCGATGCCCTCTGCGACAAGGACAAGCCGATCATCTTCGAGCCGGCCAAGCCGCTCCAACCGGTCATTTCCTACGCTATCCAGCCCAAGACGAAAAACGATGAAGACAAGATTCACGGTGCTCTCCAGAAGCTCATGGAAGAGGATCAGACGATTCAGGTCCGGCGTGACGAGAAGACCCACGAACTGATCCTCTCGGGCATGGGGCAGGTGCACCTTGAGGTCACCATCGAGAAGCTGAAGCGCAAGTTCAATGTCGATGTGGAGATGAAGACCCAGAAGGTGCCGTACCTGGAAACCTTCAAAGCCACTGTCAAGGCCCAGGGAAAATACAAGAAGCAGTCGGGGGGAAGAGGACAGTACGGCGACTGCTGGGTTGAGTTCGCTCCCATGCAGCGTGGCGAGGGATTTCAGTTTGAGGACAAGATCGTCGGCGGTGTGATCCCGCGCCAGTACATCCCGGCGGTTGAGAAGGGGATCTTCGAGGCTTCCCAAGACGGTTTCCTGGCCGGTTATCCCTTGGTGGATTTCAAGGCCGCCGTCTATGACGGATCGTTCCACACCGTGGATTCATCCGAAATGGCCTTCAAGGTTGCCGGTTCCCTGGCGTTCAAAAAGGCCATGGAGACGGCCAAGGTGGTTCTCCTTGAGCCGATGATGAACATGAAGATCACGGTTCCCGAGGAGACCATGGGGGACGTGATCGGAGACCTCAACTCCCGACGCGGCAAGGTGGTCGGCGTCGAACCCAAGGCCAATTCCCAGATTATCCGATCAGTGGTTCCCATGGCCGAGGTGCTTTCCTATGCCAACGACCTGAAATCCATGACCAGCGACCGGGGGCTTTTCACCATGGAATTTTCCCACTACGAAGAGGTGCCAAGTCATTTGGCCCAGAAGATCATCGCCGAATCGGCCAAGGCCAATGAGAAGAATAACCACTGACCACGGCACTAACAGGAGGAACGCATCAGATGAACATCGAATTTGACCAGGAACCCGGAGATACATCATCAAAGGGTGGGGGGAGCAATACCCGCCTCCTCCTGTTGGTGCTGCTGCTTCTTGTGGCGGTATTCGGCTATCTTTTCTATTTCACTGATATCATAAAGCCTCGCCAGGAAGTCCAGGCTCCGGCACCGGTTCAGCCGAGCCAGGTCAAACAGCCGATTCCGCCGAGGCCTGCGGAGCAGCCCGCTGGAGTCGCTCCCGTCGAGCCGGCTAAACCCGCGGCAGTCTCTCCTCCTGCCGCGGGTCAGCCGGAGCCCGCGAAGGTGGCCCAAGAGCAGAAGGCGCCGGAAAAGGCGAAGGCCGAGCCTCCGGCACCGGTTAAATCGGCTGTTCCCCCGACAAAGAAAGAGCAGCCGAAGCCCGCTGAACCTGCCAAAGCCCCTGTGGCAAAGAAGGAACAACCGAAACCGGTAAAGGCCCCTGTGGAAGCAAAACAGAAGGCTCTTCAGGCCAAGCCGGATGACAAACAAAAGGCTGCCGCATCATCCAAGGAGGCGAAACATGCCGCTCCTGTTAAACCGAAGGCTGCCGCTGCAAGGAAAGTGGCAAAGAAGGCAGTAGCCGGGAAAAGTGGAGCCAAGGCGTCCTCGGTCAAGGCTTCCGCTGCGCCGGTGGCAGGTGAGTATACTCTGCGGATCGGTGAATATGTCGTGCCGTCGGCCATGGAAAAGGACAATGCCAAGGTTCGGGAGGCAGGGCTTACGCCGGTTGTGAAAGAGGGGAACAGAAAGAAGGAGCCGATGATCCGGCTGTTGTTCGGCGAGTTCGCCGATCAGGAAACGGCTCGCAAGGAACTCCAGAAGCTTCGTGATGCCACGGTTGAAGGGTTTATCCTCAACGAGGGAGGCAAATACCGCGTCTATGCCGGATCCTACTTTGTGAAAGCGCGAGCAACGCAAGAGCAGCAGCGTCTGGAAGCACTCGGTTATAAACTTACCTTCAGGAAAGCGAACGTTTCCGTGCCGGTCCTTCTCCTGACCGCAGGCAAGTACGGTAGCCGGGCAGAAGCGCTCAAGGACGTGTCGCGTCTGAAGAAAAGGGGACTTTCCGCGGCAGTGATTGCAAATGTAAAGTAGTGGAGCAGAGTCCCTGAAAGTAACGCTGAAAATATCTCCACGGGCTGCCGCTTTCCTTGCCGGCGGCGCATCGCGCGGCGAAAAGCTGAAGGTGATCGGGGGAGAGGTGGAACTCTCTCCCCCGGATCTGACCACAGTTCTCTTTGTTCTGGCCCACGACCCGGACGGCGAGGTCAGTGGCGGAGCACGCAAGTGTCTCGCGGAGTTGCCGGAAGGCGAGCTCCGCGAGGCCGTTTCAACTCCATCCCTTCATCCAAGGATACTTGACGGCATAGCCCGTCTCTATCTCCGGAACCGGGAAATTGCATCGCTGATAGCCTCACACCCCCACTGTCCCGAAGAAACCAGGCTGTTTCTTGCCGAACGGGGCATTGAAGTGCCTCATCGCACCGTGTCGATCTCCCACACCACCGAAGAAGAGGCTGCCCAGGAGTTTCCTGACAATGGCGAGGGGGAAGTCGACGAAGAGAGCGAGGCGTTCCGCGGAAAGTACCAGTTGGCCCAGGTCATGGGGGTGTCCGACAAAATCAAGATTGCCCAGACAGGCGACAAGGAGTGGCGGATGATCCTTATCCGTGATTCCAACAAGCTCGTGTCGGGAACCGTCATCAAGAACCCCCGGATTACCGAGCAGGAAGTGCTGACAATCTGCAAGTCGTCGATCCAGAATGACGAAATTCTCCGTGTCATCTGCGCCAACAAGGAATGGGTCAAGAACTACCAGATACGCAAGGCGCTTGTGGAGAACAACAAAACGCCGCTTCCGTCGGCCTTGCGCTTCCTGGCAACCCTGAACGAGAAAGACTTGGCCCATCTGGCCAAGAGCAAGAGCATCTCGTCGGTGCTCTCGACCCAGGCGCGGAAGCTGCTTCTCAGCAAGAAAAAGGACAAATAGGAGGACGGCCGCAATGGCCCTGTTTAACAGAACGAAGCGTGAGATCAACGCTAAGATCGTTTACTTCGGATCTCCCCTAGCCGGCAAGGCCACGACACTTCAGTTTATCCACCGGAAATTGAAGCCGGAATGCCGCGGCCCCATGAAAACAATGGGGGGGCAGTCGGACCGGTTGCTCTTCTTTGATTTCATGCCCCCCGAACTGGGAGAGGTTAACGATTACCGGGTCCGCTTCCATCTCTACACGGTTCAAGGAGAGGTGGCCAATCGCTCCACCTGGAAGACCGTTCTCAAAGGGGCCGACGGCATAGTATTCGTTGCCGACGCATCGCCGGAATCAGCCGCGGTTACCCGGGAGAGCATGGAAAACCTGAGGGAGTGCCTGAGAAGCTATGGTCAGGATTTGGAGAAGCTTCCCTGTGTGGTACAGTGCAACAAGAGCGACCTGCCCGATGCCCTTGCCATCGAAGAGATGGCGCAACTGGTCGATTCTGCGGGACTCCCCGTGATTAGATCTGCATCCAGGACAGGCGAGGGTATCCTTCAGGTTCTTTCCTCGGTGGTGAAAGGAGTCATGACCGCGCTCCGGGACCAGGAGTCGGTGGGGAGTGTGACAGCTGACTCTTCGAAGGGGTTGGCAGGAGTGGGATCAGAGGATAAGCATGCGCCGGTGGAGAGGGGCGAAGGGATCGCTGCCGTTCCCTCTGATTTAGCGGAGAGAGTCGATACTCTCCCGGGTGCGGCTGTGCCGACCCTTGCCATGGGGGGGGCGGTAACGGTAACGGCGGACGGTATTTTGCAGGTGCCTCTCACGGTTGGTTGCCGTGGGACCCAAAGGGGATTTGTCCTCACAATAATGCTAACCCCTGACGCATCCGTGGTCGCATGAAACTCGAACTATTTTCTACATTCCCCGCTGTGTTCGGTACCTTCCTCGGACAGATGAAGTGATGGAATTCAACCTCTACATGATTGGCCGTCTTCTCCTGGCATCGCTCCTCGGAGGGCTCATCGGCCTGGAACGGGAGATTCACGGGCGTCCGGCCGGTTTCAGGACGCATCTTCTGGTGTCCTTGGGGGCGTGCCTTTTTGTGGTCGCTTCCATCGAATTTTATCGGCTCTACGGTAATTTTTCCGGTGTCGGCCCAATTGGCGTCGATCCTGGTCGGGTTGCCGCCCAGGTCGTGACCGGTATAGGATTTTTGGGGGCAGGCGCCATTCTCCGCGAGGGATCGTCCATCCGCGGTCTCACCACGGCGGCATGCCTCTGGATTGCTGCCGCCATTGGCCTTTCGTGCGGGGCGGGCCTCTACACCATTTCGCTGGCCGTTACGGCAATTTCACTGATAACCCTTCTCTTCCTGAAGAGGGTCGAAAGCGTTTTGAAGCGTGATTCCTACTACTCCGTCAAGGTCTGGAGTGATGATATAAAGGGATTATCAGACCGGATTGAACAGGTCCTGAAGACTGGGGGACTGGAGATTCTGGATGTTAATGTGGAAAAAGATATTGATTCCGCACGCATGTACTTTGAATTTGATGTGAAGTTCAGTACGCGCGGTGCCAAAGGTGGTATCGTGGAATCCCTCGTCTCCGTTGATGGCGTGAGGAAAGTGCGTCTCGATTGATTTGCATCTACCCCTGCTTGGCGGGTTTGTTCATGCCCGCTCTCACTCACCTTATAACCGTGGCATCTCCTTTTTTGCCGGAATGAACATCGGTACATTTTTCTGATAGTTCCGATACGTTTCTCCGTATTCGGCAATCAGCCTTCGCTCCTCCATTCGTGCCCCAATTACGAAATATGCCGCCGAGAAAACGGTTAGCAGCAACCATTTGAGGGTCATTACCGGGTTGAGAGCCAGAAAGACGACCGACAGCGTGTAGAGCGGATGTCGTACCCTTGCGTAGCATCCGGTGGTCACCAACTGCTTGCTGCCGGGAGTGCCGCGCAACTGTCTCAGCCCGATCAAGTCGTCAATGCCGGTCTGGGCCGCGCACCGGGCAAGAAGAACAATGAAAACAAGCTGAATAAGGTAAAAAATGAGGCTCCCCGCGCCTGGCACAATATAGACAACCGGTGAAAAGTGCCATGCAGACAGTGCCCAGGCGAACGTCACGAGGGCGACCAGGTTGTATGCGAGCCGGTAGAAGCGCCCAAGTCGCGGGAATATATCCCCCATGCGCCTTTGGAGTCCGGGAAGTGCAAGGATCGAGTGCATCAGGGCGAAAACGAATAAACGGGCAATGAAATCAGCCATATGGCTCCTTGGTGAAAACTCCGTGAAACAGCGTCATTGATGCGCATGGTACCATCAAATTACCCTCTTGTATACGCACCCCGTGACATGGTAATATCGAGCACTTTTTTGCACTACCGGGGGTACTATGGCAATTATCACTATTTCAAGAGAGATGGGAACCGGCGCCTACCAGATCGCTCGCGAGGTGGCGAAACGGCTGAAATATACACTTGTTGACGGTGCAAAGATTGCAGAGCTTGCCCCCCAGTATGGCCTTGACCGGGAGATACTCAATCGGGTTGATGAAAAACCGCCAGTGTATATCACCGCCGAGGACAGGCTCCAGGCAGCCCATCTGAACACCATCGAGATTATCATGCTCGACTGTGCCCGCAAGGGGAATGTGATTCTCTACGGGAGGGGTTCCCAGGATCTTCTTGCTGATGTCGAAAATATCCTCCGGCTTCGTTTTGTGGCACCCTTCGAGGATCGGGTGGAAAGCCTTTCGGAGCGGGAATGGATTGACCCGGAGTTGGCCCGGGTGCTCATCCGCAAGAGTGATCATCAACGGGGTGGTTTCATACATTTTTACTTTAACCGCGACTGGAACGATACCTTGGGGTATGACCTCGTATTCAATACCTCGCGCATGTCTCAGGGGGCGATTGTCGAAAGCATTGTTGCCGCTGCCAAGGACCCTCGACTGAAAAACGGCGAAGAGAAGACACGTGAGATCGTCGACGAGATCATCCTCTGCAAAAAAATTGAGACTGAACTCTTTCGTTCAAGCACCATCGAGAATCTTCACTTCAAGATCAGCGCACAAAAGGACGTAGTCCGTCTCTCTGGCCACGTTTATTCCGATAGCGAGAGGGAAGACGTGCTTCGCATTGTTGCGGGAGTGAAGGGGGTCACGAGCATAGAGGATGACCTGCAGGTTGTAAGCTACAAGCCTTACAAGGAGTGATATCTGGTGATGCTTCAGTAGTGTTGGCCGAGAATCGGAGATACGTAAAAGGACCCTCGCAGGTGCATGCCGGGTCCTTTTTTATGGGGAGAGATTGTCAGGGAGTTTCTTCGGTTGGCGGCTCGACGAGCCTGATGCTGATGCGGCGGATCAGGTGTTCAATCTGCGTCAGTTTTTCTTCGTACTGCCGGAGATAGTAGCTGCGCCGCTCATTGTCGTAGAAGGTTATACCGTCACGCAGCATGGAAATTCTTGTCCGTGCCACCTCTCGCATCATTTCCAGGGTTTCCCGCGCGTCGGCCATATCGGATTCTTTCAGGTACGGCTTCCCGGTGGAGTGATCCTCCGTGATTCCGCCAGATTTTTTACTGCTTCCGCAAGCCGATGTGAAACCGCGAGCCCGCCTCGGCCACTACCAATTTCCACATCATCCTCAAATCCGTGAAAGTCTGAGCCGCCGGTCATGAGAAGGCCGGATTCTCTGCACAAAAATTCCAGGGAAAGCATGTCGTCCTTGTAGCACATGTTGTTGAACACTTCAATGCCGTCAAGACCTAGTGCGACAAGCTCGGATACGATTCCGCGGAGCACCTGCCGGTCGTCGCTGACGGTCATCGGGTGAGCCAGAACCGCCACGCCTCCGGCCCTCCTGATTTCCGTGATGGCGTCCCCGGCCGGAATATAGAGCTTTGGGACATTACATGGGATGAGATACCTGCGGAATGCGTCCTCCATATTCCTGGCGTAGCCGCGTTCAATGAGCATCCTGCCGATGTGGGGCCTGCCGACTGCGCCCCCCGCCAGATTGAGCACTTCATCGTAGGAGAGGGGCGATTTCCGCCCATCAGTGAGCCGTCGGTTTATCTTGTCGACGATGGCCCGTCCCCTGATATCACGGTTTGTCCTGAATTCTGCAAGCATGTGCACGAGACGGGGATCGCGGTGATCAAGGTGATACCCCAGGATGTGCATATCGCGATAACGGCCGTGTTCGACCGAAAGTTCAACCGCGGGAATCACCTCCACGCCCAGGCGTGCGCCGGCGACCAGCGCTTCGTCGATGCCATCCACCGTGTCGTGGTCAGCGATGGCGATGGCGACCAGGCCTCGCTCCGCCGCCATCTTGACCAAGTGTGCCGGGGGGTGGATGCCATCGGAATAGTTCGAGTGAACATGGAGATCGATTGTTGTCATTATTAGTTCTTCTCTGTGATGGGGTTATCAGAGAATAAACCATGCCCCCCCGTCGATTGCAAGCGGAAGCATACTATTTCGACTTCAACAGGGAGATAGCGGTTGCCATGACTTGGCGCTTTCGGTAGTATTTTCTACCACAGCGGATGCTTCAGGAGCATTTTTCAACGGTAACATCCGCTGAACACCACTGGAGAGGATTTCATGATGGCAAAAAATCAAGGGCTCGCCCTGGGAATCGCAGCAATGGCGCTCTATATATTCGGCGGCATACTTACCTTCATCGGACTCTATCTGATCGTTTTCATGCACGGCAGTGATGTCCTCGGATGGGGCGAAGGGCGGAGTCTCGGTTATCTCTTCTTCTGCGTGGGTATCAGCCTCTCCGTCATGGGGGTCCTCTTTATGCGCATTTTCAGGAACCGGGGCCTGTCGTGAAAGACAGCGATATCCATGAGGCCATGGCTCTCCTGGCGGAGGCTGTGAAATCGTGGCCATCTCCCGCAGTTACCATCGTCTCGCAGCGGGAAGGAAATCCCTTCAAGGTGCTAGTCTCCTGCATCCTTTCACTCCGTACCCAGGACAGGACCACCGGTCCGGCATCGGAACGACTCTTTGGCCTGGCCGATACCCCGGGGAAGATGCTTTCCCTCTCCACGGACGAGATCGAACAGGCCATTTACCCCGTGGGATTTTATCGAAACAAGGCAGCCCAGATTCTCGATATCTGCAGTACCCTCGTGGATAAATACAGCGGACAGGTCCCCGGCGATCTCGATGAACTGCTGACTTTCAAGGGGGTAGGGCGCAAGACTGCGAACCTGGTTCTGACTCTTGGTTTTGGCAAACCGGCCATTTGTGTCGATACCCATGTCCACCGCATTTGTAACCGGTGGGGATACACCAGCACGAAGACGCCGGCGGAGACGGAGTTTGCGCTTCGCGCCAAACTTCCTAAGAAGTACTGGCCCGTAATCAACGATTACCTCGTCACTTTCGGTCAGAACCAGTGTACACCTGTTTCGCCCCGTTGCTCCACCTGCGTTCTTGTTCCTTTCTGTAACAGAGTAGGCGTGACAAAATCGCGATAAAGCAAACAGTGTTATTTTTTTAAACTCTTCTATTGTACAAGAGGCAAACACATTGTACTATTAACACCGTTCGGAGCTGTGATTACTTACTGTAAATTCAGGAGGCATGCAATGTTGAAAAATGTCGGTTTCTTGGGTCTGGGTACCGTCGGCCGGCACATGGCCATCAATCTTCTCAAGGGAAGCTACACTCTTACGGTTTACGACTCGGATCCCGAAGTCGTTGCAGAGCTTGTCAAGCAGGGAGCCCTCGGAGCCGGAACGCCGCGGGAGGCTGCCAAGGGGCAAGATATTGTCATCTACATCCGTCCCGAGAAGGAGCGGCTGAAACCTGACATTTACGGGGAAGACGGCATTTTCGCGGGGATCGATCCCGGCACGATCCTCGTTGACATGGGAACCCATTCCCTTGAGAGCACGAAGGAAATGGCCGAAGAGGCCGCAAAGCACCGGGTCATGTTCCTTGATGCACCGGTCTGGGGAACCAAGGAGCACGCAGCCAACGGGCTCATCACCATTCTCGCCGGCGGGGATCCGTCGCTCCTCGGTCGGTGCCGTGAACTCTTCTCGTTCTTCGGACTCAACATCATCCATGTCGGATCCATCGGTGACGCTACCCGGATGAAATTCGTCGTTAACCTGGTTCAGGCCGAGTTGATGGAGACTCTGGCTGAAGCCATTGTCTTCGGCGAGAAGATGGGGTTCAACGTTGACAAGATTCTCGAAGTGCTCGATTCCGGTGGCGTTGCCTCCCCCCTGTTCCACTCCAAGGGGCGCGTCATTGCCCGGGGAGATTTTACCCGTAACCTGGCCCTCAAGTACGTTCACGAACAGCTGGAACTGGTGCTCGAAAAGTCTCAGAAATTGGGCCTGGATCTGCCGGCCGCCATGGTGGCGTGCAAGACGTATGAGCAGGGGGTCAAGGATGGCCGCGGCGAAGAGGACTTTTCCTCAGTGGTCAAGGTCCTGAGAAAATAGTTGCCAGGCACGACGTCAGGTAGAGAGAGGGGCACCCGTTCAGGCGGATGCCCCTCTTCTTTTGCGCGTGAAAGGTTGCCGACCTGAGGGGGACGTTGTTTTTTCATGGTCATCCCGCGCGTGACGGGCATCAACGAGAAGGGCCACATTTTCAATGTGAGGAGTTTGGGGGAACATGTCCACGGGTTGGACCTCCCGTGTCTGATAGCCGAGCCCCGCGAGGATGTCGAGGTCGCGGGCCAGGGTGGCGGGGGAGCAGGAGACATAGATCATCCGGCCGGGGCCTGAGTCAACAGCAGCCTCAAGCACCCGGCGGTCGCACCCCTTGCGTGGCGGGTTAAAGATGATCACGTCGGGTTCAGTTCCTTCTTCCACCAACTCTTCCAGGAGCTCTGCCGCATCACCCGCCTCGAAGGAGCAGTTGCGAATCCCGTTGAGGCGCGCGTTTCGTTCCGCATCGGCTACCGCCGCATCCACGTACTCGATGCCGTGAACCTCCCGTGCGCCGGGGGCCAGGAAGAGTGAAATCCCCCCGATGCCGCAATAGAGATCAACGACCTTCTCCTTGCCGGCCAAGGCGCTCCATTCCCGGACCTTTTCGTAGATGATGCGGGCGCCACCGCTGTTCACCTGGAAAAACGAGCGAGGCGAGATGGAAAAACGGACCCCGGCAAGCTCTTCAATGATGGCATGGTCTTTGGTCAGGAAGTGGTCATGGGGGGCGAGGATGACATTCCCTTCGGAGGTGTTCACGTTCTGAACCGCCACATCCAGTTCGGGGACCGCCTGCTTTACGAACTTGGCGAGGTGGTGAATCTCATTGTAACTTCTCTGGGCAGTGACGAAGACGGCCATGGCCCGGCCAGTGTGCTCGGAAACCCTCACCACAAGGTAGCGGAGGATGCCGGTGTCGGTGCGGGGATTGTAAACTGGCACCTTCCCCTTTCGTATTCCTTCCTTCACGGCAGCCACCACCCGATTGATGAGTGGATGGTGAAGGGGGCAGACACTGATGTCGACCACGTTGTGGCTGTTGCGCCGATAGATGCCGATGATCGGAGATCTGAAGGTGCCCGCCACAACAAGCTTTGCGGAGTTTCGGTACTGTAGGGGGCGGGGAGAGGAAATGACATCGTTTATGGGGACGGCGCGCAGCGAGGCGAAGGAGCGGATCTCCTTTTCGACGAGGTTGCGTTTCAGGGTAAGCTGCGCCCCATAGTTCATGGATATGAGGGGACAGTTGCTGCATGAGGAGGTGGTGCATGAAGGAGACGGCATGCGGTCGGGGGAGGGGGAGAGTATGGTGATTGCCTCCCCGAACATGGTCCGTGGTCCGTTGTGGGTTACCCTGATGCTGACCGTTTCACCGGGGAGGGCACCGGTCACGAGGACTTTTTTCCCTTCGTGGGATGCCGTTCCGAATCCTTCATCGTCAAAACCGGTGATGGTGAGTGTTACCACTTGGCCGGTGGCGGTCCGATGGTTTCTTTTACCGTCTTGTTTCCTATATCTCGTAGTCATTTCCCTATTAACAATGAGTCGCACTTCCCTGTCAAGGAACTTATTAAACCTATGGGCAGTCTTGATATCAAGCCGCAGGCCAACGCTCAGGCCTGCCGGAAAAGCTATTGCAGCATGAAGGTCTTGTACTCCAGCGTGTCCAGATCCCGATCCAGCAGTAACATGCCGCACAAGATCGTAATGCACAGTGAACCGGCAAAACCATAGCCGTAAAAGTACGGGCCGAGGTTGATGGATATGATTGACAGAATGAAATTCAGGGTGGCGAACAGTACTGTCAGGAGCAGGGCGCGTCCTCGCCGGTCAAGATAGAAATAGATGTTGATGAGCCCCAGCAGAACCACCTGCAGACCGGCAGAAACCACGTCGATGTTAAGCAACGGCACGTAGACCAGCGAGATTCCCGCCAAGGAGAGCATGGCGGGGCCAAAGAGGAATATGATGATGGTGGCGATGGACTGGACCTTGATGATGTCGTAGATCCCTTCCCGTGCCGTGTGTACCATTTCATTCTTCATAGTCTGTATGTTGGTCAGTGACCCCCCTTCGCGAACCGAATCATAGAACCGATCATAATACTCGACGAAATCGGTTTCCATCCGCACCAGGAACACGGCCATGCCGGGCAGAATTGAAAGATAGGCGAGGAATATCGGAAAATCATATATTTCCGAAGCGTGCAGGGGGCCGATCACGTTGCTGCCGGTATAGGGGTGAAACCAGAAAACAAATTTATCGGCCCAAATCGCCAGGTTGTAGAAGAAGCCGGTAAGCATCAGGGAATAATGCACTCGCCGCTTGCGCAGAAAATCGAACTCCACGAAGGTGCGTGACGGGTAGTTGCGGAAAATTACAAACAGCATTCCTTTGAGGAGCACAAACTGGCCGGTTAGGAATGCCAGCAACAGTCCTTCCAGCTTCCAGGTCCGCAGGAAAAAAGCAAGGAACAGCGCGGTACCATAGCCGAGGGCGAAATTATACAGTATTGTCTTGTATGCTTTCAGGCCTGAAAGAAGAATGGCGGCCATCCAGACGCAGGAGACCGTAACAAAGGTGGTTGCGAAGAGAAGGCGGTAGATCAGCGATGTCTGGGGGAACAGCACGATGGCCAGGGGGAAGGAAACCAGACCTCCGACAGTGGTCACCAAGAGGAGCAGGCCGTTCAGATTGGGAAGCAGTCTGAAGTGTTCCTTTTCAAAGATTCTGTCGGCCGAATAGCGGGTGAAGGCCAGTTGGAACAAGCCCGTATAGATCAGGGAAAGGGCGATCAGGTACGTGATGGATGTCTGGAACTGCGATACCAGAACTGGCGGGATGACGACCGGCAGCGAAATGAAGCCAATCAACATCACTGCGAAGATGGAGAGCACCCAGGGGCCGGAGCTGATAATCCCGGCATAGCCATAGGTCTGCAGCAGTGAAAAAAAGGTGTCGCGTTTGAGCAGTTTGCGCAGTTCGAAGCCGATGCCCGCCATCAGTCTATTCCTCGCTGGTACAATTGCCGGTAGCTGTCGAACATCTGTTGCTCGGTATAGTAACGTTCGACCCTAGAAATGGCCGCATTGCTGGCGCGTTTCCAGTGGTCGGGATCCTTCAGGAGCCGCAGGGCCTCCCCTGCAAGGTCATGGGGGTTGTTGATGGATACCACCCCTCCAGCCGCGCCGATGGCCTCGTCCTCCTGGCCGTGGCCCATGATCAGCTGGCGGCAGGCGCCGACATCGGTTGCCACGACCGGTATGCCGGCGGCAAACGCCTCCAGAATGACCAAGGGTACCCCTTCGCTGACCGAGCTGAGGATCATGACGCCGGTATCCGGGAAAATCTCCATTGGATTCCTGAATCCCATGAAGCTGAGATTCGAGGCGATGTGGAGACTTTCCGCAAGATCACGGCACTCGGCGGCATACTCAGGGTTTTCGTCTTCGGGGCCGATGATCCATCCCTGAACCCCCGGCAGGCTGTTGGCAGCCAGCCGTAGGGCACGGATAAAAGTTTTGATGTCTTTGATAGGCACCACCCGCCCCACCAGGGCCAGTACCGGTGGAGGGTTGTCAGGGCGTCGCTCCCGCAGCTTCGCGAACCGGGCGATATTGATTCCGTTGGGTACCACCATGGTGCGCCCACGGGGGGCTCCGTCACCTATTTCGCGTTCCCTGGCCCCTTCGTAGAGTGACACGATATTGCTTGCCGCCCCATAGCAGAAACGGCCGATGGTTTCGAAAAACCGTATCCAGAGGTCGCGGTAATAGCTTACTTCCGTGGGGTCTTTCTGCAGGGCATTGCGGTTGTCCTGGATCCAGTCGCTGCTGAAGATATCGATGCGCCGCTCCTTGGTGTAGATGCCATGTTCGCTCAGGATCAGCGGCCGCCCGCTGTTGTGGTGAAGAAGTGCGCCCAGGAAACCGGCATAGCCGGTTGACACCGTATGATACACCCGCGCCGGTATGAGTCGCTTTGCGATGGCGGCCAGCAGCCAGATGGGAGTATGCATGTTACGGACTGTCCAGAAATAATCGACGAAGGAAGGATCAGTGCAGCGTTCCTGGTAGAGATCACAGATCAGCTCCCAGGATTTTTTCGAGTAGAGGAACTGTTCGAAGTTCGCACCGTTGTTGGAGTCAAGGTAGAAGTCCGGCGTTTTCAGAGCACGGTCAAGCGTACCTTCGTCAGGACGCAGAAACAACTCATGGATGCGCCGCACGGTTTCGAATGCGCCGGAGTTGCCCGCCATGGGGCGGATGGCGGGCATAGCCAATTCGTCATGGAGGTAATGACACTCCAGGTGGACCAGGTTTGGCGGAAGATCATACTTAAATTCGCCGTAATCACTGCGGCTGCTGCCGATAAATAGCGCGCCGAACCGGTATTCCGGAAACGCCAGTATGATCTGGTTGACCCAGCTGGATACCCCGCCGCTGACGTAGGGGAAGGTCCCCTCCAGAAGCAGCATGATATCCACGTCATCTGATTTCGGGAAACGATCCATAGTGGTTAACCCATCCAGAATTGCGCCACTGGCCCTATCCCGGGCTTGTGGCGAAGCAGAGGATTCAGTTCGAAGCAGCTATTCATGGTGACGAAATCCCTGCGGAGGAAAGCCAGTTCAGCCAGATACGGAACCACTCGGTCACGGTGCGCGCCATTGTTCATGGCGTCGTTAATCGCCTTTTCGGCGGACTCCAGATCCCCCCTCCACAGGTGCATGCGTCCCAGCAGTAGCAACAGGTTGGGGTCAGTGGCGTCCATATCCAGGGCTTGGGTGGCATAAGAGATTGACTGCAGGACATAGAATTCTGCCAAGTCTTTCTGGGCAAGATCGTTGAAGATGAGCTCCCAGTACGAAAATGCCAGCTTGCGGCAATGCAGGAGCCGTTCGTCACGGTCCGTGGCATTTTTCAACTCGGCCAGCGACTGAGATATGGTCTTACTGATGACCTTCTCGCGCTGGTCTGCCAGGTTGAAGGCCAGGAGGCGAATTTCGTCATCATTATCGCTGGTGGCAAAGTGCAGCAATCGGCTGGCATCACGACTGTTGCTGGATCCGGCGGCCAGCAGGGCCTTCAGGCGCATGGGGCGGGACAGGGATTCTGACCGCAGTCGCGACCACGCGCCTCCTTCCCCCATCCCTGGAGCCGGTCCCCCTGATTCCTGCATGAACGGGGTCATCGGAACGCTGAAAAATTCGGGCCGGTCATCGAAGCGGAGAAAGAAGCGGAAATAGACAAGTGCACCCAGCATCCCTATGCAACCGAGAACAGGGATGAAAAAGGCGAAGCTGAAGAATAATGCCAGACTGCCCCATTTTTTCGTGTCAGCTTGACGAGGAAGGGACAACCGGAGCAGTAACGCAAGGGATACTGCGGCGATCAGGTGAGAAACAATAAACAGAATCAGGCGGATCCATACCTGCTGCTGGCTGAAAAGTGCCTGAAGGGCTGTATACTCGCAAAGAAACCCCGCTAGCAACAGTATGAGCCGAATCATTGCTTCTCCTCCAGCAGGGCAACCAGTTGAACAAGGGGATCATCGGTTGTCACACTCGTGGAGTGCATGGTGATGCCTTCCTGCCCGGTACTTCTGCCAACCTGGCGCTGCAGTATTTCATGAATGCGCGACTTATACCCTTCAATGGAGGCCGGCCCTGAAAAAGGCATCAGGGTAACGAACTGTGCCCCCCAGTCCGTTGTTCTCAGCCACGAGTGATCCAGGCCCCGTTGCTGTCGCTCCATGGTTTTGCATATCTCGTCCAGACGGGAGTCGGCCATGACTTGTACCATCACCAGGGCGCTGCTTACATGAAGGTCACGCTTAAGACGAACGGTCTTGATCAGCTCAGCGGCAAAATTGGGGGGGCAGTCCGGAAAGAGACCCAGTATATCTCTGGCCCGCTCGACGGATTCTGCCTGATCGGAGGAATAGGCCAACAGAACACCCATTATCTGCAGTGTTTCGCGGTGCAGGTTGAGGAAAGGCATTTCCGTGACCAGCAGCAAACCGAGCAGTTTGCCCGAACTGGTGCGCATTGGTGCGACAACCAGATAGGACGTCTGCTCATTCGATTCGCCGTGTGATACGTCCACACTCCAGACCGCCGACGAGAGTGCTGACGGCGCTGAAGGCCGCCCCTCAACGATATGCCGGTTTATGGCCTGGTAGGCGGAATAGCCTGACTCGATGGCCGAGCGGAGCAGCAGGTCGTCTCTATTCAGCGGTGCGCCCTTGCCGCACTTGGCAATGGGAACATCCAGTAGTTCGCCGTCATCGTTTGCCGGATAGATGGCGGCGCTTTCCAGGCTGCAGTAATGCATGAGGATCGAGAGGAGGGCTGCGCTGGTTTCACTGTCCATCCTCCCGTCATGTTTTGCCAGCAGATTGCGAAGGTTAATCATGGCATCCCGCAGCGTGACTGGCCGGCTGATCAGGTTCTGTTCCAGTCTGTCATGGGACAGACGGACCATGAAGTAGGCTCGGGACAGTTGCTCGAAGCGCTCACTCGTATGGTTGCTCAGCTGGTTGGCGTGTCTCAGGCGCTTGCTCCAGATATCGCTGAACTGTCCTGTTATCAAAACCATGAGCAGGCCACCCAGCACGTAGTTGGTGGGAAA
Source organism: Geobacter grbiciae (assembly GCF_018531165.1). Classification (NCBI taxonomy): domain Bacteria; kingdom Pseudomonadati; phylum Thermodesulfobacteriota; class Desulfuromonadia; order Geobacterales; family Geobacteraceae; genus Geobacter; species Geobacter grbiciae. Next base: position 348,371 of record NZ_JAHDIW010000002.1, on the reverse strand, counting down.
CTCACCAATCGGAAGACCGAAGCGGGGCATGACCAGGAGCGCCAGACAGATTCCCCCTGTCGAGACGAGTCCCGGGGCGATGCCATAGCGCAGGGCAATCAGCAGTGGCCCGAACCAGACCCATGGGAATCGGGCATGCACGAATAATGGGTCGCTGCTGTTGAGGAGAAACCCTCCCGTTACCGCGATGGCGGTGATGGCAAAGGTCTCCAGCCACCTGTCAAGTATCATGGTGCTGTCTTTGTTGAATGCCATGTTATTACTCGTCACTACTTGGTGTTGGTTGCAGCCGCCTTTTCAAGATCTCCAATAAGGCTGTCGAGAACCTGCTGGGCAACGGCACTGACCGCATCACGGCTCCAGCCGCTTTTCCCGGCCACGCCACTCCAGACCACCTTCTCCTCGGGCAGTTCAATCACCTGCAGGGTGAAGCCGGCCACCGGCTCGCCGTCGAGGCCAACCTTGTAACGCCACTCATTGACCGTGCCGGCAATGGCGTAGCGGACTTTTTTCTGCTTGGCCGCTTCCAGGGCCGCTTTCTGCTTCAGTTCGCCCCGGTCAAGCCCGAGGTGGTCGTCACCCTTGGCTGTTTCCGTCACTGTGCGCTCAAGCTTTTGCACCCCGTGGGTGTGGAGCAACGCGGCAGTGACAGCTTCGGCCCGCTCGGCGGCGTAGGGCGTTTCGGTGTTGTTGATGAACGGCAGAAGGGCCCAGCTGTCATTGAAGGAAACGGTGCCGCCCCCCTGTCTCAGGGTCACACAGCCGGACAGCAGCAGGCCGACCAGCAAAACCACGAATATCTTCTTCATAATGCCTCCTTTACAATTTTGAACAGGTTGTGTTCGAGCACGTCCATACGACTTGGTTTACTTCTTCATTCCCCTTGCTGTCGAAGGCCCGCAAGAGAAGATAGTAGGTGGTTCCGCCCTGCAGGCCGGGAAGTGTTACGGAACTCTGGTAGGGGTAAACGTTCTGTAACGCCAGCCCGGGATCAGGGGTTTGCCAGACCAGATCGTAACCTGATCCGACCGAAGGTGTGAGGACCGCCTTGGTGGCATTGGCAAGAGGTTGGGGCAGCGTGAAGTTGAAGGGGACGGTCTGGTAGTAGAGCGCATAGTTGACGCGGTTCATGTCCAGGGCCACGTCCCAGGATAGGGTGACGGTGTCGCCGCTCAGGTCGATTTTCCCGATTCCGGGACGCACATCGGGCGCACTGGTGGGGTAATCGTTATAGTGGACATTGAACACGCTGGACCAGGCCGGTGCCGTTGTGTCGTTCATGTTCTCATTGTCCTTGACGAACGAGTTCACCAGATCGACGGGGGCATTGGTGATGTAATGCCTGAAACCGACCGAATGGGCCTCCAGAATATCCTGCATCAGAATGTCATATCCCGTGGTTGAATTCCCCAGCAGAGTCTGCACATCCATGCCCGGTTTCGCTCCCCCGAATCCGTTGGCATAACCCAGGGAGAGCATCTTGAAGCCGTCCGGCCGGTTGGCCTCGGCCATGATCTTGGGCATCGAATTGTACTTGTTGTCCGGGAAATAGCGAGAAACGGACGTCTGTGAATCGTTGTCGAGATAATAGCTCTCAAAGAAACCTATATCGATGACCCCGCGCGCCGAAACCTGGTAATGGGGCTCTCGTGGATCGAAGAAGAAGAGGCCACGGTTTTGGAGGATGATTTTGTTGGGGAAATCAGCCCTTAGTCTTCGAATGAAATCCGAGAATCCCTTTGCAGTCCACTCCGAGCTGGAATGATTGGTGTCCGAGCAGGCGGTGTATTTGTTGGGCGCGGCCGTATCGATGGTGTCCAGGAAGACACCGTCGCAACCCAGCCCGCGGCCGTAGTCTTCAGTCAGAAGCTCGCGCAGGCCGGGAGGGGTGTGGCTGTTCACATCCATCCGCATATCGCTGACGGTGCTGTACCAGAGCGGGTCTCCGGCATTGACGAAGCGGGTCAGGAAGTTGCCGTTCTGGTCGGGTACGTTCTTCGGGTCCCCGGCACAGCGCAGGGCGTTGTCGTTGACATAGTACGATGCGAATCCACCGTTGGTCGGTGTCCCCTTCGGGTCGAGGCCGACCAGTGATCGGACGCCGGGGCCCCGCGGATCGATCGACGGACCGCTTCCGTCGCCCGTGAAACGAGAATCAGCCCGCATCTGGGCGTCGGTGAGCTGGAAGGTGCGGGTGTCCTCGCCGATGGACACGTAGCAGAGTACCACCGGGTTGTCGCTGGGGTCATTGGGGTTAACCCCTTGCTTGATCCACATGATATGGTCCCTGGTGAGGTTGCCGTTGTACGGATGGACGATGACCAGGGGATAGGTCTTGAGCGTATCGATATCCGCCTTGGTGAGGGGGCCGTAGGTGATGGCGTAGGAATCGGCCTTGGCCGCCTTGTCTCGCACCTTCACGCCCAGGTTGGGATCCGGACCCGTAAAAGGCTGGACCGGGGTGCTGCCACCGGGCTGGTTGCCGTTGTTGGCGGGCGAGGAACCGTCCTTGGTCCCACTGCTGCATCCGGCGGCGAATGCCAGCACGAAGGCCAGGGCAAGGCGCGCCACTATTTTCAAGTGGCCGTCGGCTTCGCTTCTGTTGTCGGAATACTGGTTTGCCATATGTTGATCCTATCTGAAATAGTAACGGTAGTTCAGGTCAAGGCGGCTGTTGATATCGCTTGTTCCAAATGAGCCTTTTTCCTGGGAAAAGGCCCCTTCCAGCTTATCCAGTCCCAACAACGGCCCCACCACGCCTACTTTGTAGTAAAACCCGGTGCCGCTGTTGCTGTTCCAGCTGACATCGAGAGCCCCGAACGTGCGCCAGTCGCGGGTATAGTTGTCTCGACCTTCCTCTCCGAACAGGATTCCCACCCCGGCCTGGGCGAATGATTCCGGCACAAAATAGGCCGAACCGCTGGTCGCTCTCTGTTGCGTCGGTATCAGCAGGAGGGTTCGGCCGACGGGATCGGGGCCGCGATTGAAGCTGTGGTAGCCGCTGAAGAGGCGCAGCGTGGTATCGGGGCCGGTAAAGATGATGCGGTGGGTCAGTTCTGCCTCGAAGGAACCGCCGTCACCCAGCCGGCGCCACTGCTGGTCACGCAGGATGCTTCCGCTGAGGCGCAGCAGCAGCGTGTCGCGAGGTGTAAGGCCTTGCTGCAGTCCCAGGCGGATTTCGTCTTTCATCCCGCCAATCTTGAGGCCAAGGCTCCCATCGCTTTCTGCGCCGCTCAGCAGGGCCATTTCCAGTGTTGCTCTGCCGGTCAGTTTCCAGTCCCCCAAAAAGCCGGCCTGGGGATGGGTGTAAAGGGCATCGCGCACACCGGCGTAGAGTTCGGCGCTCCCCCCCGGGTGACGCATGAGGGCGCCCACGCGTGCCGTCCGGATGCCGGCAGGGTAGATGCCGACCACATCCATGTCCCGGTGGCGGATGTCGCTGTTGCCCGCCTCAACCTTCAGTGAAAACCTAGGCGTCAAGGCGGTCGTTACCGAGAGCATCTGCTCCAGGAAGCCCACACCCTCCCGGTCCAACAGCGAGAGCCGATAGCGCAAGCCGCCGCCTCGGCCGCCAAACAGATCCCGAACCTGATTGTCGAGTAGGTAGTCGCGGTCATTGCCCTGGAACCGATCAAAGGCGATGGATTCGGCCAGCGGCGTCTGGCCGCTCCGTACCGCTGCCTCGATTGCATCACGGTAGGGGAGCCGCTCCAAATCTTGCTGAAGCAGACGGGCCATGGCGGGCCGGTCATTGTTCTCAAGGGCAAGTGTCAGTTCAACCCAGCGCGGCCGCCTGGTCATGCGGGCATACTCGCGCCAGAACCACAGCCTGGCCAGGTCGTTGCGCTGGCTTGATAACGCCCAGGCTGCCACTAACTCGCGGCTTACGTCGTCCTGGCGACCGGCGGTAATCTCCTTCATCAGACCGTCGACACCGTCTCCCGGTTTCAGCAGCATCGCCACTCGCGCATAATCCCTGACCAAAGTCTCTCTTTCCCCGCCGTTGCCGGCCGGTGCCGACTTCATCCTTCTGCGGCTGAGCGCGAGTGCATTCAGTCGTTCAAGGAAAGCAGCCTCCACCCAACCGGCCTGCTCCATGGTGTCGGCATAGGCCGCCAGCCAGGCGGGATCACTGCGCTTTTGGCTGTATCTGGCCTGGAAGTAAGGGAGAGCCTTATGATATTCCCCGAGATAAGCAAGCGCTGCTCCGAATGGTTCGTAGAGTGAAGGCATCGTATTCTCGCGGCCTTTCCAGGCAATGAGCAGCTCCCGCAACTCCTCCCTCCGGTCGAGGTCCAGCAGCAGCCAGACATATCCGGCTGCCAGTTCACTATCGGCAGGTGCACGCCTGAGGGCTTCGCGATAGCACCTGATGCTTTCACCGGTCGCACCTGTACCGCGATGCACCTGGGAGACCAGGCTCCAGAAATAGGCATCCTGCTCCTGCGGTTTCAGATTACCTTCACGCTCCTGCCGGGTCAGCATGTCGGCCGTGGTACGGTAGTCTTTCATGGCAATGCCCAACTCCAGGGCTGATTTGAGAAAATCGGAACGCCTGAAGCGTTGCCAGCCATCCATAGAGAGTCGGTAGGCGGCCTTAGGATCGTTGTCCCTGCCGAGCAGGATCAGGCGCTGGTAGTCTTCTTCCCGTGCCTTGCCACTCTCCAATAGTTTCCGCGAAGCCAGCTCGACGGCCTGCATGTCCTGAAGCGACCAGGCAAGATCGTCGAAGCTTTGCCAGTAGGTTGTGGCCGAGGCCGGGATAATCTGTCTCCCGCGGTCAAGAATAGCGTAGGCACCTTTGACGTCGCCGGTCCCGAAAGTAAGCGCGGAAGCCCTGAGGATTCCTTCTTCGGTCAGGCCGAAGGTGTTCATCTGTTCCATCAGCGCGTCAACGGCCTGTTTTGGACGGCCAACAGCTTCGTACAGCCTGGAAAGCTGCTCCAGGACCTCTTTGCGGTACGGACCGCCACGGTGACGCTCGAGCAGATCTATGGCATTCTCCGGCAGTCCCAGTGCCTCGCACACGGAAGCATACTCGACAAGAGTCTCCCGGGTTTTCCCCGGGCCCCGTTGTTCAAGCAACTGCTTGAGATAACGGTTATGCCGTGTGGCTCTCGCCAGACGCAGGGCGTTCTCGGCTGCATCCTTCTGCCCCACAGAGTTTAGGTGCATCCAGTGTTCGAGGGCTGCAAGACTGTTGCCCGACCATTCGCCGCTCTGGGCAGCCCTGCGGCGCCAGTCGATGTCGTTGGGGTGTATGGCTACGGCCCGTTCAGCCAGAAGGAAGGCTTCGTGGGGGTTGCTGTTCGCCAGAAAGACATCGTAGCCAAGGCTGTACAGCTCGGCATTGAAAGGGGTGGAGGGGCCTAGCGGTGGCATGCCCTGGTCGGCGTGGCACAGGGAGGGAGCACTCGACTGTGTGACTGCCAACATAATGGCTGCTGTTATGACAATCAGTATCTTCATGATGGATCCGCCGGTTTGTGGTCCGGCGCCATTCCAAGCGCCTTTCTGACAAAGTACTGAGCCCGTTGCGGTTGGTTGGCCGCGAGGCTCACCCTGGTCAGGAATATGAGGGTGGATCTGTCACCGGACAGGCCGTCCAGGTGCTGTTCTCCGGCCCTGAGGGCCTCAAGGGGAAGGTTGCCGGCCTGGAGGGTGCGCACGCCTTTCATGAACAGTCCCCGGCGCTGTTGCACTGTGGCGGCCTTGTGCATGCCGCTGAAGCAGATTGCCGCTGCCGCGCGGTAGTCGCGCCGGGCAAGGGCGAGGGTGAAAGGATCCTGCCGCGGCTGACCGGCCGTTACGGCAGTGGCTTCCCGTGCTGCGATCTCTTTCTGGTATTTACCCCAGGCATCAAGGTCGCCAGCTTTACGGGCATCGGACGCCAGCTGCTGGAGGCGCCATAGCGATGGATTCGGGCCGGTCAGTTCCATGGCCGCAGAGCGCACGCGCGGTTTCAGGCTCTGCCATTGCGGGGTGCCGATCCCTGCACCGAGGAGCATGTTCTGGAAGGTGTTGTAGCGCAGCTCTGCCACCGTGCGCTTCTGCTCCGTGGAAAGACCGGCGGGGAGCTGTTTGAGGGTTTCCAGAGTCTTTGGGTAATTGCCGGACCGGAACAGTGATTCTGCTACCTTGATGCGCAAGCCGGCGTCATTCGGGCGTACCCTCAGAATCTCCTCGCGGTAGCGGATAGTGGCGGCATCTTCCTTGCCATCTAGGCTCTTCAGCAGACTGCGCTCAGGAAAAAGCAACGCTAGCACGGCCACAAAGGTACAAAAGACACCCAGTACCGTCACCGGCTTTAAAAAACGTGCGCGCTCCAGGGGATGCGGGTTATTTACACGTGATCGCCAGGGCATGGCTTCCTTCCGTGAGAGTTACCGTTGTGTCGCCCTTGACCGAGTAAGGTGTGACGTTATCTGCATGTATGGTGCAACCGTTGGTTCCGGTGAGCTTGACGGTGAAGGGAGTATACCCGGAGAGGGAGAACCGCATATTTTTACCGTTGCGGCTGAAATCGGTCAGCCTGGCTGCGGCGGATTCCACGGAAACCCCGGCCGACGGCGTAGCGGTGAGCCTTACCCGTGCCTCCCCCCCAGGTCCCATGTGCAGGTAGCGGTTGTCACCATGGTCGCTGTACCCCGCTATGTTGGAACCGTCCTCCAGCAGGGGAAAACCGGCACGGTTCGGGATGCGCAGCTGGCGAAGGCTGCCTCCGTTACGCACCAGCCACTCGTCGCCACGGCGAGCAATTGCGGTGCGGTTGAAATCGAGCACCTTTTCGATGTATTCGGAGGTGAAAATCCCGAACAGGCGCTGGCCCATGGCCCAGTCGTAAACTTGGCGCAGGGCTGTCAGGGAGGCCTCTTTGCTGGCCGAATAGAAGTGGTAGTAGATGTTGACCGGCTTGAGCCGGCGCGGCGATTCGGTCAGGCTGAATGTCTCCATGATCCGCCTATAGCCGTAAAAATTTCTGCTCCAGAGATTGGTGTAGACATTTTCGTTCTGGTTGGGGGCAAAAACCTGGAACCATTTGCCGCGGCTTACTCCCAGCGGGGCAACTGCCGTGAGGGTGCGGTTTGAGTTGGTGATAATGGTGCTGCCGCCATTTATATTAAGAAGCCCCCTTTCATAGGTCAGGCGCACGGCATCCCTGGAAGGGAGACAGTTGCCTGTCCACTGGAAAATACGGACTTTCTTGCCGGCCGGCATCAGCCTTTCATTGATGTAATTTGTGGAACCACTGATCTCCGACTCAAGGTTGAATTTATAGTCGGGGACATTCAAGATATGCCATGTTTCCGCTTCGATTCCAGTGTCCTCTTGGTCCGGTTGCCAGCGAAAGGGGTGCGAAAAGGAGTGGCTGGCACCCTCTACCCATGGGAGTGCCAGAATGCCACGGGCGATCTCTTCATATTGGGCCGACTTCTGGGGGTAGAGGCCGTCAGGAGCCAGGATGCTGGTAATGAGTGAAATTGATGTCGGGATGCGGTAGCGCTCAAGGATGTTGCTGCGCAGTTCCTCGGCGGCCAGTTTTCCTCCGGGCCATTCGGCCTGGCTTGCAAAGCCGTCCCCGTCCACATGGGCCAAGAGGAGGCGCACTCCGTTTTCAGTGGTTGTGTCCGGTACCGGCATGAGCGGAAGCTTCAAGGCCTCGCTGAAAAAACGGAAGGGGTCGATAACCCATGCCGCCTGACTTTCCATGAGCTGGGTAACCACGTATGGGCCCGAGACATAACCACCCCAAGGGGTGATGACAACGGCATCGCTGGTGACGCCATTGGCCGTTGAAAGCTGCAGCAGAACCCGGCCCTTGTTCGCCCTGATCGGCAGATAGGCATCAATGCGCGGCAGCGGTTGCTGCTCGAAGCCAACCATGTCATCCTTTGCCGTAACCTTGGCCGGCGGTTCAAGTCGGGTGTATGATTCTATTCCAAGTCCGAGTGAACTGGTAAGATCATTGTCGAGGCTCATGCCGAACCGTTCCAGAAAAACCAGTGGCAAACCTTGTTCAACACAGTTCAAGACCCATTGCTTGAGCCCCTGCTTTTCGCCTGAACTGGTGGAGTAGGGCCATATGACAGCGCCTGCGTAGCGTCCCCTTAGTACGCCCCCCGGCAACGGCTCTCTCATGTCATGCATCTCGACGGTGTAGCCGAGGTAGTTAAGCGGCATCACCACATAGCGCTGCAAGTTGGTGAAATAGAGATCGCCACCGGCACCCTCGCCGCCATCGTACAGACCGAGTACCGTGCGCGGCATAACCTCCACGCTCCCTATCCCCAGACCTGCCAGGTCCTTGTCGGTCACCCAGGGGGTAAAACCGAGGGATCTGATTTTATCAGCAGTCTCTCTCATCAGGGGACGGTTGCCAGGGTCAACATAGTCGATGGCGATCACGGGGACACCGGTTTCCCTGATAACATTCAGGCGGCTTGTCAGCCATGAGCGATCTTTGTCGTCAACTGCTCCGTACTTGCCACTAACGGTATTGAAATTCTGGAACAGGGATTCGGCTGCCACGGCATAGACCAGATCTTTGACGCGGTCGAATATCTCGAAGCCGCGATTCAGAATCAGGCGCGCTTCAGGGTGCCGTTGCCGAATGGCGCGCACGACAGACACTAGCCCCGCCTCCATGCGCGGATGAGCCTCAGTGGGGGCCGCTATCAGGTAGGAATCCAGGGTGTCCAGGAAAAAACCGCGATAGCCGGCCTGCCAGAGCGGTTCCACTACGTCATCCAGGAAGAATTGTTTCCACTCTTCGTTGGAAACATCCACGATTTTCGATTTCCATACCGGATTCTTGCCGATTATCCATCTATCCGGCATTTGCTTCGTGTAGGAGCGGGCCGTGTCCGCCTCTCCGACGCTGACGTAGGCAAAGAGTTCGCTCCGTCCGCTGCCATACTCGGACGGAGTAAGACCGCTGTCCGGATCAATAACCACAATATCAAAGGTGTGCAGATCGTTGACTGGCGGCTGTTTGCCATAATACAAGGCCACGCTTAAAGGAGGTGTCTCTCCCCAGACAACGCCTGGTAGCAATAGTATGATCAGCAGCAATAAACGACGATAAAACTCCACCGCATTAACCTCATGATGTGAGTAAAGGAGCTGTGCTCGTAATTGTGGAACGAAGATGTAGAACAAACTTTGCAGTTATATATGATTAATTTAAAAATGACAACTTAATAGAATTTTATGCTTATGGCTGCAGAGCTGCCTCTGATGAGCTTATCGGTTGAACTTGCAAAGGTCTTTATATGATTTTCGCGGCCACTTTTCTTTTGCAGGGACATAAGTTGCTTTACCCTCCCGCAATTGACTTTCACTAGCCAATCTGTTAGAGATGAACGGCTTTTATGTATCCGGAGAATCCCGCCCAATGGAACAGTTTTTCCTCAAGTTTTCGATCATGCTTGTCCCCGCCCTCATGGCGATCACCTGTCACGAGGTATCCCACGGCTTCGTGGCCGACCGCTTGGGCGACCGGACGGCACGCTTGGTGGGACGGCTCACCCTCAATCCCCTCAAGCACCTGGACATCCTGGGCACCCTCATGATCTTTCTTGTCGGCATCGGATGGGCCAAGCCGGTGCCGGTCAATTTTCACAACCTGAGAAACCCCAAGCGGGATATGATCTGGGTCGCCGGCGCCGGTCCGGTGACAAACTTTGTTCTTGCCCTGTTCTCGGCCATGGTCATGCGGGGGCTCGCTGCCCTGGGCGCAGGGGTTCCCGACGGTTCCCAGGCTCTGACGTTTCTTGACCCGCTGATTCTGATGACGGCCTTTTCGGTCTACATCAACCTGCTTCTCTGCATCTTCAACCTGATCCCGGTCCCTCCTCTCGACGGCGGACGGGTGGCAGTGGGTTTGCTGCCCCATCGCCAGGCGGAGATGCTGGCGCGGGTGGAACCCTACGGCATGATCATCATTATCCTGCTGGTCTTTTTTACCAACATCTTCAGCACGGTCATCTCACCGATCCTCGACATGGGGATCCGTATTCTTGCCGGTCCTCAAAGCGGTCTGGTGTACAGCGTTACCCATTTTCTCATGAGATAAACGGCGCAGCCGTCTAAAAAGGAGCAGACGATGAGCAACAAGCGGATAGTCAGCGGCATGAGGCCAACCGGAAAACTCCACCTGGGCCACTTCCACGGCGTGCTCGCCAACTGGCGGGAGCTTCAGGAAGAGTACGAATGCTTCTTCTTCGCCGCCGACTGGCACTCCCTTACCACCGAATACGACAACACCGCAGGTATACGTCAAAACACCGACGAGATGATCCTCGACTGGCTTGCCTTCGGGGTCGATCCCGCCAAGTGCGTTATCTTCCGGCAGAGCCGCGTACCCCAGCACGCGGAACTGAACCTGATCCTTTCCATGATCACGCCGGTTTCGTGGCTTGAGCGGAACCCTACCTACAAGGAGATGCAGGAGAACCTTTCCACCAAGGATCTCTCCACCTTCGGTTTTCTCGGCTATCCGGTCCTCATGGCGTCGGACATCATCGTCTACAAGGCATCCAAGGTTCCGGTGGGGCACGATCAGCTCCCCCACCTGGAGATTACCCGCGAGATCGCACGGCGCTTCAACTACCTCTACAACAGAGAGGTCTTCCCTGAGCCCGCGGCGCTCCTCACCGAGACGCCCAAGGTGCTGGGGCTCGACGGCCGCAAGATGAGCAAGTCCTACGGCAATGCCATTTTTCTCTCGGAGAGTGCCGAAGAAACCCGCAAGAAGGTGATGTCGATGGTTACCGATACTCAGCGGGTCCGGCGGAGCGATCCGGGGGAGCCCGACCGTTGTGTTGCCTTTTCCCTCAACAGCCTCTACCTGCCCGAAGAAAAGAAGGCAGACATCTACGCAGGGTGCCGCAGTGCCGCCATTGGTTGCGTTGAGTGCAAGAAGCTCCAGGCCGAGTACCTGGTCCAGACCCTTGCCCCCTACCGGGCACGCCGCGACGAACTCACCGAAAAGCCGGGGCTCGTGGCCGAAATCCTCGCCGAAGGGGAGGCCCGTGCCGCAACCGAAGCCGCGCGAACCATGGCCGAGGTGCGGGACGCCCTCAATCTATGAGCAGCAGCGGGAATCTCGACCTCTACCAGGATGAGGAGAGCCCCTCCTATACGGTGAAGCTCGAGGTCTTCGAGGGGCCCCTCGACCTCCTGCTCCACCTCATCAGGAAGAATGAGGTGGACATCTATGATATTCCCCTCTCAATAATCACGAAAGAGTACCTTGAGTACATCAAGATGATGAAGGAGCTCAACCTGGAGATTGCCGGCGAGTTCCTCGTCATGGCATCGACTCTCATCCAGATCAAGTCGAAGACGCTTCTCCCGATGCCAGTCGATGAAGATGCCCCGGAAGAAGAGGAGGAAGACCCGCGGGCCGAACTGGTACGGCGTCTTCTCGAATACCAGAAGTACAAGGAAGCTGCGGTCTCTCTAACCGGGAGGGATATGCTCGGCCGGGATACCTATGCCCGAAGTTTTATCTCCCCCGAGTTGGTGGAAATGCTGCCTGAGGAGGAACCGGTCGAGGTGGAACTGTTCGAGCTGATAGAGGCATTCCGGAAGGTTCTCGACCGGGTTTCCGAGGAGAGCTTCCACGAGGTGGGGGCCGAGTCGATCACCATCGCCGAGCGGATCAACGAGATCCTCTCACTCCTGGAGGGGAAGGAATCGCTTCTCTTCGACGAACTCTTTCCCGAACACTTCAACAGGGATTTCCTCATTGCCACGTTCCTGGCCGTGCTTGAACTCTGCAAGCTCAAGATGGTGAAGGTGGTCCAGGCAAACCGCTATGGCTCCATCTGGATACAGCCTGCGGTCATGGAAGGGGAGGGGAGTCTCGTCGATGCCGAATCTTAAGTCCATTGTCGAAAGCCTCCTGTTCGTTGCCGATGCCCCGATGACCTTCGACCGTCTCTGCTCCTTCCTCGATGAGTTTGATCGGGGAGATATTCGGGAGGCACTGGGTGCGCTTCAGGAGGAGTACGGACAGGAAGGGAGGGGAGTTGTGCTGGTTGAGGTGGCTTCCGGTTACCAGTTCCGCACCCCCGTAGAAAATGCCGACTACCTTCGACGCCTCACAAAAACCAGGCCAGTCAAATTCAGCCAGTCCGCCCTTGAAACCCTTGCCATCATCGCCTACCGCCAACCGGTGACCCGTGCCGAAATCGAGTATCTGCGCGGAGTCGATTGCGGCGGCGTCCTGAAGACCATCCTGGAAAAGAAACTCATCAAGATTCTCGGGAAGAAAGACATTCCGGGAAAACCGCTCATTTACGGTACCACGCGGGAGTTCCTTGAACTCTTCAGTCTCAAGGACCTCCGGAGCCTGCCAACCCTCAAGGAAATTCGCGACCTGTCGGAAACTGCTTCTTACGAACAACAGGAGGAACTCCCGCTGGAGCAGCCCGAGGATGACAGGGAGCTTTTGTAAGGCACTGTCGTCTGAGCGAATCTCTGCTATAGTTAGTGCTGATCGTTTGTCGAACGAGGGGGTGCGGATGACACGCCAGCCCGCAGTTGCCGGACAGTTCTACACCGATGAGCCGAAACGGTTGCGGGGGGATCTCCAGCGGATGATCCCTGCCGAGACCATGAAGCAGCGAGTTAAGGGTATCGTGGCCCCCCACGCAGGCTACGTTTATTCCGGTCACGTTGCAGGTGCCGTGTACGGCGCCATCGAGATACCGTCGACCGTTGTCATCCTCGGCCCCAATCACCACGGTTTCGGGGCCGCCGCAGCCCTGTATCCCGAAGGAGAATGGCTCACGCCCCTTGGCTCCGTTCCTATTGACGTTCGCCTCTCTCAACTTGTGCAGAAGCATGTCCCGCTCGTGGAGCCAGAGACGTCGGCCCACCGGTTTGAACACTCCCTCGAAGTTCAGGTGCCTTTTCTCCAGTATTGTCGCGCTGACGTTTCTATTGTGCCTATCTGTCTCGGATTCGGTGATTATGAGCGGTGCAGGCTTCTGGGGGAGGGGATTGCGAGGGCGATCAGGGAGTTCGGCGAAGATGTCCTCATCGTGGCGAGTTCTGACATGACCCACTATGAGTCAGCTGACGCCGCCCGGGCAAAGGACGAGCAAGCTATTGCCGAGGTACTGGCGCTGAATCCGGAGGGACTGGTGCAGATCTGTCGTCGCAAAAACATCACCATGTGCGGGGTTATTCCCGCAACGGTCATGCTGGTGACAGCCAAGGCTTTGGGGGCTAGCAAGGCAGAATTGATCAGTTACGCAACAAGCGGAGATGTAACGGGGGACAACCGGCAGGTGGTTGCTTATGCTGCAATGGCGGTGTATTAGGGGGTGGGCTTGAAAACAAAGCTCTTTCCTGTCCCCGGCATTTTTATCACTCTTCCTTCTCTATTCTAACGACCTGGAGTACGCCGGGCATCCGCTCCAGTTCGGCTGAGTCGAGGGAGTCGGTGTCGCCGATGACGCCGATGATGGTCCGGTTGGCTCCCGTCGACTGGTGAATGTCAAAATTCCGGGAAATCAGGTATTCCTTTATCTCCACAAGTGCCTCTTCAGTGGCACTTTTCTTCATGATGATGAGCATTACGACTCCTCCTTGCCGGTGGTTTCTTCCGGGTGGGTCATGATCCGCTCCAGTCGGCGCGATTCGTCGATCACACGCTCGAAGAGACGCACGATTGCCCCGTCATCGAGGGGCCCCGGGTTGTCCGCCTTCATTCTCTCGAAGATAAGCTTTTCACGCTTGGGGTCGTAGACTGGAAGCCCGCGCTCCTTCTTGATCAAGCCGATTTCCAGCGCCAGGGAAGCCCGCCGGTTGAAGATCCGGAGAAGCTCGCTGTCCATCCGGTCAATTTCCTGCCTCAGTTCGTCTATCGTCATGCAAGAGGTTCCTCAGAACTGTTTTTTCAAAAAAGTATCTTTCTTCCAGTGCACGTCGTCACGTTCCAGATAATCGATGGTGTAGTGGAGGCCGCGGGATTCCTTCCGTTGCAAGGCGCATTTGACGATCAGTTCCGCCACCGTGGCGATGTTTCGCAGCTCAATAAGGTCAGAGGTGATGGTGAAATCCCAGTAGTAGTCATCAATTTCTTCCTGGATCAAGCGGATGCGGTGCTGTGCTCGCTCGAGACGCTTGTCCGAACGGACAATTCCCACGTAATTCCACATAAACCGCCGAATTTCGTCCCAGTTTTGGGAGACGACGACCATTTCGTCACTGTCGGTGGCAGTTCCCGCATCCCACTCGGGGATTTCCGGAAACTCGAAATGGTTCTGTTGCAGTTCCTCAATCGCCCGTTTGTAGGCACGTCCTGCTAAGACTGCCGCTTCAAGGAGGGAGTTGCTTGCCAGGCGATTTGCGCCGTGGAGGCCGGTGAAAGCTACCTCACCGATAGCATAGAGACGGCTTAGGTCAGTTTCACCGTTCATGTCCACCGCCACACCGCCGCAAAGGTAGTGGGCCGCAGGAACCACAGGCAGCGGTTCTTTAGTCATGTCCAATCCGAATTCCAGACATGTCTGGTAGATATTGGGGAAGCGGGTACGGACGTATTCCGGGTCTTTGTGGGTGATGTCCAGGTAGACACAGTCGTCGCCATGGGTTTTCATCTCATTGTCTATGGCCCTCGCCACGATGTCACGGGGGGCCAGATCCTTCAGCTTGTGGTATTTCTCCATGAATGCAGTTCCGTCACGGCGGCGCAGGATTGCTCCCTCGCCCCGTACCGCTTCGGAAATGAGAAAAGATTTTGCATTGGGATGGTAGAGGGTGGTGGGATGGAATTGCATGAATTCCATGTTGGCGACGGTCGCGCCGGCCCGGTACGCCATGGCTACACCGTCGCCGGTGGCCACGTCGGGGTTGCAGGTGTAGAGGTAGACCTTGCCGGCGCCTCCGGTGGCGAGAAGGGTGATTTTTGCCCTGAAGGTCTTCACGCTGTTGGAAGCGATGTCCAGAACATGGGCGCCGAGGCAACGGTCCGGTTTGACTCGCTTATGGGCCACCTTTGACATGGTGATCAGATCAATGGCAATGTGGTGCTCGTAGAGCTGTATGTTGGGGTTATCGCGGACCGCCGCCACCAGTGCCCGCTCAATTTCGCGGCCCGTGACATCGTCAGCGTGGAGGATGCGGCGCTGGCTGTGCCCACCCTCGCGGGTCAGGTCAAATACCTCGCCACTGCGGGTAAACTGGACCCCCCATTCGATGAGGTTGCGGATGACCTTGGGGCCTTCTTCGACCACCATCCGCACCACATCTTCATGGCAGATGCCGGCGCCAGCCACAAGAGTATCCTCTACATGGGCATCAAAGGTGTCTTCCTGGGAAAAGACCGTGGCGATGCCCCCCTGCGCATAGTTGGTGGCGGATTCCGTCACTTCGCGTTTGGTGACGATGGCCACAGTGCCGTGTCGTGCTGCCTGGAGAGCAAAGGTGAGCCCGGCGATACCGCTGCCGATAACAAGAAAATCAGTCGCTAATTTCATGGGGCTTCTCCTTCATTATTGGGTAAAGGATGTGTAAGTATTTATGAAGAATGCCGATTATTCTCCTGCCTCCCCCCTTTGTCAAGGTATTTAAGGATGGTTACGACCTTTGAGATGACCGTTGGGGTTGCATTGCCTTCTGAGTTGGTCTATATTTTGAATGGCTTTCGGCAGGGACGCCGATCAGCGCTGTTTGGGAGGAAACATGCCGAAAGTTGCCAGTATTCTGGCTCTTGCCCTCTTGCTCCTGGGGGGAGTGGGGTACTTTGACGCCAACGCAGACATTTACCGGTACGAAGATGAAGAGGGGGTCGTTCATTTTACCGACGCCCCCACCGATAAACGGTTCAAGATTTTCATGAGGGATATCAAGCGGGACCGGAAGCTTCGCACCACGTTTAAGCTTGCACGCTTTACCCGTGACCCTGCCGAATTCGAGCCGATCATCACCCAGTGCGCCCAGGAATTCGGCGTTGACAGATCGCTGGTGAAGGCTGTAATCCATGCCGAATCGGGATACAACCCCAATGCCGTCTCCCCCAAGGGGGCAAGTGGGCTCATGCAGCTCATGCCCAAGACGGCCCGGGATCTGAAAGTTGCTAACAGCCTCGACCCGCGGGAGAACATTCGCGGTGGTGTCCGCTACCTTCGCTTCCTGCTCGATACGTTCCGGGGTGATGAGAGCTTGGCCCTGGCAGCCTATAACGCCGGACTTTCACGGGTAGCCCAGTATAACGGCATTCCCCCTTATCAGGAAACGCGCACCTATGTCGACAGGGTGCTTACTTACAGAAAATCCTACCAGACCACCAATTGAGAATCAGCGTACATGCCTGACACTAACGCCAAGACCATCTGGAATATCCCGAATATTCTCACTCTCCTGCGAATCGCTCTGATCCCCGTTTTGGCGGTGCTTCTTCTGTCACCGTCCCGGGAAGCGGGATTCTGGGCCGCTGCCGTGTTCGCCGTCGCCTCAACCACCGACTGGCTTGACGGCTATCTGGCCCGCAGGATGGGTATCGTTACTGTCTTCGGCAAGTTCCTTGACCCCATTGCAGACAAGCTCATGGTGATGGCGGCACTGATCATGATCCTCCCCTACAATCGGGTTCCTGCCTGGATGGTTCTTGTAATCCTCGGCCGAGAGATCATCATTACGGGGCTGCGGGGGATCGCCTCCAGCGAGGGGATTGTCATATCCGCCAGTGATCTGGGAAAGTTCAAGACCATCTTCCAGATGGTGGCTATCATCGGGCTGCTTCTCCACTATGACTACCACTGGCTTTTCGGGGTCGACAACCCCTATCTCATCGTCAACATGCACAATGCAGGGATGTTCTATCTCTGGATCGCCACAATTATGACTGTCTGGTCCGGAGCCGACTACCTTGCCAAGTTCATGAGGGTAATAGCCCGCTGACCATTTCCTAGGTCTTATTTCTCTTCCAGTGCCATAGGCTCACAGACATTGTCGCCTGAATTTGCTTTGGACCCGCAGATAAAGCAGACGACGGTCGGGTTTGAAGTGAGATGGCTAACTTCTTTCATCATTCCCTTGCTCTTGAGAACACAGAGATGTCCTTGGTGCTTTTCGCCGCAACTGCATGTCATCTGTTCAGCCATGGATCGCCTCCCGGTAACGATGGATTTGGTACGGATAAATTCTGAGGCTATTGTCGCCGTAAAATATACAGTATGTCAAGCTGTCGGCGGTCACCTCCGATATCAATTTAACGTTGACACCGATAGTGAAAGAAGGTATAAAGCAAATTCTCTTTCACAACAGGGCGGCGTCGCCAAGTGGTAAGGCAAAGGTCTGCAAAACCTTTATTCACCGGTTCAAATCCGGTCGCCGCCTCCATGAAAATCAAGGGGTTAGCCAATATGGTTAACCCCTTTTTCTTTGTCATCAACCTCTTTTTACGGAACCTTTTGAAGAGCGTTCTGCACTTTCTGTCTCGTTGCACAACAATTATCATTAAACTTCAGTTTGTATCTCCGACTCTTTTCCTTGACCGGCAGCAGTATATTCCTGTTGAGTCCTGGGGGAACGGGGAGTGTTCCTCAATGAAGAGTTGAGCAAGGGGTTTAGTATGAGGGCGGGGGAGGGCTGACGTCGTGATTCACAGCTTCAGCTTGATCCTTCCGTTTCTTGGGAGGGGGTCTGGGGTTTGGTCAGGAGCAAGGAGGCCAGACCGGAGAAGGGAGGAGATGACAGTATACTTTTGGTACCGACCTGAGGCTAACCCTTGGGCTTGCTTCCTGTCAGCGGTCTTTAGGGGGGGCTTTACTGGCTTGACCCTCTCACCATGCAGGGAGCGGAGGTCTGGGGGTATCCACTGCCGGTGGTAATACCTACTGTTTCGTGTGAAGAGTTGTATGCTGTGTTCGGAAACCGTACGCTTTTCTGATAGTCAGTTTTGCTTTGAGGTTCAGACCCTCTACCGCGCCGCTGGAAAGTCGGCCTTTTGCCCTGAACCAGTTGAGAATCATCGGTTTGTGGTTGCGTAACATCCTGGCGACCTTCTTCATCGGTTCCAGGTCAGTTTGCATTGTCCTGGTCAACCAGTCGTCGAGGAATTTGCCGGCAAAGTCAGATCGCTGGTAGTCCCAGATCCCATAGATCAGAAAGTTTTGGCCTTGGCTTTGCCGCCTCGATTCTCTCCACTATCTGAGCCTGTAACGGAGTGTTCCGTTTCCCTTGCGCCTTCTCCAACTCGTGACGGAAGGCGTCAATCTGAGCTTGCAGAAGAGTTAGGCATACTGAGTTAAAAGAAGGAGGAGCGGGGGAGTTCCACGCTTCTATTTCCTCCGGTGTTGGTGGCCCTATCTCTTCGTCATGGTAATACACGTCAAACTCTGCGTCATACTGGGGAGGGCAGACGAACTCAGGATCGTTGAACCACTCAAACGGGGGAAGTTCTACGTCCAGCCTCTTCGTTTCAACAATTTGCTTTGCCCAATACCGCGTTGACTTACTGAAAAACTCCGTCGCTATTTCCTGCTCAAGCTCTTCAATTCGGCGCGTGTACCATGTGACGACCTCTGCAACGTCAGCGGTAGTTCTAGGGGTTTTCAGGCTCGTTTCGATCATGTCGGTATCGACTGGAGGGAAGAGGCCACTTTCTGAGCATATCCAGTCGATCACGTTGTTTCGGTTGTCCTTGTGCTCCGCAATCTTGCCGGTAAACTCACCGATCAGTTCAGAGGCCAGCATTTCAAGTTCCCTGTCAGTCAACATGCCTGTTCGTACCCTCAAAAAAGTAGTTTGTGCCCGGTGGAGTAGGGCGGTTGCCGCCGTTTTTGCCTCTTTGCGGTCGGAAGTCTTCAGACTCTTCTTTAGTTCTTTGCGCCCGATCAGCTCGCGCATGTCCTTCGGAACCCATACCCGGCAATAGTAGGTAGCTCCCCGTTTCAATAACATAAAAGGCTCCCTCGACTGTACCAATTACTGTACCAGCCGCAAAAGAGCCTTTTTGAACACGAAAAAACCCGTTGATAAATCAACGGGTTTCGCAGTTACTTGGTGCCGAAGGCGAGACTCGAACTCGCACGAGCTATTGCCCGCCACCCCCTCAAGATGGTGTGTCTACCAATTCCACCACTTCGGCAAGGAAAGACTTTATATCATTGTCTGATCTTAAAGGTCAATACTTTTTTGTGGCCTTTTATTTATTTTGTCTGAGGGGCCGACTCAGGGGAACGCTGAGATGGTTGCTGTGCCGGTGTCGATTGAACTGGCGCCTGCGGGGTGCCAGCCGGTTGCGTGGTAGACGGTGCTGATGTCTTCCGGGGCGCGGGGGCAACCGTTCCTTTTGGCATAATTGAAGAGGTTTCCGACTGTCCGGACAGGTAGGCAAGTGTAAGAGAAGTGAGCATAAAGATGATGGCTGCACCGGTCGTAAGCTTGCTCAGGAACGTGGTGCCTCCACCCGCGCCGAATACAGATTGGCTTCCCCCTGCACCAAAAGACGCCCCCATCTCTGCGCCTTTGCCCGATTGCAGCAGGACGATTGCGATAAGTGCGATGCATACCAGAATGTGAAGAATCGTGAGTAATATAGTCATAAGACGTAACTCCAGTGAACGTAGCAACCTGAAACTAATAGCACATCATTCAAGAAATGCCAATAGAGAATCAACCGTGGCATTTTACGCTTTATAGTTGACGATTGCTCCAAATGAGTCCGCCTTGAGGCTCGCCCCACCCACCAAAGCGCCGTCGATGTCAGGTTGATTCATGAGCCCTCTGACATTTTCCGGTTTTACGCTTCCGCCATAGAGTATACGAATAGCTTCGGCTGTCTGGACGGTAAACAGTTCGCCCACGACCTTGCGGATGAATGCATGTGCCATCTGTGCCTGCTCATCAGTGGCGGTTTTACCGGTACCTATGGCCCACACCGGTTCGTACGCAATTACGATTCTGGCAAGATCGTCCCTTGCGAGTCCGGCCAAACCATTTTCGACCTGGGTTTGGAGAACCTCAAAGGTCTTGTCTGCTTCACGTTCGGCAAGTGTTTCACCGATGCAGAAGAGGACTGTGAGACCTGCTGCAATGGCCGCCTTGATCTTCCGGTTGACGGTTTCGTTAGTTTCGCGAAAATACTGCCTCCGCTCGGAATGGCCAATTATAACATGGCTGCATCCGGCGTCCACAAGCATGCCGGGAGAAATTTCGCCGGTGAAGGCCCCTTCCTCTTCCCAGAAGCAATCTTGAGCAGAAAGCATTATGTTGCAATCGGCAATGGCTCGTTTAACGGCAGAAAGAACGGTAAATACAGGCGCAATAACGATTTCCACGTCAGTGGTTTTCTGGACGAGAGGGACCAGCTCGGCAACGAAATCTTGTGCTTCGCTGCTCTTTTTGAAGAGTTTCCAATTGCCAGCAATAATCGGTGTTCTCATGTCGTCACCCCGTTTGTTATCTACTTGCCGTTTTCTTCCAGTACTTTGATGCCGGGAAGATGCTTCCCTTCGAGGAGTTCTAGGAACGCGCCGCCGCCTGTGGAAATGTAGCTGATCTTCGCGTATTCCCCCGCGCGATGGACGGCTGAATCGGTGTCTCCTCCTCCGACGATGGTGAGAGCATAGGAGTTGGCCACGGCCGAAACCATGGCGAAGGTTCCGCGGGAGAAAGCATCCATCTCGAATACGCCCATGGGACCGTTCCAGATAATGGTTTTGGCGTTCTGGAGCGCTTCCGTGAAGAGTGTCACGGTTGCCGGTCCGATGTCGAGTGCCATCCACTCCTCGGGGATTTCCTGAATGGTGGTCACCTTGGTTTCGGCCTCGGGGTTGAAGCGATCGGCCGCAACGCAGTCGACCGGCAGATAGAATTTCACGCCCCTTTCACGGGCCTTGGTGTAGGTTTTGAGGGCGATTTCCAGCAGTTCTTCCTCTACCAGCGATTTGCCGACGTTATAGCCGAGGGCTTTGAGGAACGTGAAGGCCATGCCGCCGCCTATGATAATCTTGTCTACCTTGTTGACCAGGCTTTCCAATACCTCAAGTTTTCCGGAAACCTTGGCACCGCCGAGGATGGCGACCAAGGGTCTGATGGGCTTTTGCATCGCCTTTTCGAAATAATTCAGCTCATTTTTCATGAGGAAACCGGCAGCGACGACCGGGAAAAACTTCGTGATGGCTTCGACGGATGCGTGTGCCCTGTGGGAGACGGCAAAGGCGTCGTTGATATATATTTCACAGTTGTTGGCCAGGGCCTTGGCGAAATCGGCGTCATTTTTCTCTTCGCCCTCGTAGAAACGGACGTTTTCGAGTAGAAGGACATCGCCCGGTTTCATGGCGTCGATCATCTTCTTGACTTCATCGCCGATACAGTCGGGAGCCAGTTGCACTTCCTTGTTGAGCAGGCGCGAGAGGCGCTTGGCCGCCGGAGCCATGGAATACTTCGGTTTTCGCTCACCCTTTGGGCGACCCAAGTGGGATGCAAGAATTACCTTGGCGCCCGCATCAAGGGCAAAGTTGATAGTGGGAAGGACGGCCCGGATCCGGGTGTCTTCGGTTATATTCTGATGTTCATCCAGAGGAACGTTGAAGTCGACCCTGATAAATACCTTTTTCCCCTTGAGACTTTCGATTTCGTCGATATAGCGGATTGCCATGGTACCCTCCTGAAACCGTTGTGATAATGAAAACCATGTGCCAGAGGCAACGGATGCCGGGCTGAAGACAAAAAAAGGGGGGAATAATCCCCCCTGTGGGTTTGAGTAATTGTTATGCGATGAGTTTCATGAGATCAACGACACGGTGGGAGAAGCCTGTTTCGTTGTCATACCAGGAAAGAACCTTGACCATGTTCCCCTCGATCACCTTGGTGCAGCCGGCATCAACGATGGAGGAGAGGGGATTGCCATTGAAGTCGATGGAGACGAGAGGTTCCTCCGAAAAGCCCAGAACACCCTTGAGGGAACCCTTGGAGGCCTTTTTCAGGGCCGCGTTTACTTTGTCGGCATCTGCCTTTTTGGAAAGGGTAACAACGAGGTCAACGACCGAGACGTTGGGGGTCGGGACGCGAATTGCCATGCCATCCAGTTTCCCCTTCAACTCGGGCAGCACAAGGGCGACTGCCTTGGCAGCGCCAGTGGAGGTCGGAATCATGGACATGGCGGCCGCGCGGGCCCGGCGCAGGTCTTTATGGGGAAGGTCAAGGATCTGCTGGTCGTTGGTGTAGGAGTGAACCGTCGTCACCAAGCCTTTTTCGATGCCGAAGGTTTCGTGCAACACCTTGGCAACCGGCGCCAGGCAGTTGGTGGTGCAGGAAGCATTTGAGATGATGTTGTGCTTCTTGGGGTCATAGAGGTTGCTGTTGACACCCATGACGATGGTGATGTCCTCGTTGGTGGCAGGAGCGGAGATGATAACTTTCTTTGCGCCTGCTTTCAGGTGAAGTTCGGCTTTTTCACGGGAGGTGAACAGACCGGTTGACTCGAGGACCACGTCGATCTTTTCCTTCTTCCAGGGGAGTTCCTCAGGATTCCTTACGGCAAGGATCTTGATCGGTTTGCCGTTGACTATGATTTCGCCATTGCCGGCTTCGACTTTGCCGGGAAACGGTCCGTGAACAGAGTCATACTTGAGCAGGTGTGCCAGGGTCTTGGCATCGGTGAGGTCGTTGATGGCGACAAACTCGATACCTTTCTCCTTGATTGCCGCACGGAGTACGGAACGCCCGATTCTACCGAAACCGTTGATTGCAACCCTTAGAGCCATTGAACCCTCCTGTTGGTTTGATATGTTAGCCTTGGACGGCTTTAATTGTAAACTTTGCCATCATAATAAAGTAATTTGTTACGAGTCAACCTTTTTGTCCTTACTTGCTAGGGCATCTGCTCTTGGGAGATGCATTGGTTGAATTTTAAAGGTTATTGCTTTGAGGAAATGTGGTACTATGAATTCGCTTGATAAGCCTAACTAGCCGAATAATCAAATTAATTTATGAAAAAAACTCTAGAAAAAAGAATAATCATCTTCGCCTTCATTATTCTTTTTCTCACGATTGCCGCAAATTCAGGTATGGATATCGTGGGGTTCAGAAGAGACTACATTCAGGCCCTTATCATGAGGTCTCAAAGCCTCGGTTCATCTCTGCGGGCGAATTTGGAAAAGGTGGTGGGGCTCGGTATCGATGTCAAAGACATCGAGGGATTGAATGATAAATGCCGCGAAGTTGTCGCATCGAGCCCTGAAGTTGCCTACTGTATTATTACTGACAGTGAGGGGAATATCCTTCACCTGAACGATCCTGTCTACCGGAACATCCGTTTCGATATTATTCGAAGGGCATTTACAACCCGCCTCGATCAGAACATCCACCTCATCGGTGACGACGGTTCCTACTACGATACCGTTACGCCGGTTCGCTCCCCTGACGGAAAGCAAGTCGCCCTCATACACATTGGTTTTTCGGTACATGTCGTGTCCGCGAAGGTGCAGGTGATAATCATTCGTTCGCTACTCCTTCTTGCGGTTGTCTTCCTGGTCTCATTTTCGTTGGTGGTGATTTTTGTCAAGCGAAACATCGGCCAGCCCATTGCTGCTCTTCTGGCTGGTGTCAGGAAGGTATCGGAAGGAGAGTTCAATCACCGGATTAATCAATTGCCTGTTTATGAATTCAATGAATTGGCCAGCAGCGTGAATCTCATGTCTGATACCCTCAAGAATCGCGAAGAGGAGATACGGAGCAATTATCAGGAACTGGAAAATATCCACAACGACCTTCATTCCTCGTATCTCAAGCTGGAGAGCCTGAGCCTCGACCTGGAAAAATCGGAGGAACTCTACAAATCGCTTCTAGAAGATGCAAGTGATGCCATTGTCGTCACTGACGAAAACGACATGGTCAAGATGGTCAACAAAATGGCTGAAGACTTCTTTGGCCATGATGCGGCCGAACTTGTCGGATTATCCCTTAGTCGTATGCTCGCGCTGGTGGGAACCCAGAATTCCTCGATTGTCTACAATTTTTTTCAGGTGGCGGGGACTGGTAAGCATGTGGCGGAAGAAATTAAGTTCCTCAGGAAGGACAAAGAATTAGTGGTTGGTCTCATTCACGCCAACATCGTCACCATTGGTGCAGAACGGCTGATTCAGGCCATCATCCGTGACGTCACCCGTGAGCGAGAAATTCTGCTGAACCTTGAGAAGAGTGCAGCCGACTTGGCACGCCTTAATAAGATGAAAGATTCGTTCCTCGGCATAGCATCCCACGAACTCAAGACTCCCCTCACGGTTATCATGGGGTATGCGGAGCTTATCCTGACGGACCCGCCTTGCCAGGTCGATCCCAATATTATCGACATGGTGAACAACATTGCCGGTGCCGCTAACCGACTCGACAACATCGTCAAGGACATGGTCGACGTCTCGATGATCGACGAGAAACGGTTGCAGTTGAAACTCAGCGAGGTTGATGTGAACCGGTTGGTGGAGGATTCCCTGAATGAACTCCGTTTTTTTGTGTCCATGCGCAAGCAACAATTGGTTTTCGAGCTTGATGATGCTATTCCGGCCATCAAGGGGGACACGGTTCGACTTATGCAACTCCTTTCGAATGTGATCGGCAATGCCATCAAGTTCACTCCCGATGGAGGACGGATTATGGTTTCCACGCGAGCCAAGTATATTTTGCGCTCCAAGCAGATTCCAACGGTGGATCCGGTCCAGTCGCTGGTCAATATCGGCAAGGACCAGCATCTCTATGTGGAGATAACCGTGGCCGACACGGGGATTGGTATCGACATCGACGACCAGCTCAGAATATTTGACAAGTTCTATGAGGCGGGGAATATCGAGGAACACTCCTCGGGAAAAGTTGCCTTCAAGTCGCGTGGGGCCGGCCTCGGTCTCTCGATCTCCAAGGGAATAGTAGAAATGCATGGCGGTGAAATCTGGGTCGAATCGCCCGGTTACAACCCCGACCAATTTCCCGGCTCCACCTTTCACATCGTACTCCCCCTCAACCCCATAACCGGTGACGGGACCATCGATTATCTCAACCTTCTCAAGTAGTTTCCTTGTTGACTCATTAGAAAAATCTTCCGTGTTTAGCCTTGAATATACGCATCCTTTCCGGTATAAAATTTGAGTTTATTGAGCGATGGGGAATGGTGTCCCTGCAACCGATGGACGGAGGGTTTGTGAGGGTCTGTCTGCTTGCCAGCGGAAGCAAGGGAAATTCTTTGTTTGTCGAATCGGACGGGACCAGAGTCCTTATCGATGCCGGCCTTTCAGCCAGGGAAATTGTCCGTCGTCTAGCCGTTATCGAAGTTGAACCTGCTGACCTTGACGGGCTTTTCATAAGCCACGAGCACGTGGATCATGTGAGAGGGGTCGGAGTGCTTGCCCGGAAATACCGGTTGCCAGTCCATGTCAGTTACCCGACCCATCACGAGGTCCGGGAGGGATTCGGTGACGCCCCCGTGGTCGAATTCGAGTCGGGCTATTCGTTCGGCTTCAGGGATTTGCTCATCGACCCTTTCCCCATAACCCACGATGCCTGTGACCCGGTGGGATTCACCATTGAAAGCAAGGAAGGGAAGGTGGGGATTGCCACTGACCTCGGCACGGCGACACGGCTTGTGGCGGATAAGCTCAAGAGATGCCGTGTTCTCGTTCTCGAGTCGAACCACGATGAAGAGATGCTGATGGGCGGCCCCTATCCATGGCATCTCAAGCAGCGGATCAAGTCCCGTCATGGTCATCTGTCCAACAACGATTCGGCGGCACTTCTTGCCGAGGTCCTTCACCCCGGTCTAGAAGGTCTGTTCCTCGCCCACCTCTCCGAGGTCAACAACGACCCTGCCGTGGCCAAGGAAGTGGCGGAGAATCTTCTGGTCGCTCAGACCACCTGCTCGCCCCGCCTCATCGTCGGGGACCAATACCGTCCCAGTGAAACGCTGACCCTCTGACATCACTGCCGAGGGCTGGCACTCTATCGAGCGCCGGCCCTGTTATTTTGCCAAAGACGAAGGAGAATGCACCGTGATCGAACGCTACAGTCGTCCTGAAATGACCCGCATCTGGGAAGCGCGCAACCGTTATCAGAAATGGCTCGACATAGAAATCTTCGCTTGCGAGGCCCATGCCGAACTGGGCAATATCCCCCGTGAGGCCGTCGAGCGGATCAAGGCCAAGGCCAACTTCGACGTTGAGCGGATCGACGAGATCGAGCGAACCGTCAAGCACGACGTCATTGCTTTCCTCACCTCCGTCGCCGACTACATCGGCGACGATTCCCGCTTCGTGCACCTGGGTCTTACCTCCTCCGACGTTCTCGATACCTCCTTTGCCATGCTCCTGGCCGAGGCTTCCGACCTCATCATTGATGACATCAAGCGCCTCATGGAGGTGATCAAGCGCCGGGCCTTCGAGCACAGGGATACGCCCATGATGGGACGTTCCCACGGCATCCACGCCGAACCGGTTACCTTCGGCATCAAGATGGCGCTCTGGTACGACGAGATGCGGCGCAACCTCCGCCGGATGGAGTCTGCCCGCGAAACCATCGCCTACGGAAAGATTTCCGGTGCGGTCGGTACCTTTGCCAATATTGATCCGCGGGTAGAGGAATACGTCTGCAAGAAGGGAGGCCTCAAGCCTGCTCCCTGCTCGACCCAGGTGATCCAGCGGGACCGCCATGCCGAGTTCTTCTCGGCCCTAGCCATCATTGCCAGCTCCATCGAAAAATTCGCTGTTGAGATCCGCCATCTCCAGCGTACCGAAGTCCTGGAGGCGGAGGAATACTTCAGCAAGGGGCAGAAAGGCTCCTCGGCCATGCCCCACAAGCGCAACCCCGTCCTTTCCGAGAACCTCACCGGTCTGGCCCGCCTCATACGGGGCTACGCGGTTTCGGCCATGGAGAACGTGCCGCTCTGGCACGAGAGAGACATCTCCCACTCGTCGGTGGAGCGGGTCATCGGTCCCGATGCCACCATCGTCATGGATTTCATGCTCAACCGCTGCATCGGCCTCATCGACAACCTCGTCGTCTACCCCGAGAACATGATGCGTAACCTCAACCTCATGCGGGGGCTCATCTTCTCCCAGCGGGTGCTTCTGAAGCTGGCCAATGCGGGCGCATCCCGCGAGAAGGCCTATGAGCTTGTCCAGCGCAACGCCATGAAGGTCTGGGAGCAGGGGAAGGATTTCCAGGAAGAACTTCTGGCCGATGCCGACGTGCGTGGCTTTCTTCCCGAGGAGGAGATTCGCGAGGCCTTTGATCTCAACTATCACCTGAAGCATGTGGGCACCATCTTTACGAGGGTCTTTGGTGGATAACATCCTCAATTTCCTCCGGCTCGAGGAGTCAGATCACCTCCTTCTCTTCTGGTTGAAGGAGATCCTCGTAGCCGTTGTCATATTCACGTTTTTTTGGGGTCTTTCCCAGGTGGTTCGCTACATCCTCACCTCCTGGGTGCCCCGGTTGACCGCCTTTACGCGCACCGGCCTCGACGACCGGATCATCCAGCGGGTAACGCCGCCGGCAAGCCTCCTGGTGGTTTTCGCCGGCCTTTACTTTGCGGTACGGTCACTGCCGCTCCCCGAGAAGGCCCATGTGGTTTTGTCGGGAGCGGTATATATCCTCAACATTATCGTTGTCACCGTTATCGTGGAGCGGGTCATTGCGGAGCTCCTCGAATGGTACGGTGCGAAGCTCGCCGAGCGGCACGGTGCCGGAGTTGACCGGCAGATCATCCCCCCCCTGGAAAAGATCGTGACGATTTTTCTGGTGGGAATTGCCCTGATGGTGACGCTCAGGCACTTCGACTATGACATCGTGTCGGTGCTTACGGCTCTTGGCGTCGGCTCCCTCGCCATCGGCATGGCGGCCAAGGACACCCTGGCCAACATGATTTCCGGCTTTACCCTCATGGTTGACCGGCCGTTCCGGATCGGAGACCGGATACAACTCACCTCCGGCCAATGGGGAGATGTGAACGATATCGGCCTGCGCACCACCAAGATCAAGACCGTCGACAACACGCTTCTTGTCATCCCCAACTCCGAGCTCTGCAATACGACGCTTATCAACCTGGCATATCCCGACACGAGGGCCAAGGGGCGGATAAACGTGGGGGTCGGCTACGAAAGTGACGTGGAAAAGGTTAAGGGGATCATGATTCAAACGGCCCTCGACGTCCCCGAGGTGCTCCCCAATCCTGCTCCGGAGGCGTTTTTCGTTTCCTTTGGCGATAGTGCCCTCGGCATGTCGCTCTTCTTCTGGGTCGAGGATTATACGCGGCTCTTCGCTGTTACCGACCGCATCAACGAACAGATCATCAACCGGTTCAGGGAGCATGGCATCACCATACCCTACCCGACACGGACCGTGTTCCTGGAAAAGGAAAACTAAATGGCGAGACGAATCGAGATTGCCCTCAAGGAAGGCGTCCGTGACGCCCGTGGCGAGCGGATCAAACGCGAGATCGAGCATTTTCTCCATCTGCCGGTGGAAGCGGTGCGGACCATCGACGTCTACACCGTGGATGCGAAGCTTTCCGAGGAGGAGCTTGTCAAGGCCGCCTCGGAGCCCTTCTGCGACCCGGTCATCCAGGTCTGGAGCATCGACCGCCCCCTGGCTGCCGGTTTCGATTTCCTCGTGGAGGTGGGATACCGTCCCGGGGTTACCGACAACGTGGGGCGCACCGGCCGGGAAGCAATCGAGTACATCACCGGCCGGCCCATGGAGGCGGGGGAGGGGGTCTACACCTCGGTCCAGTACCTTCTGAGCGGGAAACTCTCCCGTGCCGACGTGGAGCGGATCGCCCGGGACCTCCTCGGCAACGCCCTTATCCAGCGCTTCGTGGTTCTGGACAGGGCCGAGTTCGCGGCCCAGGGGGGAGTGCCGGTTTCGGTCCCCAAAGTTCAGGGTGAAACCAAAGCCCAGGTCAGGGATATCGACCTGGAGGTTTCCGACGATGAGCTGCTGCGTATCAGCAAGGACGGGGTCCTGGCCCTGACCCTGGAGGAGATGAAGATCATCCAGGCCCACTACCGGGACCCGAAGGTGCAGGAGGAGCGCCGGAAGCAGGGTCTCGGCGTTAGACCGACCGACGTGGAACTGGAGTGCCTGGCCCAGACCTGGTCCGAACACTGCAAACACAAGATCTTCGCCGGCACGGTTCACTACGAGGATGAGCAGGGGAACCGGCAGGAGATCAAGTCCCTCTTTAAGTCGTTCATCCAGCGCACCACAAAGGACGTGCGGGAAAAGCTGGGCGACAGCGACTTTTGCCTCTCGGTCTTCAAGGACAACGCCGGCGTCATTCGGTTCAACGACGACTGGTCCTTGGTCTTCAAGGTGGAGACCCACAACTCTCCATCAGCCCTCGACCCCTACGGCGGGGCCCTCACCGGCATCGTCGGCGTGAACAGGGATCCCTTCGGCACCGGCAAAGGTGCCAAGCTCATCTTCAACACGGACGTTTTCTGCTTCGCCGATCCCTTCTACGATAAGCCCTTGCCGTCGCGGCTCCTGCATCCCCGGCGCATCTACGAAGGGGTCGTGGAGGGAGTCGAGCACGGTGGCAACAAGAGCGGCATCCCCACGGTGAACGGCTCTCTCGTTTTTGACGAGCGCTTTGCCGGCAAGCCCCTGGTTTTCTGCGGCACGGCCGGGATCATGCCGGCCACCCTGAACGGCGAGTTGGGCCACGAGAAAGCAATCAAGCCGGGTGACCTGATCGTCATGACCGGCGGCCGCATTGGCAAGGACGGCATCCACGGCGCCACCTTCTCCTCCGAGGAGCTGAACGAGAATTCTCCGGTTACGGCGGTCCAGATCGGCGACCCCATCACCCAGAAGCGGATGTTCGATTTCCTCATCCGTGCCCGGGACAAGGGGCTCTACCGATTTATCACCGACAACGGCGCCGGCGGGCTCTCCTCATCCATCGGGGAAATGTCGGGCGAGTGCGGCGGCTGCCGGATGGACCTGGAAAAGGCCCCCCTCAAGTATCCGGGGCTCGATCCGTGGGAGATTCTCATCTCCGAGGCCCAGGAGCGGATGAGCCTTGCGGTACCGCCCGAGAAGATTGACGAGTTCCTGGCCATGGCGAAGCGCTTCAACGTCGAGGCGACGGTACTGGGTGAGTTCACCGACAGCGGCTACTTCCATATCCTCTACGGCGACCGCACCGTAGCGTGGCTTCCCATGGAGTTCATGCACGAGGGGCTTCCCCCTATGCAGCTTCCGGCCAAGTGGGTGCCGCCTCGCCATGCTGAACCGTCCCTTCAGGTGAAAGGCGATTACACCGCCGATCTGAAGGCGCTTCTCGGTTCCCTCAACATCTGCTCCAAGGAATCGGTGGTTCGCCGTTACGACCATGAGGTGCAGGGGGGAAGCGTCGTGAAGCCCTTCACCGGCGTTGCCAACGACGGTCCCTCCGACGCCGCGGTAGTTCGGCCGATCCTCGACTCCTTCGAAGGAGTTGTGGTGGCCCATGGCATCTGCCCCCGCTACTCGGACATCGACACCTACCACATGACCGCCAATGCCATCGACGAGGCCCTGCGGAACTACGTGGCCGTGGGGGGCTCCCTTGACCTCGTGGCGGGCCTCGACAACTTCTGCTGGTGCGACCCGGTGAAATCGGAGAAGACCCCCGACGGCGAGTACAAGATGGCCCAGCTGGTGCGGGCGAATCAGGCCCTCTACGACGTCTGCCTTGCCTACAACCTGCCGCTCATCTCCGGCAAGGATTCCATGAAAAACGACTTCTACGACGGGGCTACCAAGATCTCCATCCCGCCGACCATCCTCTTCTCGGTCATCGGCAAGATAGAAGACGCCCGCAGAAGCGTCACCATGGATGCCAAGCGCCCCGGCGACGTCGTTTACCTCCTGGGGAGAACCGGCAACGAACTGGGAGGCTCCGAATATCTGGCATTGCAGGGTGTAATCGGCAACAACGTGCCGACGGTGAACCCCGAAAAGGCCCTCAAGCGCTACAACGCCCTGCACACGGCCATCACCGGCGGGCTTGTGGCCTCCTGCCACGACCTCTCCGACGGCGGCCTCGCCGTGGCCCTGGCCGAGAAGGCCTTTGCCGGCGGTTACGGTATTTCCGCGGATCTGGGCAATGTTCTCTGGACGGGCGACGACGCCATGCGCAATGATGCGGCTCTGCTCTTCTCCGAGTCGGCGTCACGGCACCTGGTTACGGTGCGTCCCGGGAACCGCGATGCTTTCGAGGCTATCATGGCGGGGAACTGCTTCTCTGCCATCGGTGTGGTGACGGAAGAGGGGGCGGTGCGTATCACGGGCCTTTCCGGCCAGGCGGTGGTCGAAGCAAGCATCGACGAACTGAAAGAAGCGTGGCAGAGCCCGCTGAGGGAGCTGTAACATGGCAAAAGCACGTGCACTAGTCATAACCGGTAACGGTACCAACTGCGAGACGGAGGCGGCCCACGCCTGCCGGCTCGGCGGCTTCGACGAGGCGGTCATTGCCCACATCTCCGACCTACTGTCCGGGGATATCCGGTTGGACGATTTCCACTTCATCAACCTCACCGGCGGTTTCCTGGACGGCGACGATCTGGGGAGCGCCAAGGCCCAGGCCAACCGTTTCCGGTACGCCAAGGTGAACGATCTGGCCGAACATCTCATCGATCAGTTAACCCGATTCATCGAGGCGGGGAAGCTGATCCTCGGGGTCTGCAACGGCTTTCAGCTCATGGTGAAGATGGGGCTTCTGCCGGCCCTAGACGGCGCCTATCTCAAACAAACCGCCACTCTGACCTTCAATGACTGTGGCCGCTTCCAGGACCGCTGGGTCTATCTCAAGGTGGATCCAACATCTCCCTCGGTCTACACGAAGGGGGTAGCAAAGGGGCTGTACCTGCCGATGCGTCACGGTGAAGGGAAGTTTGTCGTCGACGGCCCGGCCACCCTTGCCGCCATCGAGGAAAAACATCTGGCTGTTTTCAAATATTCCGATGCCACCTACGACGCCCCCACCATGGAATTCCCCCTGAACCCCAACGGGTCGGTGAACGCCATTGCGGCCCTTTGCGACGGGACCGGCCGCCTCATGGGGATGATGCCCCACCCCGAGGCCTTCGTCCACCGGACCCAGCATCCCCGCTGGACCCGCGAGGAGCTTCCCGAAGAAGGGGACGGCCTTGTCCTCTTCAAGAACGCTGCCGAGTATGTCAAACTAAACTTGCTGTAAAACCGCTGAAACCAGGCGGCTGCCACCGTGCAGCCGCTTATTTCGTGCATGGAGACGGAATGAAGCTTTACAGACCTACGGAAGAGTGCGGCATTTTTGGAATTTACGGACATCCCGAGGCGGCAAACCTGACCTACCTCGGACTTTACGCCCTCCAGCACCGGGGGCAGGAAGCCTGCGGCATTGTTTCCTCGGACGGACGGAGCCTCCACGTCCACCGGAGCATGGGACTGGTGGCCGATGTCTTCGGCGACCAGGCGATTTTCCGCAACCTCCCGGGTGAGGCGGCCATCGGGCACGTCCGCTACTCGACCACCGGCGACTCGGTCACCAAGAACGTCCAGCCCATCAAGGTCGATTATTCCCGGGGCTCCATTGCCGTGGCCCACAACGGCAACCTGGTAAACGCCCAGATGGTCAAGGACGAGTTGGAAGCGTGGGGCTCCATCTTCCAGACCACTATGGACACCGAGGTGATCCTGCACCTCCTGGCCTCCTCCAAGCAGAACGCCCTTGAAGACCGCATCGCCGAGGCCCTCGGCCGCCTGAAAGGGGCCTACTGCCTCCTCTTCCTGACCGAGACCCGCATGGTGGCTGCCCGCGATCCCCAGGGGTTCCGACCCCTCTGTCTCGGCAAGCTCGGTGACGGCTGGGTGGTCGCCTCGGAGAGCTGTGCCCTGGACCTCATCGAGGCCGAATTCATCCGCGAGGTGGAGCCGGGAGAGGTCATCGTCATCACCAAGGACGGCATCACCTCCCATTTCCCCCTCAAGAAGTCCGAGGCAGCCCCCTGCATCTTCGAATTCGTCTATTTCGCCCGTCCCGATTCCTACATCTTCGGCAAAAACGTCTATATGGTCCGCAAGGATTTCGGCCGGCAACTGGCCCGGGAGCACCAGGTGGATGCCGATATCGTGATCCCGGTTCCCGATTCGGGGGTGCCGGCGGCCCTGGGCTATGCCCAGGAGGCGGGGCTTCCCTTCGAACTGGGACTGATCCGCAACCACTACATCGGCCGGACCTTCATCGAACCCCAGCAGTCGATCCGCCACTTCGGGGTCAAGATCAAGCTGAACCCGGTGCGCGAGATCCTGGAGGGAAAACGGGTCGTGGTCATCGACGACTCCATCGTCCGCGGCACCACCTCCCGCAAGATCGTCAAGATGGTGCGCAACGCCGGCGCGAAGGAAGTTCATGTCCGGATTTCCTCCCCCCCTACCAGCTACCCCTGCTACTACGGCATCGATACCCCCACCCGGAAGGAACTCATCTCCTCGTCCCACACCATCGAGGAAATCCGCCGGTACATCACCGCCGATTCCCTCGGCTACCTGTCGGAGGAGGGGCTGCTGAAGGCAGTGGGGGCCGGTGAGAATCCCTTTTGCAAGGCTTGCTTCTCCGGCAACTACCCCATCACATTCCCTAAGCTGGCGGCTGCGCCCCAGCTGGACCTCTTCTGAAAGGAGCAGATTCGACCATGACTGACCGGGAGCGCTTGAAACAGATAATTATTGAACTCTCCTATGAAAAACGGAAGGTTACCCTCGCTTCGGGCCGCGAGAGCGACTTCTACTTTGACGGCAAGCAGACTACCCTCCATGCCGAGGGGGGGCTCCTGGTCGGCAAGCTCTTCTATGAAGCCATCAAGGACGTGGAAAATGTCCAGGGGGTAGGGGGGATCACCCTGGGGGCCGATCCCATCGCCACCGCCACCTCCATTGCGGCGTTTCTGGACGGACGCCCCATGCACGCCTTCATTATCCGCAAGGAGCCCAAGGGGCACGGCACCGGCCAGTGGCTCGAAGGGCGCAAGAACCTCCCCCCCGGGGCTCGGGTCGTTATCGTGGAGGACGTGGTCACCACCGGCGGTTCTTCCATGAAAGCAGTCCGGCGGGCCGAGGAGGAAGGGCTGGTCGTGCTCGGCATCGTTGCCCTCGTGGACCGTGAGGAGGGTGGCCGCGAGAACATCGAGGCGGAAGGGGTCTGGCTGAGAAGCATTTTCACCAAGTCTCAGCTTGTGGCCTGAAAAACGATTAGTGCATTGCGCAGAGAAGGCGGGCGTCCCCCGCCTTCTTTTTTTGAGGAGATATGAACAAG
This sequence comes from Geobacter grbiciae, assembly GCF_018531165.1. Lineage (NCBI taxonomy): Bacteria > Pseudomonadati > Thermodesulfobacteriota > Desulfuromonadia > Geobacterales > Geobacteraceae > Geobacter > Geobacter grbiciae. The sequence goes on along the minus strand of NZ_JAHDIW010000002.1, from coordinate 314,083 downwards.
GTTCTCGACGAATACCACAAACTGCTCTCTGAAGTAGATCATTGGTTCAGCCTCTGCATTGCCCGTTCAGGCGAACACATCCGCTGCGCTGAAGGGTGTTCCGAGTGCTGTCGGGGACTCTTCGACATCACGCTCCTCGACGCATTACTCCTCAAGGATGGCTTTGGTCGGCTCGAAGCAGCTACTCGGGAAAAAGTGCTTATCAAGTGCCGGGAGCGCCTTGCCGGCCTTCAGCGGCTCTGGCCCGAGTTCACTCACCCCTATATTCTCAACTACCGCCCCGAGGAGGAATGGGAACTTCTCATGCCCGATGACGACGAGACTCCCTGCCCGCTTCTGGGGGCGGACGGCAGATGCCTCGTCTACGGGTTCCGTCCCATGACCTGCCGGCTCCATGGCCTGCCCCTCGTGGACCTGACGGGGGAGGTGCTCCACGATGAGTGGTGCACTCTCAACTACGTTGGCGGAGACCCCTTGGCCGATGCAGGGCTTCGGGGGGAGTTCACGAAGATATTCCGGGAGGAGGTCCGCCTCTTTCGGCACTTCTCGGAACGGCTCCTGGGACAGGAGTTCCGGGAATTGGACACCTTTATCCCGACCGCCCTCCTCATCGACTTCACTCGCTTTGACTGGCATCGGTTTGCTGCCGGCTTTAGTGTAACTCCTTGACGCAGCTTGGCTAATCAGTATAATAAACCTTCTTTTTTGTCGGAAAGGATGCCCATGGCCGTAGAGAAGTTCGAGACTGCCCTCAAGAAACTGGAAGACGTGGTGAACCGGCTGGAAAGTGGCGAACTGTCCCTGGACGACTCCCTCAAGGCTTTCGAGGAGGGGGTCAAGATGGCTGCCTTCTGCACGAAAAAGCTGGATGAAGCGGAAAAGAAGGTGGAAATACTGCTCAAAAAGAAGGACGGCAGTTTTGCCAAGGAGCTGTTCCGGCTCGAGGATGACTGAAACAAGCGATTATTGATTTACAATATCACGCAAAGCGAGTTCCCATGGACCTTAAAAACTATCTCAAAGAACGCTGTGCCATTGTTGATGAAGCTCTTGAACGCTCCCTGCCCGGTGAGGGGGACCTTCCCGTTTCCGTTCATCGCGCCATGCGCTATTCGGTTTTCGCAGGGGGGAAACGGATTCGGCCGGTTCTGATGCTCGCCGCCTGTGAGGCGGTGGGAGGAACTCCGGACTTGGCGCTCCCCGCTGCGTGCGCCATGGAGATGATCCACACCTATTCCCTCATCCACGACGATCTCCCCGCAATGGACGACGACGATTTCCGCCGCGGACGTCCCACAAACCACAAGGTTTTCGGCGAGGCAATCGCCATCCTTGCCGGTGATGCGCTCCTTACGGAAGCGTTCATCCTCATGAGCTCTCCCGAATACGCCGCAAAGGCCGGACATGCCCGTATTCTTCCGGTTATCCACGAGATCGGCATCTGTGCCGGTTCCCGGGGGATGGTCGGCGGCCAGGTGGTCGACATGGAGAGCGAGGGGAAAAAGGATATCGATCTGGCCACGGTCCAGTATATACACACCCACAAGACCGGCGCCCTCATGAAGGCTTCGGTCAAGTCGGGCGCAATACTCGGCGGAGCGGAAGGGGACGCCCTTGCGGCCATGACCCGTTACGGCGAGGCCATCGGCCTTGCGTTCCAGATTGCCGACGACATCCTCGATATCGAGGGTACCACCGAGCAGATCGGCAAGGATGCGGGAAGCGACGAGGCCCGGGGGAAAGCCACCTATCCGGCGGTCATGGGGCTTGCCGATTCCAAGCGCCGCGCCCAGGAGTTGGTGGATCTGGCCCTCGAAGCCCTTTCCCCCTTCGGCGAGAAAGCGGAACCCCTGCGGGAGATCGCCCGTTACATCGTATCCCGGAAATCGTAATGACAGCAATTCTCGACACCATCGAATCCCCCTGCGACCTGAAGGGGGTCACCCAGCGGGAGCTTGCACAGCTTGCCGCGGAGTTGCGGGAGAAAATCATTGCCGTCTGCGCCAGGAACGGCGGACACCTGGCTCCAAGCCTCGGGGTGGTCGAGTTGACCCTGGCGCTCCATCGGGTCTTCGATTCTCCGGCCGACAAGATCATCTGGGACGTGGGGCACCAGGCCTATGCCCACAAGCTGCTCACGGGCCGGCGCGACCGGTTCGCCACGCTCCGCACCCTTGGCGGAATCAGCGGGTTTCCCAAACGGTGCGAGTCCTCCCATGATGCCTTCGACACAGGGCACACCTCTACCTCCATCTCTGCTGCCCTGGGTTTTGCCGTTGCCCGAGACCTGCGGGGGGAGCGGAACAAGGTGGTGGCCGTCATCGGCGACGGCTCCATGACCGGCGGCCTCGCCTACGAAGGGCTCAATAACGCCGGGCACCTGAACAAGGACCTGGTCGTGATCCTGAACGACAACGAGATGTCCATTGCCGAGAACGTGGGAGCCCTGTCGAATTTCCTGAACCGGACCGTCACCAGCGAATTCGTCCATACCATGAAGAAGGACCTGGAAGGGTTCCTCGGCGGACTCGACCGCATCGGCCACGGGGTTCTGAAGGTGGCCAAGCGGGCAGAGGAGTCCCTCAAGGGGCTCTTCACCCCCGGCATGCTCTTCGAGGCCTTCGGGTTCGAGTACATCGGCCCCATCGACGGTCACGACACGGCCCGACTCATGGAGACCTTCGAGAAGGTGAAGCGTTTTGACGACGCGGTCCTGATCCATGTCCTGACCAAGAAAGGGAGGGGGTATCCTCCCGCCGAAGAAAAACCGGCGCTTTTCCACGGCGTTGGCCCCTTTGAGCTGGAAACCGGCAAGGTCATCAAGGGGAAGGGGGGCGCAGCCTCTTACACCGGCGTCTTTGGCGAGGCCATCAGAAAAATCGCTGCTGAGGACGAGCGGGTCATCGCCCTGACTGCGGCCATGCCCGACGGCACCGGGCTTACCCCCTTTGCCGCCGACTATCCCACGCGGTTCTTCGACGTGGGTATAGCCGAACAGCATGGGGTCACCTTTGCCGCAGGGCTCGCTGCCGAAGGATACCGGCCGGTCTTTGCCGTCTATTCGTCGTTCCTGCAGCGGGCCTACGACCAGGTCTTCCACGACGTCTGCCTCCAGAATCTTCCGGTTACCTTCGCCATTGACCGTGCCGGGGTGGTGGGGAGCGATGGGCCGACCCACCACGGACTCTTCGATCTTTCGTACCTGCGACATCTTCCCAATATGGTGGTCATGGCGCCCAAGGACGAAAACGAGCTTCAGCATATGCTCATCACAGCCATTGAACATGACGGGCCGGCGGCGGTCCGCTATCCCCGGGGCAACGGTTACGGTGTTTCCCTTGACCAGACCTGCAGTGCACTCCCCCTCGGAAAGGGAGAGGTTCTGAGGAGTGGGCGCGACGGTGTTCTTCTTGCCATCGGTTCCACCGTCTACCCGGCCCGGGAGGCTGCTGAAGCACTGTCCGCCGAAGGAATCGACCTGGCCCTCGTGAATGCCCGTTTCGTGAAGCCCCTCGACCGGGACCTGATCCTTGATTTGGCCCGGACCACCGGCAGGCTCATCACTGTTGAGGAGAATGTCGTCCAGGGAGGTTTCGGCACGGCGGTGCTGGAACTTCTCGAAGAGGAAGGAATCAATGGGGTCAAGGTTCTCCGCCTGGGTTATCCGGATCGGTATGTGGAGCAGGGGGAGCAGCACGAGCTGAGGGCCCAGTACGGCCTCGACGCCCCGGGGATAAGGGGTCGGGTTCGAACGTTCATGAAGGGATAAAACGAAGCCGGGGATTCCCCGGCTTTTTTCTTGCTTGCGAGTCCCGAGCGAATTCAGCGATCATGGAGTATCCGCGATGCGATATGCCAATCTCGTCAGAGCCCTTGAAATCTTCGGCCTTCCCGACCGCGTCACGTTGCGGGAGATCAAGGCCAGGCACCGGGAGCTTGTGCGCCGCCACCACCCCGACTCTGCGGGAGAGGGGGGCGATGCCGAGCAGATACGCCTTGTGAACGCCGCCTACGGGATTCTCCGCGAGTATGCCGAAAACTACCGCTTTTCCTTTGCGGAGGAAGAGTTCTACGAACAAAACCCCGAGGAACGGCTTCGGATGCAGTTCGCGGATGCCCCGCTCTGGGGCTCGAAATAGATATCGATGAGAAACCTGCCGGCCTGCATCCTTGTGATTCTCTGCCTTCTTTGCGCGGGAAAACCTCTTCTCTCCCCGGCTGCCGCAGCCGATCCCTTTCTCTATAACAAGTACGGTGTCGATCTCATCGAACGGGGTGAGCTCGAAAAAGCCATCGAACAGCTGGAAAAGGCGTACAGCCTATACTCATCGGATCCAATCCTGAAAGGGAACCTTGCCACGGCCTATGCCCTTCAGGGGCAGAGGCTCCTGGACAGGAAGTCCTATGCCGACGCGGCGGGGCAGTTCGAGAAGGCCCTGGTGCTTTTCCCCGATGAGCCCCGGTATCATCTCCTTCGCGGCATCGCCTTTACCCTGGCAAAGAATTTCCCCCTGGCTCGCCATGAACTTCAGCAGGCTCGAAACCTGGGGGGAGAAACTGCCGAGGGTCTTTATTTCCTGGGCCGGATTCACTATGAGGAGGGGGAAACGGACGAGGCCCTCCAGAACTGGGAGAAAGCGGCAGCCCTGGCGCCATCGGATCCCTCGCTCGCAAAGTTGCTGGAAAGGATGCGCCGCGAACAGGCCGTTGAAACCCGCATGGAGCGTGGCCACAGTTCCCGTTTCATCGTTTCCTATGACGCGGGGGAAGTGAAGACCGGCATCGCCCTCGATGTGCTTGATGTGCTTGAAACCGCCTACAACAGTGTCGGCACCGATCTCGGCTACTTTCCCGAGGCCAGGGTGCCGGTCATTCTCTATACGAAACGGGATTACCGGGAAGTGACCCGCTCCCCCAACTGGTCGGGGGGGCTCTACGACGGCAAGATCCGCATACCCATAGGAGGTCTGGTCGAGATAACACCAGATTTGCGGGCAACGCTGCGCCATGAATACACCCATGCGGTCGTACGTGACCTGTCCAGGGGCAACTGTCCTGTCTGGCTGAATGAGGGGCTTGCGGAACTCCAGGGGAGACAGGAGTCGAATCCTCCCTTGACGGAACTGTGGCGAGCGATCAGGACTGGCGGGTACCTTCCTTTGCGAAAGCTCGAAAATGGGTTCACCTCCCTGGGAAGCAGCGAGGTGCGCCTTGCCTATGAGGAGAGTTACGCGGTGGTGAATTTCATGGTTTCCTCATACGGGTGGCATCGAGTGAGGGGAATCCTGACATATCTAGGGGAGGGGTTGTCGGTCGGCGAGGCGATCAGCAGGGGGCTTGCCGATCTGGGGCTCGACTATGACGGCGTTTTCGGCGAATGGCTGGAATACATGAAGCGTGAGTATGGAGGCGAGAAGCAGGGATAAGTAATTTATGTGCGAGAAAATATATTGACAGGTCTGAAAGCTTTAGGTATAAAAGGACTAAATTGGTCTTATAGGTGCTATTTATGATGGAGCTTACACGAAAAGGCGAATACGCAATCAGGGGAATAATTCATCTGGCCCAGTTGCCGCCGGGGAAAGTGGCGCTCATCAGCGAGATCGCCGAGGCAACCGATGTTCCGCAGACGTTTCTGGCCAAGATACTGCAGAGTTTCGCCAAGATCGGCATCGTTCAGTCGTTCCGGGGGGCAGGGGGGGGATTCATGCTGGGTCGTTCCGCCTCCAGGATCACTCTGCGCGAAGTGGTGGAGGCGGTGGAAGGGCCTATTTTGCCAAATCGCTGCCTGATCGGTTCAGGGACCTGTGAACGGGACAGCACCTGCGGCGTCCATCCGGTTTGGAGGCAAGTGCAGCAACGGGTCGTGGAGATTCTCGACGGAGTAACCATTGAAGATCTTGCCACGCACAAGTAGATAACACAAAATTTTTTTGCCCTCATACAGGATAAATTTAGTCCTGTATAGTATAATAATCAGAAAATTGTGTTTATGGTTATGAAACAGATTGAGGCTTCCTACCGGCCGATACTGCCCATACACGCACTCCACTCTACCAGGAGGTAACGACGGATGGACGTACTAACCCTCAGCAGGCTGCAGTTCGCAGCGACAACAATGTTCCATTTCATCTTCGTGCCCCTCACCCTTGGTCTCTCCATCCTTACGGCGTACATGGAGACCAGGTATGTGAGCACAGGAGATGAAACCTACCTCAAGATGACCAAATTCTGGGGAAAGCTGTTCCTGATCAACTTTGCCCTGGGGGTCGTCACCGGCATTACCCAGGAGTTCCAGTTCGGCATGAACTGGGCCGAGTATTCCCGCTACGTCGGGGATATTTTCGGCGCGCCGCTTGCCATTGAAGCAACCGTGGCCTTCTTCCTGGAGTCAGTCTTCATCGGCGTCTGGATCTTCGGGTGGAACAAAATATCGAAGACTGCCCACGCGGTCAGCATCTGGCTGGTGGCCATCGCCACCAACCTCTCGGCCCTCTGGATTCTCCTGGCCAACGGCTGGATGCAGAAACCGGTGGGCTATGTGCTCCGTAATGGCCGTGCCGAAATGGTGGACATCATGGCCGTCATCACCAACCCCTACGGCCTCATCAAGTTCGTTCACACGGTCGGTTCCGGCTACATGGTGGCGGCCTTCTTCGTGATGGGGATTTCCGCGTGGCACCTGCTCCGCAAGAGCCGGGTCGACTTTTTTGTGCGATCCTTCAAGATGGGATCTGTTTTCGGCTTGGTCTCCGCGTTGCTTGTTTTCGGTTCAGGCGATTTCCATGCGGTGGAAATTGCCAAGACCCAGCCCACCAAGTTCGCGGCCATGGAATCGGTATGGGAGACCCAGAAGGGTGCCGGCATGAACCTGTTTCTCCTTCCCGATCCGGAAAATGAGTGTAACGCCATAGAGCGCTTGTGTATCCCGAACATGTTGAGCATGCTCGCTTTCCATGATCCAACCGCCGAGATCAAGGGGTTGAAGGACTTCCCGAAGGAGCTCAGACCGCCGGTACAGCCCACCTTCTGGAGTTTCCGCCTCATGGTGGGGATGGGCACCTTCACGGCCCTGGTTTCTCTTGCCGCCGTGATCCTCTCGCGGATGAAGAACCTTGAAAACAAGACCCTCTTTTTGCGGCTCATGGTGCTGGCCCTGCCGCTTCCTTACATCGCCGCCCAACTGGGATGGGTCGTCGCCGAAATGGGGCGGCAGCCCTGGATCGTGTACGGGGTGCTGAAGACGTCCGATGCGGTTTCCAAGGCGGTAACATCGCCCCAGGTGATCGGCTCGCTGGTGGGATTCACACTCCTCTATGGCCTGCTGGGTGCCATCGATATCTATCTCCTGGCAAAGTACGCCCGCAAGGGGCCTGACGACGATCTTTCCGGCATCATCAAACCGGCGACGGTAAGGGAGGCATAACATGGAACTGCAGATTATCTGGTTCGTGCTCTGGGGAGTTCTCTGGGCGGTCTACTTCATGCTCGACGGATTCGTCTTCGGCACCGGAATCCTCCACAATGTGCTGCCCCGCACCGACGGCGAGAAGCGGGTCCTCATCAATACCATCGGTCCGGTGTGGGACGGTAACGAAGTCTGGCTCATCACCGCGGGCGGCGCCACCTTCGCGGCATTTCCCACCACCTATGCGCTCATGTTCAGTTACCTCTACACGGCGCTGCTGCTCCTGCTCTTCTCGCTGATAGTTCGCGGGGTATCGTTCGAGTTCCGCGGCAAGCTCGAAGGGGAGGGGTGGAAAAAGGCGTGGGACGTGGCGATTCAGGTATCCAGCTTCCTGCCGGCGCTCCTTTTCGGTGTGGCTTTCGGCAATATATTCAAGGGGCTTCCCATGGACGCCGCCGGCTACCAGGGATCTTTCATTTCTCTCCTCAACCCCTATGGGCTTCTGACCGGCGTCCTGTTCGTGCTCCTCTTCACGGTTCACGGTGCCCTCTGGCTGTCGGTGAAGACCGTGGGCGACCTGAGAGCCCGGGCCAAGGGGATTGCCGACAAGACCTGGCCGGCGCTGCTGGTGGTTGCGGTGGCGTTTCTGGCCTACACGAAATTCGCCACCAAGCTTTTCGACAATTACCTGGCACATCCTTTCCTCTTTGTTGTACCGCTCGTGGCCGTTATCGCCCTTGTGGGGATCCGGCTCTTCTCGGCCAAGGGGGCGATGCTCATGGCCTTCGCTTCGTCCTGCGTGACGGTGCTTGCGGTTGTGGCGACCGGTGTCGTCGGGCTTTTCCCTAACCTGATCCCTTCGAGCCTCGACCCGGCCTACAGCCTCACCATCTACAACTCGTCATCGAGCCCCTACACCCTGAAAATCATGACCGTCGTGGCGTTTATCTTCGTGCCGATCGTCATTGCCTACAAGATATGGGTATACAGGGTCTTCAGGGCGCCCGTTACCGAAGCGGATGTTCTGGGGGACAAACAAGCCTACTGACCACCTTTCTTCAAAAAAACGCGTCTATGTGGTTGAAAGAGCCTGCGATTGCGGGCTCTTTTTTTCCGTTCAATCCTACGTCTTTCGGCGCTTGGCGTGGGCTTCATTCAGAGACTCGGATACCCCTTATCTGCGTCGATAAAATTTTCCTTTGAAATATCGCATAAATGAGGATTGTCTTACTTGTTTGACAATAACCTCACAATCCATTAGTACGACGTCATCCACGGGATAGATCAGTACACTCGCCACCCTCTTGGCAGGTAAGCCATGTCTTATGATTTAGACACATTTTAGGATTCGGGGCATTTCAGGTTGAAATGGAGTTTGTTTAATGGAAACAATTAGTTTTGTTTGTCAAGTCGCTCAAGGCAACTAATCGTGTCGCAATCGCTGTACATTGTACTGAGAAAATTCTAACATGCAAATTCGTTGCGCCGAAGACGACCAACTGTAACCACTAGAAATCCTTAAGTATTATAAAAATATAATCGATGTTGCATACCTCTTGCATTTAGGGTGGAAAGGCATGGCATACAGCCTTGCCACAAAAACATCTACAGGAGGTATGTTATGAGTACGTCGAAGAATCGCTTGGTGGTGTTGTTTGCTTTTGCCCTCACGTTCGGGCTCGCGTCACAGGTCATGGCGAATCCGACCAACACTGCAACCGAGTCGGCACAAAGCCAGACGGCTACGGCTCAGTCGACATCCGCCGGCGAAGGGGTTTCCGCCAATGAAGGCTCCACGTCGGTTGGTGTGAATGACACATTGAACGGTAATGCGACCTCTGATATTGCCAACGACAAATCCACAAATTCATCAACCACGACCACTGATTATCAGAACGACAAGTCTTCAACGGCGACCACTGATTACCAGAACAACAAATCGACCACTAACACAGCAACTGATAACTTAAATGACAAATCTACAAATACCGATACCACCACCACCGATTATCAGAACAATAAATCTACTACTTCCACACAAACCGCCACTGATAATTACAATGACAAGTCTACTGCTAATTCCGACCAGAACAACAACAAGTCTACCAACAACGCCGACCAGAACAATGACAAATCGACCAACAACGCCGACCAGAACAACAACAAATCTACAAACGCAGATCAAAACAATAACAAATCTGTGAATACTGACAATTCAGATCAGGCTAACAACAAGTCTACCAACTCCGATCAGAACAACGACAAATCGACCAACAACGCCGACCAAAACAACAATAAATCTACCAATGCAGATCAAAACAATAACAAATCTGTGAATACTAACAATTCAGACCAGGGTAACAACAAGTCTACCAACTCAGATCAGAACAACGACAAGTCGACCAATAACGCCGATCAGAATAACAACAAGTCAGTGAATACCAATAACTCAGACCAAAATAATAACAAGTCGACCAACAATGCAGATCAGAATAACAACAAATCAGTTAATACCAACAACTCCGACCAGAACAACAATAAGTCGACCAATACGACCCAAACCGACTTTAACAACAACAAGTCTACCAACACGAGCCAGAGCGATGTGGCCAACGACAAGTCACAGAATGACGTCGGCAACAATAAGTCGACCAATACGAGCCAGGCCGACGTGGCAAACAACAAGTCTCAGAATGACGTCGGCAACAACAAGTCGAATAATCAATCCGACTTTAATAACGACAAGTCGAATAATCAGTCCGACTTTAATAACAACAAGTCAAATAACCAGAGCGACGTGGCCAACGACAAGTCCCAGACTGACGTCGGTAACAACAAGTCGAATAACCAGAGCGACTTTAACAACAACAAGTCCCAGAATGACGTTGGCAACAACAAGAGCATCAACGTATCCCTCACCGATTCGCTCAACGGCAACGATCTGAGCGAGAACAACCTCACCGCATCGGGTACGGGCTCCGCGGCGATGAATGATGTTGGGACTGCGACGATCACCAACACCACCACAACCGACAGCTACAACGACAGTTCCGATAGAAGCGTGAACGCCGTAGCCGCTGAGAAGGGGGTTGCCGCCGTTAACTCAACTGTAACCACCAACAACGACTCGTTCAACAACAGTAGCTCGAGTGATGCGGACAACGCCAGTGCATCGGCCAACAATGGCTCCACGGCAAACGTGGACAACAGCATCAACAACTCCTTCAACGATGACCACAGCACCACTGTCGGGAATGTGAGTTTGGCCGTTTCCAACAGCGACTTGAACGCAACTGTTAGCGGCACCCTCAACGCCGGCCCGCCGACTGGCTCCTATGTCTCCGGTGCCAACAGGGTCGACAGTAGTGCATTCAACAACGTCAACGGCATCACGAACGTCTCGCAAAACACCGGCGCCATGTCTTCGATCCAGCAGTCGGTTAACGTTCAGGGCAACGTCAACGTTACCAAGTAGGTGCGGTTAAGCGCCGGCGGCGGTTTCTCACCGCCGCCGGCATCTGTCGTACGGTCCTTGCCTGACTTCACGGCCAGACCGACAAGGAGCAGTTCATGCGACGATTCATCGACCTAACGGTTGTCGGAGCAGCGTTCGCGGTTGGCATCCTGCTGACGTGCGGGGCGCAGGCGGAGGTAGTTTCTTCCGCGCCGGCCGACCAGGTCGACGCGGTGGTGGACGCTTCAATGTGTGGTGATCCGCTCTCCGGTGAGCAGCTGAACGGGCTCACGGGGGGACAGGACATCCAGATCGACAGGATTCTGGAGCAGATCACCAATGCAAACCTGAATGGCCAGATGTCTAATCCATATCTGGCCGGCTCGCCTGTTACCGGCTATAACATGCTGGCCACCGGCGCACTCAGCAACGTCAGCGGGATCGCCACCGTGATCCAGAATTCCGGCAACCAGGTAATTATCAACAGCGCAACGATACTCAATATTTTTACGGACTGACCATGCTACGCATCTTCATCTGCTGTCTCCTTCTTGTTATGCCCTCCCTGTCGCTGGCCGGGGTCGTTACCGTCCCGGCGGCGACAGGGGGCGATTTGTTCGTCAAGGTGAAGAGCCTCAAGGAGCTTCGCTTCCGAACCGTCATCAAGCAGCAGTTTGACTTCAGTTGCGGATCGGCGGCCCTGGCAACACTCCTGGCTTACCACTATGAGGACAAGGTCACCGAGCAGGATATCTTCAAGGATATGTACGAAAAGGGGAACCAGGAAAAAATCAGGCGCGAGGGTTTCTCGCTCCTCGACATCAAGAACTACCTGGGAACACGAGGTTACCGGGCCGACGGCTTCCGGACCTCCCTTGACAAGCTGGCCTCCATCGGGGTGCCGGCAATCGTTCTGATAAACCACAACGGGTATCGTCACTTTGTGGTGGTAAAGGGAATCAGTCAGAGGGAAGTGCTGCTGGGTGATCCGGCGGCGGGGTTGAAACGGATGGCGCGGGCAGATTTCGAGCCCATGTGGAACGGGATTCTCTTTCTGATCAGAAACAAGAAAGATGTGGCGCAGAACTATTTCAACCGTTCGGGCGAATGGAGTGTACAGGCGAAAGCGCCGCTCGGGCTGGCATTGAGCAACAGTGACCTCGCCCGGGTGACCTTTCTTCTCCCCGGCAACAATGACTTTTAGGGAATGCCATGAAGATCCCCAAGGGAGTCAGGATTATCGGTGCAGTGGCGGTACTGGCCGCTGCCGTGCCTGTCTCCGGCCAGGTTCTGACGGAGCTTGACGGGCTGGACGCCCGGGAAGTTGTTTCCGATCAGGAACTGGACGGCATGCGGGGCGGGTACGTCACGAATGCCGGGCTGGAGATACTTTTCGGTATCCAGCAGGCCGTGTTTGTCGACAGCAGGCTCCAGGCCGTATCACCTCAACTGGTGCTTTCCGCAACAGGACAGGCGGTCTCACCTTCTTCGCTCGAACGTTTTCAGGCTATCACTGGCAGTGGAACCGGCACCATCCAGGCCGGTTCCTCCACCATAGCCCTTCCTCAGACCATCATTCAGAACGCCCTGAACGGTGTGAACATCGATGCCGTTACGGTGATCAACACCGCCGTCATGAACCTCTCCGTCGTCCGCTCCATGAACATATCATCCATGCTTACCGGGCAACTCATCCAAACCCTTCGCTAATACCGAATCCATCTCAGAAGTTGATCGGCACCCGCAGGGTAAGCTGGACGTCCGGCGCTGCTTCGGTCACTCCGATGCCGAGGGAGAGGTTTGCCGTCGTATTGGAGCCAAGCCTGAGGGAATAGCCGAAGAGGAGCGTACCCACGTGGGTTTCGGTATCACCAACAGATACGCCGTCCTGCTTGTTCTTGCCGATAATGCTGTGGTCGTAGCCAAGGCTGAAGGAGACCGACTCGTTGAGGGCGAGCCCCATGCCGAAGTTGAACCCGATAGCATCGCCGGGGTCGTAGGAGCCTATCCCGAGTTGTCTACCGCCAACAGTGCCGTCCACATCGCGTTCGATGTTCCAGAGATAGCTGATCCCACCGAAGAGAACCGCGGGATCGGTGGGATAGATGGCCGACAGGCCAAACTGAACGCCCCAGAAGCCCGAACCGGTTGGCTGCTCACCGGGGACGAAACTATACTGATCCGGAGTTGGGTCGGGGTTATCTTTGAGCAACCTCTGTTCATAGGGAATATCAAAGGGGCCAGTGCCGGTGTCGGTCTTGACACGAAGGCTGCTGATGAAGAAGGGGCCGGTAGTTGGGCTGTTGATTTGATACCGGAGTCCAAATTCCACGTCTCCGATGCCATTGCCGTCCGAATCGAACGCGGTATCCGTAAGTCCGCTGCTGATATAGCTGCGCGTTGTGGACGTATCGGTCCGATAGACATAGGGGACTTTCACTTCGAATTCGAGGCGGTTCGTCAGGCCGTACCGGGCAGCCAGAGCGCCGATGTAGGCATCGCGATCGACGCCCCTGATGTCGATGATCCCCACGTGCACCGCCGGAACTATCGTGTATCCCACAAGGGCCAGCCTGTTGGTCGAGGAGTGGGAGTACTGGAATGACGGCTCAAATACTAGCGTTCCGCGAGGGGTAAGAACACCCGGTTGCTCGAAGATGGGAGCAATTTCGGGGGGGCGCTGCTCCTTTGGCTGTTCTGGCGGAATACCCACCGGCTGCTGGGGTGTGGTCGGCGCTGGGGATGGGGAGGCTGCATCGTTGGGGCCGGCGGCCCGTTGCTCCATGAGCGATTGCACCGTCGTTACCTTAACGGGCTGTGCCGCTTCCGACCGGGCGGAGGGGGCGGCGGGAGCCAGTGATGAGACCCGAGCCTGGAGTTCGTCGATGCGGCGCTGCTGCTCGCTGAGGCGCTGGTCAACGCTGGTCCGATACTCGCGAAAGCGGGCTTCCTGCTCTTCCAGGGCGTGTTTCTGTTCCAGAAGCTGCCGGCTCTGTTCTTCGAGGATTCGACTCAGTTTCACCAGTTCCTGCCGGGCTTCTGTCGGCATCTCTTCTCCAAGGGCACCAGCCGGTGCCGCAAGGGTGAGAGGCATGAGTACATAGGCCAGGCGTTTCGCATAATTCATGGTCATAACAATTCCTCCTTGCCGCATGCATGAAATTACGGCTGTGCGGCCGTGACATGGTCAAATGTGTCGGTGCTCAAACGGTTATCTGAAATTTGTTCATGAGCCGATAGAGGGTGGCCCGCGAAACCCTCAGCTGTCTCGCGGTTTCGGAGATGTTGTTTCGATGGCAAAGGAGGCTGTACTGGATTGCCTCCTTCTCGGCTTTGTCGCGGGCCTTTTCCAGGGTGAGGAGGTTTCTGGTCGCTGACCGTCGTTCCAGTCCCAGGTCAGCGGGAGTAATGAACGGCCCGTCACTCATGATGACGGCCCGTTGCACACGGTTGATAAGTTCACGGACGTTGCCGGGCCACGAGTGGAGATTCATGCACCGCAGGGCCTGCTGATTGAATCTGCGGGAAGAGAGCTTTCGCTTGTTGGAGAACTTCTCCAGAAATGCCATGGCCAGGAGCTCGATATCTCCTGACCGATCCCGCAAGGGGGGCATCTTCAGGCTGAGGACGTTCAGGCGGTAGTAGAGGTCTTCGCGGAACCGTCCCTCTGCTACCGACTTTTCCAGGTCGACGTTGGTCGCCGCAATGACTCGAGCATCGATCGTTATGCTCTGGTGTGAGCCGACCCGCTCTATGGTCTTTTCCTGGAGAAAGCGCAGCAGGTTTGTTTGGAGTTCGAAAGGGAGGTCACCCATTTCATCGAGGAAGATGGTCCCCCCTGCGGCGAACTCGATCCTCCCGACCGTGCGCTGTATCGCGCCGGTGAAGGCTCCCTTCTCGTGACCGAAGAGTTCGGTCTGGATCAGGTGGGGCGGTAATGCCCCGCAGTTCACGGCCACAAACGGCCCCTTCGCGCGGGCCGAATGTTTGTGGATGATATTGGCCACCAGTTCCTTCCCGGTACCGCTTTCACCGCTAATGAGAATTGGAGCGTCGACACCCTCCATCTTGCGCATCTTTTGGTAAATTTCCTGAATGGCAGGACTCTCACCCACCAGTTCATCATCGCGATAAGTTTTTCTCCGTGTCGAGACACGGCTCTTGAGTTCTGCCTTCCCCACAGCATGTCCGAGGACGATGCTAAGACGCTTGGCATCAAGGGGAAGGGTATGGTAATCGAAACAGTTCTCGGCGACAAAGCGGCACAGTACCGGGGACTGCAAGCATTTCTCGGTCAAGAGTGCAATCCACTCCATCGAATCGCCTGCCAGCATGATGTCTTCCATATTCCCAAGGGTAGTTCTGTAGGGATCGTCGAGGAGGATCATGCCTGTTTGCAGGTCCCGTTCTCGGATAATGGTTCGTGCGTCTGGAAGATTGGTGGCAACGTGTACCTCCCACCCGGCGGAATCAAGCTCGTGGATGGGGAGGTGTAGATGCGTGCCGAGACTGAAGAGTAGGGTTCCGCGTTTAGACATGGAAATCATCCCTGAGGTCCACGGGAGCGGACATTAAAGGCCAGCCTGCTTCAATTGGAATAAACGCGTATATCAGAAGATTGTTGGTACTTGACCATATTGCTCGACTAATAAAAGCAAATTAGATACCAATAATGTTTGGTAATAATTTCAGGTGGTTGATGTAATCACACGAATTGCCATGTCGGTAATTGTAATGAAATCCGACAGTTGTGTTGCAATACTTTTACACTTTCTGAGGCAAAACCATTGCGGCGCCGGTGAGCAGTCACAGAAAAGGGCGCTAAAAATGCGCCCTTTTCCTGCTCAGCATAAAATTTGGGGTGGAATTTATTCCCTTACATAAATGTCCATATCCGATTCATGCACCATGGCCATGATCCGGGCATACTCCGATTCGATCATTTCATAATGGTTGTGGGTTTCACGGGCATTCAGCTCGAAAATGGCGCGAACGTTTTCATCCTTGATTTTACCGGCAGTCTCCCGGAGGGTGTGTTCCAGCTTTTTCTCCTTGTGCATGGCCAGCTCCAGGGCCTTCTGCTCGGTGAAGTCGGAGTTGACGGTTTTGGTCATGGCGGCCATCCACGTCGATTCTTGGTCAGGGGGCGCATCCATGAACTCATCAAAATCGGGAATGTCGATCCCTTTGTAGATTTTGTAGAAATGGCCGGCGTGCTCCCGTTCCTCCTTTGCAAGGAGTTCGAATACCCTGATGGCGTCCTTGTTTTTCATGCGGGTCGCGCCGAGTTGGTAAAAATTCATGGCGTTTTTTTCGGTCAGGAGCGATTTTTTGATGGCGTCCTGTACGTCGATCTCTTCGAACATTCCCTGCCTCCTTGTGGTTAAGTATGCGGGTTCTTACGTGGTAAAACGTATCGGATAATCGTGAGATGTCAAATGGTTGCCGGATCGAAAAAGCCGCCGGGAAATGGTTTCCCGGCGGCTCAGAAACTGCTCGAATGCTTTGTGTGGTTTACAGCCGATTTACGCCTGCTGAATCGCTGACAGTTTCCATGGGTTCGGGCCAACCGGGCGGGAGAATGTCCAGTATTCCTCGAACTTAACTGGCGCAGAGTCGCTTCCGGAAACAACTTTCCCCGATTCGTCGGTGGTGTAGTCGAGGATGCTTGCCAGTAAACGAACCGTGAGATAGTCCCTTCCTTCTTCCTGCCATGCCTCGGTGATATTTACTTCCCGCACGGAAATGTTTTCCAGTCGGTTTATGGTGCCCGCAGCCTTGAGCTCATCGATCTGCTGCCGGAATGTTACCTGCATTTCCGGCGTAAGGAGATCGGCTACCGGCGACAGGTCGCGCCGTGTCCACGCCCCTTGGACACGAAAGAAAATATCCTGGGCAGTTTCCTTGAAGCGGTTCTCATCGAAGGAGCCATCCATCTGGCGGACATGGGCAAGGCCGAAACTGGTTTCATCCACAGGCGCGGCTTGTGCCGTCTGGCCGAAGCCGTACTGCCGGGGAGGAGGCTCAACGCTTTCCGCCTGTCGCCAGGTCTGTTGGGCGCCGTATCCGGAGGTTTGGGCAGTTTCGCGGCGCCGGGAGGCGACGAAACGGTAGATCAGGTATAGGACGCCGCCGATCAGGAGAATATCGAAGATGCCGATGCCGCCGGCGCCGGGGCCGGCGAAACCGAGACTCCGGAAGAGCATCCCCCCTAGGAGTCCGCCGAGAACGCCGCCGGCGAGCCCCCTGAGGAAGCTTCCACCCTGCCGCTGGGGCTGGGCTTGGGGGAAGGGCTGCTGGGGCGAAGTCGGAGACGCCTGTGGTCGCGATTGATAGGGGTTTACCGTGCGGGACGGGGCACTGTATGTGCGGGAGCCGCGACTGCCGAAGGAGCGGCCGCCGCCGGCGCGGGCCTCGGCTTCATGGTACGCCGCCGCCACAAGGGATACGGCAAAGACGAGGGTAAAGATCGTGGTAATCCATTGTTTCTTCATTGGTTCCACCTTTCGTGGGTATGAGTCGACAAATTGTAATGCAAACGGTAACAATTTCAAAGGAATTTGAAAAAGCTCGTAGTTGACACATACTTAGCTGACAGTGTACAAGGATATGCCAAAATTCACGAAGGAGGTTTTCATCCGCCCATGAGCACCGAAGGGAACAAGATAATTTATACCATGATGCGGGTGTCCAAGTACTACGATAAAAAACCAGTTATCAAGGACATCTCTCTTTCCTACTTTTACGGCGCCAAGATCGGCGTTCTGGGCCTGAACGGTTCGGGCAAGTCGACACTGTTGCGGATCATGGCAGGGGTCGACAAGGACTTCAACGGGCAGGCGGTACTCTCTTCCGGCTACACCGTGGGTTACCTGGAACAGGAACCGCGGCTCGACGAGGCTAAGACCGTGCGGGAAATCGTCGAGGAGGGGTGTCAGGAGACCGTCAACCTCCTCAATGAGTTCAACGAGATTACCGCCGCCTTTGCCGATCCCGATGCCGACATGGACAAGCTGCTGGACCGTCAGGCCGCAGTGCAGGAGAAGCTCGACCACCTGGACGCCTGGGATTTGGACTCCCGGCTCGAGATGGCCATGGATGCCCTGCGCTGCCCCTCTGGAGACACGCCGGTAAAAGTCCTTTCTGGTGGCGAGCGGCGCCGGGTGGCCCTCTGCCGGCTTCTTCTCCAGAAGCCCGACATTCTCCTTCTGGACGAGCCCACCAACCACCTGGATGCCGAGACCGTCGCTTGGCTCGAACATCACCTCCAGGGATACCCCGGGACCATCATCGCCGTGACCCACGACCGCTACTTTCTCGACAACGTGGCCGGCTGGATCCTTGAGCTCGATCGGGGCGAGGGTATCCCGTGGAAGGGTAATTATTCCTCATGGCTCGAGCAAAAGCAGAATCGCCTTGCTCAAGAGGAGAAGTCCGAGAGTGAGCGGCAAAAAACCCTTCAGCGGGAGCTTGAGTGGATCAGGATGAGCCCCAAGGGGCGCCACGCCAAGAGCAAGGCGCGGATCAGCTCCTACGAGCAGCTTCTCTCCCTGGAGAGTGAGAAGAGGGCAAAGGACCTGGAAATCTACATACCTCCCGGACCCCGGCTTGGCGATATCGTCATCGAGGCGGATAACGTCTCAAAAGCCTACGGCGACCGCCTGCTTGTGGAGGGGATGAGCTTCCGGCTTCCCCCCGGTGGCATCGTCGGCATCATAGGTCCCAACGGCGCCGGCAAGACAACGCTCTTCAGGATGATTACCGGCCAGGAGGCTCCCGACTCTGGCTCCATCCGCATCGGTGATACGGTGAAGATTGCCTATGTTGACCAGAGCCGCGACGCCCTCAGTCCTGACAAGAGCATCTGGGAAGAGATTTCGGGAGGGCAGGAGACGTTGCAGCTGGGGAAAGTAAGTGTCAACTCCCGTGCCTATGTCTCCCGGTTCAATTTTTCGGGGAGCGACCAGCAGAAGAAGGTGGGGATGCTCTCCGGCGGCGAGCGGAACCGGGTGCACATAGCAAAGATGCTCAAAGAGGGAGGAAACGTCATCCTGTTGGACGAGCCGACCAACGACCTGGACGTGAACACCATGCGGGCACTGGAGGAGGCTCTGGAGAACTTTGCCGGTTGTGCCGTGGTCATTTCCCACGACCGGTGGTTCCTGGATCGGATTGCCACCCATATCCTCGCCTTCGAGGGGGACAGCCAGGCGGTCTGGTTCGACGGCAACTATTCAGAGTACGAGGAGGACCGAAGGAAGCGCCTCGGAGCTGCCGCCGACATGCCGCACCGGATCAAGTACCGGCAGTTGACGCGGGCATAACAGAGGATCTGGAATGCAAGCAGGGCCGGCAAAAACTGTCGGCCCTTTCTCTTTCAAAAAATAAAGAGGGCAACCAAGCGTCGCCCTCATTCAGCAGGATTCGATAATTTTGAATTCAGATTCGCCGACCCATCAGAAGCATGAAACAAATGCCGTGCATCTGGAGTCGCTGGAAGGGGAGGTGCGTCGTGTGATTTCCTGCCGGTAGTTCACCGCTTCCACCCATACTCCCGAACGGAGGAACGACTTGACCAGGCCGTCCTTGATGAGTTTGCTGAGTTTTGATCCCTGTGCAACGGTAACGGTGTCGTCGGTACAGCGTACAAGTACAACCATGTCTCTTCCTCCTTTGCGGGAAAGCTCGGGATGCGATAGATCAGCTTGTTTCAAGTCGCTTATATAAGTTTCTGCGGAGCTTGCTGATGGGCGGTAGATGTGCAGGGAATCCAAACACCTTTTGAGTCTGTTTAAATCGCCCTTGTCATGTATACACAAAAAAAGAGTTTGGGTAAAGTAAAATCTATTAGCGATGATTAATTGTTGCCGATGGGCACCAATGCTGTATTTGGATGACGCAAACCGGCTTATAATATAACTTTTTGGCTAATTGTCAAAGGTCTTCTTGAGAAGATAAGAGAGCAAGGTTGCAAGCAGCAATCCCGCGACTACCGTTGTTCCGACGATTTTTCGGCGCTTGTTCCGTTCATCAAGTTTCGCCAGAGCCTGCTCTATGGTGCCGAGTCCCTGCCGAATCACCTCTGATTCCTGTTTTACCCTGCCGACATCAACAACGTGGAAGAGTCGATGATAGCGATTACGCAGGTCAAAGAGGCTTTTCTCATGTACTTCGATATTGATTCCTTTTCCCTTGAACTGTTGAATTTTCCTTGCGATATCGGTGATTGACCCATCAGTCTGTCGCATTGCCTCCTTGATCACGGAGGCGCGGTCATAGGGGTGGCAACGGCTGCAATTTTTGTCGTTTATGAGATCGAGGGTTGCTTTCATGACCGTATGGGAACCATGACAGGTGACGCATGTGGGGCCCCCCTTGCCGAGGGCGCGGCCATGGGCACTCTTGAGGTATTCCTCCCTGATTCCCACATGGCATCTGCCGCAGAACGCAGGAATTCCGGTTTCGCCTGGAACGCCAAGAAAGCCTCGGACAGGGCTCATGGCGTTGGCGGCATCTCTCGGGTCTCCGCCATGGCAGTCGTTGCACGAAATGCCGTTGTCGGCGTGGACGCTCCCGCGCCAGGCTTTTACAGGTGCCCCTCCTTTGCCCGTCTGGGCTCCGTGGCACTGGAGACAGACAGTCTGTTCCTGGCAGCGGGCGTAAGCGGGAAATAATGAAAGGAGTAAGAGCAGGGGCAGGCAAATGAGAGCAGAAGAACTATACGTTGCTGATAGTCTCATGAGTAATGCCCCCAGACCGCCATGGCTACGTAGAGAAGAATTCCGCCGACGAAACAGGCGAGGAAGAGGGGACGTTTGAACGGGTGCCGCTCCCTTCCCTTGTCGATGAACGGCAGGAGTGCCAGGAAGGTCATGACGGCCCCCTGCACCAGAAGCCCCAGGAGTTCGTTCGGGAAGACCTTCAAGGTTTGGTAGTTGGCGAGGAAATACCATTCGGGTTTGATATGGGCGGGAGTTTTGTAAGGATCGGCCGGTACGAAGGCGGTTGGTGGTAAGAAGATGTCGGGGATATAGAATATGACGCAGAAAAAGATTGCCAGGTAAATCAGGATGGAAGTCATGTCCTGGAGCATATAGTTGGGAAAGAAGGGGATGCCGCCGGGGTGAGATTCGTAGCGAAACTGGTCTCCCATCCAGGTATTTTTCGACTCTTTTTGCCCGAAAGGCGGGGTGGAAACGCCGATCCGTTCCAGCAGGAAGAGGTGTCCGCCGATGAACGCCCCGATCAGGAGCGGAAGGAGTGCCACGTGAACGGCGAAGAAGCGTCCCAGAGTGGGCGCCCCCACCAGCTTGCCGCCCCGGAGAAATTCCACGAGATAGTTGCCGATGACCGGGATGGCCCCGGCGCTGTTGGTGGCCACCGTTGTGGCCCAAAAGGAGAGCTGGCTCCAGGGGAGGAGATAGCCGGTGAGTGAAATCGCCAGGACCAGGTTGAACAGGATGAAACCGGTCAGCCAGTTCAGTTCCCGGGGGCGTTTGTAACTTCCCATGAAAAGGACCGACAGCATATGAAGCAGCAGGACCGCCACCATCATGTTGGAGCCCACGGCGTGGCACAGGCGGATCAACCAGCCGAAGGGGACATCGTTCATGATGGCGCTGACGCTCTTGAAAGCCTTTTCAGCATCGGGTACGTAGTAGACAAGAAGGAGAATGCCGGTGATGACCTGTAGTGCGAAGATAACCAGAAGTACACTGCCAAGGGAGTACCAGGCGTTGATGGAGCGGGGCAGGAGGTAGCCGGTGAGGCGTTTCTCCACCAGTTCACCAACTCCGATACGTACGTCCAACCAGTGGTAGATACTCTTCAAGGGGGACATAGATGGTTTACCCCACGGTCACGATTCCGTTGGTTATGGTGATGGCAAGCTTCTCCAGGGGCTTGGGCGGTGGGCCTGAGATGACGACCCCGTCGGGGGTGTAGCGGCCGCCGTGGCAGGGGCAGAGAAAGTCCTGCTTGTCTTTTTCCCACTGAACGATACATCCCAAGTGGGTGCAGATGGCTGACAGCGCCACGAGTTCACCGCTTTGCTTTCTGATGACTACCGCGGTTGTTCCGCGAAAATCCAGGAATTTAGCCCCATTCGCAGGGATATCCGTTTCGGGAAAGGTTACTTTCCCGCTGGCGCCTTCATTTGCGTGCGGAGCAAGGTAGCCGAAGACGGAATATACTCCCGCGATTGTCCCGGCAGTCCCCAGGCCTCCAAGGCAGAGACCGAGAAATTTCCGCCTGCTGGTGTTCTGCATGCCCCCTCCACTGATAGTCATTTGTGTTTGAGCGTTAAGTATAAACTCAGGGGAGTACTTTGCAAACTTGACCGTCAGACACTGGGTTGACGGCAATTTTAGCTTGATTTGACTTGCCTGTTTACATTAATCTTTAATGGATTTGTCTATCTTATGCACAGGAGGGATGCATGCCGTACAGCGAACCGGGCAAGACGAAATTCCAGGTAGATTTGCGCCGTCATCTGCGTAATCAGGGTATCTGTGACAACCTCATCCACCTCATCTGCGAAATTGCCGAGGCGAGCAAGTATGTAATCAATGCCGTTCGTACCGGCGATCTGGGCGTGGCGGGTACCTCCAACCTTTACGGCGAAGAACAGCTTGCCCTGGACGTCCTTTCGGACAGGATTATCAAAAAACGGCTCATTCATTCCGGTGTTGTCTGCAATATCGCTTCGGAGGAGATGGATGAGATCTTCCAGGCCCAGGCCGATGCCGATGGTCTCTATTCCGTTGCCTACGACCCCCTCGACGGTTCGTCCCTGGTGGACGTGAACCTGGCGGTCGGCACCATCGTCTCCATTTACGAGGGATGCAACCTGCTCCAGAAAGGGCGCAACCAGGTGGCGGCCCTGTACATTCTCTACGGACCGCGGGTCTCGATGGTCTACTCGGTTGGCAAAGGGGTTCACGAGTTCACCATGAACCATCTGATGGAGTTCACCCTTTCCCGAGAGAATGTCACCATGCAGGAAGAGGGAAACATCTATGCTCCTGGAGGCCTGCGCAACAAATACCAACAGGGGACTGAACAGTTCGTTCGTTACCTGGAGGAGAAGGGGGCCAAGCTCCGATACTCGGGCGGTTTCGTCCCCGATATTAACCAGGTCATCATGAAGGGAAAGGGTATTTTCATGTACCCGGCCCTCAATGGCTCACCCAACGGCAAACTGAGGCTCCTCTTCGAGCTCAATGCCATGGCGTTTCTGGTTGAAAACGCCGGTGGTGCAGCCACTGACGGGAAACAGCCGATTCTTGACCTGGAACCCCACTCCCTCGACCAACGCGCCCCTGTTTACATCGGTTGCAAGGCTGACGTGGTGAAGGCGATGGAATTTGTCAGTCGCAATTGACACTGATTTCGATTAACTACGAGGTTTCCATGGAAGAAAATGCGAAACAGCAACGACTTTGCACCGAGATCCAACTCTTTGATCTGTGCGACAAGGGACCGGTTGATGTCTGTGGTCACCGAGACGGACGTTACTGCACCAAGGGGGATATCCTGGCCCGGTTCGAGGCCATAGCCGATGATGACCGCTCCCCTGAACAGTATTTTGCCGATGAGCTCGACGATGTTGAAGGTGCCGACGACCTTGGGTATGACGAGGCGTTCGGCGTCGACGAGTACGGCGAAGAGGATGAGGATTAGGATAAGGTTCGTTTAGCGTTTCGCGCCATGTTGTCACCGTGGGGCCGTCCATTCTGGGCGGCCCTTTTCCGTTTGCGGCCGAAAAACGAGAGTGACAAGGGGGGATGTCTGACTGTTTCTGCGGTGATAAGAATGGAAAGACTAGCCGACGATGAAATGTCTCTTCCCGACGACTTCCCACCGCTCACGGGGAATTGAGAGGAAAATGTCGACGATCTCCGGATCGAACTGAGTTCCCCTGCAACGTTTCACTTCACTGGTGACCTCCTCAAAGGGGAGCGCTTTGCGGTAAGGTCTGTGCGACGTCATGGCATCGAGGGTATCCACCAGGGAGAAGATGCGGGCGCCAAGGGGAATGCCACTTCGGGAAAGGCCCTTTGGATAACCGCTGCCGTCGAACCGCTCGTGGTGGGCTAATACCATTTCGGCTGGTCCCTTGAGAAACTTGATTCCCGAGAGGATCTCGTAGCCGAGTTGGGGATGGCGCATCATCTCCATCCATTCGCGTTCATCGAGCTTGGCAGGCTTCAGGAGTATGTTGTCGGAGATGCCGACCTTGCCGATGTCGTGCAAAAGTGCTCCCCGCGCCATGACACTCAGATCCTTCTCAGGGACGCCCATGGCCTCCCCGAGGAGCAGGGTGTAAGTCATAACCCGCTCCGAGTGGGAGCCAGTTTCCTTCTCGCGGGCATCGAGCGCCCTCACGAGAGCCGTCAGGGTATGATTGTAGGCGAGGTTCAGGTCTTCCATGGCCATGCGAATCTGGCGGGTCTGCTCGTCAACTTTTTTCTCCAGATTTGCCTGGTATTCCCGGTTCTCGGTGAGGAGACGCTGCTTTTCCAGGGCGTTGTGAATAGTCAGGAGCACCCGGTCGATATCGAAAGGCTTGAGGATATAATCGTAGGCCCCGAGGTGGATGCATTTCATGGCTGTTTCCGTGTCACTCAGGGCTGTTACCATGAGCACCACGGTCTCGGGACTCAGTGCCTTGAGTTCCTTGAGAAAGTCATCGCCTGAAAGCCCGGGCATCATGATGTCGAGGATCGCAAGATCTATGCTGTTGTTCTGGAGGACGGAACGAGCCTCCTCGGCGCTGCCGGCTTGAAAACAACGGTATCCCTCACGGGAAAGGGCCGTAACCATAAGGTCCCTGATCATTTCCTCGTCGTCGACAGTCAAGATGGTAGGTAGCACAGGAGCTCCTCTCGTGTTTATATATTCAGCCGGCCCTCAAGGATATCCCGCACACGTTCGACCAGCACATCGGGCGTGAAAGGCTTGTTGATAAAGGCTGTGTGCTCATCAACAATATTTTGAGACGATATCGTATCATCCGTGTAACCCGACATAAATATGATTTTAAGATCAGGGCGTTTCTCCCTGAATTCCCGCACCAGCGTTGGGCCGTTCTTCTCGGGCATGATAACATCGGAGAGGACGAGATCAATCCGGTGGTGGTCGGCGGAAAAAATTCTACTTGCCTCAGTGGGAGAACTCGCCTGAAGCACTTCGTAGCCACTCCGTTTCAGGGTATGGGCGGTGAGGTTCAGCACACCGATTTCATCTTCGATAACCAAGATCGTTTCATTACCCTTTGGCCCCTCGCGACTTGAAACGGCTTCTTCCTGCCATGCTTCGGAATCGACGCGGGGGAAATACACCCGAAACGATGTCCACTGGCCAAGTTCGCTGGTTACCTGAATGTATCCGCCGCTCTGTTTGACGATGCCGTACGCTGTGGCAAGACCGAGTCCGGTCCCTTTTCCCTGCCCCTTGGTGGTGAAAAAGGGTTCGAAGATCTTCCGCCTGGTTTCTTCGGTCATCCCCTCTCCGTTGTCGTGAACCGCCAGCATGACATACTTACCTTCGACCGCTCCCGGGTTTTCGTTTACAAACGTCTTGTCCAGATAGACGTCGGCAGTTTCGATGGTTATGGTGCCGCCGTTACCCAAGGCATCTCTGGCGTTCACCAGCAGATTCATGATGATCTGCTCCACCTGTCCCGGGTCAACCTTAACAACGCCAAGTTGCTCGTAAAGACTGGTATGCATGACGATGTTTTCCCTGATCAGCCGCTTCAGCATCTTCTCCATGTTTCTGACCAGATGGTTGATGTTGATCACCTTGGGCTCAAGCATCTGGCGGCGGCTGAAGGCAAGGAGTTGGTGGGTGAGGTCGGCAGCCCGCTCGCCTGCCTTGAGGATCTCGTTAACCTCGGAGCGGAAGGGATCGTCAACGGGCATCTCGTGGAGCAGCATGGTACTGTAACCGTTGATTACGGTAAGAAGGTTGTTGAAATCATGGGCGATACCCCCTGCCAATTGGCCGATGGCTTCCATTTTTTGGGCCTGGCGGAGTTGGTTCATGGCCTGTTTGTGTGCCAGTTCGGTCCGTCGCTGTTCGCTGATATCTTCCTTCACTCCAACAAAATGGGTTATGACACCTTCGGCATCCTTGATGGCCGAAATAGATGCCCGTTCCCAGAACAGATCACCGTTCTTCTTCTTGTTGATTATATCGCCATGCCATTCGCGGCCGGATGTGATTGTTTCCCAGAGCCGTCGATACTCGCTGTCAGGCATGTTACCCGATTTGAGAATACGCGGGGTCTGTCCGATGGCCTCGTTGGCGCCATATCCGGTAACCTGGGTGAATTTAGGGTTCACGTATTCTATGGTGCCGTTTTGGTCGGTGATAATGATGGATACCGGACTCTGCTCTACTGCATGGGATAGCTTGCGCAGTTCATCCTCGACCTTCATTTTCTGCCGCCTGACCTCTGATTCCTCAAGCTCGCGCCGGATGGCAGGAACCAGTCGCGCAAGATTGTCCTTGAGGATGTAATCGTTGGCACCGGCCCGCATGGTTTCTACGGCGGCCTCATCTTCAATCTTGCCTGAGACCACGATGAGCGGCGTCGTGTATCCCTCCTTCCTGAGGAGGGCGATGGCATTGAGGCCGCTGAAGCTGGGCATCACGTAGTCTGAAATCACGATATCCCACGTCGCGCTTGCAAGGGCATCAAGCATTTCTTCCGCCGTGTCTACTCTGCGGAAATGGGTGATGAAACAACTGTTGAGCTCGCGAATTATCAGTTCGGTATCGAAAGGAGAGTCATCGATGATGAGGACTCGAAGAGAAGAAGGGTTCACGGCCACCGTCATTGCATGCTCCGTCTGATCCGGAGAAATTTCATTACGTCGCTTCCCCTGTATCTTTTCGGCATCTCATGCGAAAAGTTTAACATCACGACAAAAATTGCCGGTGCTCCATCGTTGTAGCTTGATTTGAGGGATTGAACGGTTACCGACAGGGGGGAGAAAGGTTTCAGGCAGCCGTGTTGTTCTTCTTGAACTTGTGCTGATACATTCTTTTGTCGGCAAGCTTCTGGGTTTCCTCCAGCCGCTCCCCCTTCGAGGCGGTAGCCGCACCAAAAGACATGCTGAGCGCGAAGGAGACGTCGGGGGTATTGCTCGCCTCGATTTTCGACATCACCCGTGTGAGAGCCTCTTCCACGACCACCGCGTCGGCAGTTGGGAGAAGAACAGCGAACTCGTCGCCACCGATTCTCGCCACAACGTCCTCAGCGCGGAAAGCCCCTTTGAGTATCAGGGCGGCCCGGGTTATCAGATCATCCCCTGCCGCATGGCCGAGGCTGTCGTTGACGTACTTGAGCTTGTCGATATCGCTGACCACGATGCTTACCGGAAACTGACGCCCCTGCTCGAGACGTTCGAGTTCTTCCTGGAAATAGGCCCGGTTGTAGAGGCCGGTAAGCGGATCATGGGTGCTCATGTAGCGGAGCTTTTCCTCTGTCTGTTTGCGCTCGGTAATGTCGAGGATCGTACCGACGAGCCCGCCGAGGGTGTTGTCGATGTTGTTGAAGGTGGCTTTATAGAAGATGACGTCGTGGAGAGCTCCGTCGGCAAAGGAAATGCAGCTTTCATAGATTTGAGTGCCTCCATGCTGAAACAACTCTTTGTCGGCTTCAACGAACCGTTCGGAAATGCTGTTCGAGGCAAGATCAGCCATGGTTTTGCCGATAACCTCGTTCTGGGCAAGGCCTGAGAACGACTCGAAGGCCTTGTTGCACCCCAGAAACACCCCGTTAGTGTTCTTGAAAAAAATGGGGGCGGGGATGGAGTCGATGAGCACCTGTCTGAAGTGGAGCTGTTCCCGCAGATCTCTCTCAGCCCGGCGACGTTCTTCGCGGATGACGGCCTCACGCAGTTCCCTGCGTATGGCAGGCATGAGACGGGTAAAATCTCCCTTCATGATATAGTCGTGGGCGCCGGCCTTCATCGCCTTGACCGCTTCTATTTCGCCTATCCTGCCGGAAACGATGATAAACGGGAGATCCAGATTCATCTCCTGGAGAATCAATAGCGCAGCCAACGCATCGAACTGGGGCATGAAGTAGTCGGACAGAACAATGTCCCACTTCTCGCCGATGAGCGCCTTGCGAAGAGCATCTTCCGCGTCAACCCGTACGTGGGTGATTTCGTATTCTTTCTTGAGTGCCCTGACGAGGAAAAAACAATCGTCTTCAGAGTCTTCGATTATGAGCACACGTAGAGGGGGATTCAATTGGGCTCTCCACAGTAGGGAATTATTATGTTTCGGAATTCCCTGTGAACGATCACGAGATTGCAACCTTTCGTGAGTCAGATGTTTGTTGCAGGAACCGAGTGCGACTTATATATTACGAGTGCGACTTATATATTAATATCATCACACATGCCAATTGGCAAATACAAGTACCTGTGCTATATGAGATAACGCAATTTTTTGAGTACATGCGGAGGATTACCATGATCGCATCATGGCGGATAATTTCTCTGAAGTCGTTTTTTTCACTGGTTCTTCTGGTTGTCGCCATGGTTCTGGTGGTTCGCGGCGAACTCCTGGCCGAATCGGCGCCCGCGGATTTCATCACCCAGGGAGAGTTTGCTGCAACCCTCGTGAAGGAATTGGGGTGGCAGGAGGGACTGCCACCTGAACCGAAAACTGCCGATTATCTGACTGTCCTGAGCGGGAAACGCACTTTTCGCTTTGAGGCTGAAGACGTCTATGACGTGCAGGGCGATAGCGTCGCGTTCCGGAATTATCCGCTCCACGGCCCATTCTCGGGAACCGGTTGGCTCAGTGGTATCGCCGCTCCGACAACTGTCCACTTTACGGTTTTCATCCCCCGCGGCGGTGAATACCTCTTGAGGGTTGTGTCTCGGGGTGATGGCCAGCGTTGGCTGGCAGGGGGAAAAGAATTCACGGTGAGCACAGGCGGAAGTCTCCGTGAGGTTGAGGCGGGAACGGTGCTTCTCAAGGGGGGACGTCAGGTAATATCGGTCTTGCTGCCTCCTGAAGGAGGGGTTGATGCTTTTACGCTTGTTGCCTCCGGTGATCATCCGGCCATTGAGCCCCTTGATGGCTGGCACGCCGGTGCTCCCCTTACCTGGAGTGATTACGCCGAAGCCGTAGCGGCGGCCCTCAATCTTGAGAAAGGGTTTGCCGTTGCGCCGGGAACTAAACCCCAAATCCATGCATTCCAGAACGTCAAAACTCTTCCGTCGTCGGTCGATCTGACCTCGGCCGATTACCTTGGAACCCATGTGGCGCCGACATGGGTGCGGGCAGGGGCGGATGGCGCATCCCTCGAACTCCCCCTCGATGTGGCAGCAACGGGGGTATATGGTGTTCGCGTTCGGCTTCTCGGCGGCAAGCTCATGACCGATTTCAACGGAAAGCGGATACAGTGGGATGGGAAACCGTACCTCAACTGGTACGATCTGGGGATTACGCGCCTGACGAGAGGGACCCATACCCTGAAAATCCAACTCCCCCTCCGTGGCGGTGCCGACGTCGTCGAACTCACCGCACGCTCGTCCTCTCCGGCCGATTATCTTGCAGCGATTGGGCTCGGGAACAAAAAGCCGACGGCAACTGTTCCGCGGGTAGAGCTTGAAACTCAGCTCCGGAAAGATTTGAGCCGTCTTCGTCCGACACGTTAGGGGGCTGAGTGACCGGAAGGCCCCTTCTTCTTCCACTCCTCGGCATGGTGGGTGGCCTTGCCTCTGCCCACCATCTTGGTATCGTACTCCCGTACCAGCTCCTTCCGGGACTCCTTGTGGCCGCTCTGGCGGCTGTCTTCCTCAAAAGCCGCATCCCGTTCACGATAATCCTCATCGCTCTGTTTTTCGTCTGGGGGAGTGCTGCACTTCACCCGTTTCTCGCCCCTGTACACCCACCACATCATCTTGTGTATAGTACCGATCCGAAACCGGTCATAGTTGAAGGGATTGTCGGAGCCCGACCCGAAGCCTCGGAGGGGGGGATGAGAATCATTCTCGATGTCGACCGGATTATTCGTGACAAAAAAAGCACTGCGGCCATCGGTCGTCTCTTGGTTTACGTTCGGGAGGGGAGGGGGACCATTCTGACCGGCGACCGGGTGAGGCTCGAAGCCCGGGTCCGCGAACCGACAAATTTCGGGCTTCCGGGAGAATTCGACTACCGTCGCTACCTTGCCTACCGTAACATCTACGCCACGGCGTCAATCAAGAGCGCCGACGACATACTCCTGATCCGCGAAGCGGTGGCACATCCGGTCCAGCGTTGGTTTGACCGGTTGGCCGCGGAGATGGGCGGTTTCATTGGCAGCAGTGCACCGGCCGAGGGGGGCTTGCTCAGGGCTATCCTCGTGGGAGAACGTGGTTTCGTTACGGAAGACACCGAGGATATCTACGCCCGCGCCGGGGTTAACCATATCCTCTCCATCTCTGGCTTCCATATTGGGGTAATCGCCCTCACCATCCACTATCTCCTTTTTCACCTCCTCGTCCGGTGTGAATTTCTTACCCTGCACCTGAACCTTCGGCGCACCGTCCTTCTGGCCACGCTCCCTCCTGTCATCTTTTACCTCTTTATTGCCGGACTGGCTCCGGCCACGGTCCGCTCGGTAGTGATGATCGCCCTTGTAACCCTGGCGCTTTTCCTTGAGCGGGAGACCGATCCCCTCAACACATTGACGGCAGCCGCATTCGGCATTCTGATGTTCAACCCCCAAGCCCTTTTCGATATCTCGTTCCAGCTCTCGTTTCTTGCCATCTGGGGGATACTGGTTCTGACGCCCCTCTGCATGGAACCTTTTGGCGATTTACGGGAAGGCACACTGAAGAAGGTAATGCTGTTTGCAGCCGTATCGGTCGCCGCCACCATGGTCACGCTTCTTCCGGTGGTCCACACCTTTCACCGGGCATCGGTCGCCGGGCTTGTCGGAAATTTCGTGGCGGTTCCTCTGCTGGGGTACGGAGCAGTAGTGGCAGGGTTTTCCGCTCTGCCGCTTATTTACCTTTTCCCGGCGGCGGCCAAATTCCTCCTTGGAATCGCTGCGTGGCTGGTGAGAATTTCCGACGGAATCATGGCGACCGTGGCCCAAATTCCGCCTCTCCCTGTGCGAAACGCGACCCTCACAGACCTCTTCATTCTCTACCTTGCCCTCCTGGCCCTCTCGCTCGTCAAGGGAAAGCGAATCCATTATCTCCTGAGTGCACTGGCTGCGGGGCTTGTGCTGGCGCTTCATCTGCCGGCGGTGGCTGATTCATCGAAAACCCTCAGGATCACCTTTTTCAGTGTGGGGCAGGGGGAATCGACCCTTGTCACGTTCCCTGACGGCAGACGAATGCTCGTGGATGGGGGCGGATCTCCCCACGAAGGCGGAATGGATGTGGGGAAGCAGCTTCTGGCCCCGGCACTCTGGAGCATGGGGATCGACCGGCTCGACATGGTTGTTCTGACTCACCCCCATCCCGATCATATCAAAGGGCTTATTTCTCTTGCCACCCTGTTCCCCATCGGTGAGTTCTGGGAGAGTGGCATCACAACACCAGTCGGCGACCATGCAAAGCTCCGGGAGATTCTTGCCGCTCACCGGGTTCCGGTTCGATACATTACTTCTTCCTCTTCCCCATTTTCTGTCGGCAACGTTCGGATCGAGCCCCTGGCTCCGGCACATCGCCCGCTTGCTGAGCCGGATAGTGACCAAAATGATGATTCCCTCGTATTCAGGCTCACGCATGGAACGTTCAGCATGCTCTTCACCGGTGACATTGGCAGTTATGCCGAGGAGCGGCTTTTGTACGAGCCGGACAGACTCGCCTGCACGGTCCTCAAGGTGCCCCATCACGGCAGCCGTCACTCTTCGACGCCCCGCTTTCTCGACGCGGCATCCCCTCGTCTGGCGCTCATTTCAGCCGGAACTCGCAACAGCTTCGGCCTTCCGTCGCCGGAAACCATTGCACGTCTGAGGAAGCGCGCTGTTTCGGTCTGTCGCACCGACCTGAACGGGACGATCGAGGTGACAAGCGACGGGAGTGGGTATTCAGTCAAAACCTTCTCGGACGGGCATTTTCATTGACAAGCATCCCGTTTTATCTGATAGTTTTCAGGGTTAAAGCGCGGACACTGCACAAATTCGCACCCTCAGGAGCTACCCTCCATGGATAAAATCCTCGTTGTCGAAGATGATCGCTTCTTTCGGCAGATGTATGTGGATCTCCTCAAGGAAGACGGATACGAGGTAGATACGGTGACCTCCGGTGCCCGGGCGCTGGAGCTTCTTTCCGCCAACGATTATCAGCTTGTCATCGCCGAGTTGGTCATTCCCGGCATGAGTGGCATCGAACTCCTGACAAGGGTAAAACAGCAGATGCCCACGGTGGATGTTATCCTTGTGACCGGGCACGCAAATGTTGAATCTGCCGTGTTGGCCCTCAAAAGCGGCGCCCGTGATTACCTTCTCAAACCCTTCAATCATGAAGAGTTCAAGCATACCGTTGCCCTCTGCTTCGAGCAGCGTCGGCTCATCAACGAGAACTACGAACTGAAAGAACTTCTGAACCTCTTCCAGATCGGCCAGAACATCGCCAACTGCATCGACATGGAACGCCTTTCAGCGGTGGTCCTTGACGCCCTGACAAATGAGATCGGTGCTGACAGGGCCATTGGCCTGTTCCATCATAAGGACGATAACCTTGCCCTTAAGGAATTCAAGGGGTTCAGCGAGGAGGCAGCCCAGAAGCTTGCTGAGGCAATTCGGAAAAATTTCTGTATCGAGACCAATGATGGCGCGGTTATCAACAAGATCAATACGACCCCTCTTGTGTCGGGAGCGGAATTCGACGGATTAGAGCTCTCGGAAGGGCTTCTTCTTGTCATACGTTCCAAGGGAGAGGTTCAGGGGATAGTAGTCATTTTCAATAACCCCGGGCAGAAACTTCCGTTCGACTACAAGCAGAAGAGCATTCAGTTTCTTCTTGAGCAGTCAACCCTTGCCTTTGAGAACGCCTCCCGCTACTCGAACGCCAGGGACATGCTCTATATCGATGAACTGACCGGGCTCTTCAATTACCGCTACCTGGATATCTCTCTCGATCGGGAGATCAAGCGGGCAGACCGCTTCGGCTCTACGGTATCCATGATTTTCATCGATCTGGATTTCTTCAAGGGGGTAAACGACACCCACGGCCACCTGGTGGGGAGTCAAGTCCTCAACGAAATGGGGATGCTCCTCAAGAAATCCGTACGCGAAGTGGATATCGTAATCCGGTACGGTGGCGACGAATTTACTGTCATGCTCGTGGAGACGGGGGAGAAGGGGGCTGCCACCGTGGCCGAGCGGATCCGCCGTTCCATTGAGGGGCACACATTCCTGGCTGCAGAAGGGTTCAATATTCGGCTCACTGCAAGCCTCGGCTACGCCTGTTATCCCGCCGACACCCAGTCCAAGCTCGAACTCCTCGAACTGGCCGACAAGGCCATGTACCAGGGGAAGGAGCAGGGTAAAAACTGTGTGTTCAGGGCAACTGCAATTCGTTGATAATTTAGCTGGTTATTTAAAGTTTAAGGAGTAGGTAAGTACATGATTACTGGCGTCAAGGGTTTTAACGATATTCTTCCCGGCGAGGTGGAGCGGTGGCAGCACATCGAGGCGACCGCTCGCCGCGTTTTCGGTCTTTACGGCTATGCCGAGATTCGCGTTCCAATTCTTGAAAAAACCGAACTTTTTTGCCGCTCCATCGGCGACACCACCGACATCGTGGAGAAGGAGATGTACTCCTTTGTGGACAAGGGAGAAAATGCCGTAACCATGCGCCCCGAGGGGACCGCGAGCGTGATGCGCGCATATATTGAGCATAAGCTTTACGCCCAGGATCCGGTGGCAAAACTCTACTACATGGGACCGATGTTTCGGTACGAACGCCCTCAAAAGGGGCGCTACCGGCAATTCCACCAGATCGGCGCCGAGGTTACCGGCGTCACCGACCCCAAGGTGGACGCTCAGGTTCTCACCATGCTCTGCCATTTCTTTGCGGAACTCGGTCTTACGGAGCCGACCCTCCAGATAAACTCTCTCGGCTGCCCCGAGTGCCGTCCGGTCTATCGGGAGGCGCTGAAGAGCTTCCTCCGTGAGCGGCTCGACCGACTCTGCGATGACTGCAAGAGACGCTACGAAACCAACCCCCTCAGGGCGCTTGACTGCAAATCTGCACACTGCAAGGAGGCGACTGCCGACGCTCCGGCCATGCTCGACCACCTCTGCGCCGGCTGCGACGACCACTTTGCCGCCACACGCCGCCACCTGGAGCGGGCGGGCACCCCATACAGCATCAATAACAGGATGGTGCGCGGCCTCGACTATTACACCCGTACCACTTTCGAGCTGGTCACGGGGCTCCTCGGCGCCCAGAGCGCCGTGGCGGCCGGCGGTCGTTACGACGGGCTCATTGCCGATCTGGACGGTCCCGCCGTTCCCGGCATCGGCTTTGCCATGGGTGTCGAGCGGGTGGCTCTGCTGCTGGGTCAGCAGGAGTTCGCGCGGCGCCCCGACCTCTTTATCGCCGCCCTTGGAACTGAAGCCCAGGATGAAGCTTTTCGGCTCATGTGCGGCCTCCAGCGTCTTGGCGTTTCAGTGGAGATGGACTACGAGGGGAAGAGCCTCAAAAGCCAGATGCGCCGCTCCGATAAATTCAACTCCCGCTTCACCCTCATAATTGGAAGCGATGAGATGGCCAGTGGTAGAGCAACACTCAAAGCCATGGACACCGGCACCCAGTCCGATGTCCTCCTGGACCCGGCCGCCATTGCAGGTCAGGTAAAATAACGAGCGCAGGGGGGAGGTGAGGGTGAACTTTCCTTCCCCCTTCTGCGCTGTTTTGTGCCCCCTCTTCCCCTTCTCATAAGCCCCACTTAAGCAATTGACAATTCCCCGCAAAAATTGTATACAGTATCCATTTTCTTCCGCCGCACAATCATTTCAACGTCTCGAAATAACGATTGATTCAAGAAGTAAAATCACAGGAGGAATGGATATGATCGAAGCCTATCTCGCCCACGAAGCCGAACGGAAGGCGCAGGGTATTCCGGCGCTGCCCCTCAACCCGGAGCAGACTGCCGACCTGTGCAACCTGCTGCAAAATCCCCCTGCAGGTAAGGAGGAATTCCTTCTCAATCTGTTGAAAGAGCGCGTCTCCCCCGGCGTCGATCCTGCCGCCAAGGTCAAGGCTGCTTTCCTGGCCGAAATCGTCAAGGGTACCAAGAAGTCGCCGCTGGTTTCCAAGGTGGATGCCATCCGCATCCTCGGCACCATGATCGGCGGCTACAACGTGGGTCCCCTGGTTGAGGCCCTCAAGGATGCAGAACTGGCCGAAGAAGCCACCTGTGCCCTTTCAGGCATGACTCTGGTCTATGATGGCTTCGATCAGGTTGTAGAACTCAGCAAGAGCAATGCCGCCGCCAAGAAGGTACTGGAGTCTTGGGCCAATGCCGAGTGGTTCACCAACCGCCCCGGCGTTCCCGAGACCATCAAGGTCAAGGTTTTCAAGGTTGAAGGCGAGATCAACACCGACGACTTCTCCCCGGCCGGCGACGCCTGGAGCCGTCCCGATATCCCCCTTCACGCCCTGGCCATGGGCAAGACCCGCTTCCCGAACCGCCTCAAAGACATTGCTGACTGGCGCGCCGCCGGTCACCAAGTGGCCTTCGTGGGTGACGTGGTCGGTACCGGTTCTTCCCGCAAGTCCGCCTGCAACAGCGTGCTCTGGCACATGGGGCAGGACATCCCCGCCGTTCCCAACAAGAAGACTGCCGGTGTCATCATCGGCGGCGTCATCGCCCCGATCTTCTTCAATACCGCCCAGGATTCCGGTGCGCTCCCCCTCAAGGCTGATGTCACCAAGATGAACGACGGCGACGTCATCACCATCAACACCGCCAAAGGCGAGATCTCCAACGATAAGGGCGAGGTCATCTCCACCTTCAAAATCAGCCCCAACACCCTGGCCGACGAGTTCCGCGCCGGTGGCCGGATTCCGCTCATCATCGGCCGCGCTATCACCGAGAAGGCCCGCAAGGCCCTCGGCCTCGGCGATACCGATGTCTTCACCAAGCCGGTGAACCCCGCGCCCAAAGCCGGCCAGGGCTACTCCCTTGCCCAAAAGATGGTCGGCAAGGCCTGCGGCGTGGCCGGTATCCTCCCTGGCACCGCCTGCGAGCCGAAGATGACCACTGTCGGTTCCCAGGACACCACCGGCCCCATGACCGCCGACGAACTCAAGGAACTGGCCTGCCTCAAGTTCCTGTCGCCGATGTTCATGCAGTCCTTCTGCCACACCGCCGCTTATCCGAAGCCGGCCGATGTGAAAATGCACAAAAACCTCCCCGGCTTCATCATCGAGCGGGGCGGCGTACCCCTCAAGCCGGGTGACGGCGTTATCCACTCCTGGCTGAATCGTCTGCTCCTCCCGGATACCGTCGGTACCGGCGGCGACTCCCACACCCGCTTCCCCATCGGCATCAGCTTCCCGGCCGGTTCCGGACTGGTTGCCTTCGCCGGTGCCATGGGCTTCATGCCGCTTGATATGCCCGAGTCGGTCCTGGTTCGCTTCAAGGGTAAGCTCAACCCCGGCATCACCCTTCGCGACGCGGTCAACGCCATCCCCTACTGGGCCATCAAGCAGGGCAAACTGACCGTTCCCAAGAAGAACAAGATCAACATCTTCAACGGCCGCATCCTCGAGATGGAAGGGCTTCCCGACCTGACCGTGGAACAGGCCTTCGAGCTGACCGACGCTGCTGCCGAGCGCTCCGCCGCCGCAGGCTGCATCCAGCTCTCCAAGGAGAGCGTGGCCACCTACCTCCGCTCCAACGTAGCCCTCATGAAAAAGATGATTGCTGACGGCTACCAGGATGCCCAGACCCTCCAGAATCGCATCGACGCCGTCAATGAGTGGCTGAAGAACCCGCAGCTCCTCGAAGCCGACAAGAACGCCGTCGAGACCGGCGCCTACGCCGACGTCATCGAGATCGACCTGGCCGAGATCACTGAGCCGATCCTGGCCTGCCCCAATGACCCGGACGACGTGAAGCTCCTCTCCGATGTTGCCGGCACTCCGATCCAGGACGTCTTCCTCGGCTCCTGCATGACCAACATCGGTCACTTCCGTGCTGCCGCCGAGATCTGGCGCGGTCTTAAGTTCAACCCGAGCGTCCGCACCTGGATCTGCCCGCCGACCCGCATGGATCAGAAGCAGCTTAAGGACGAAGCTTACTTCTCGGTATACAGCGCCTTCGGGGCCCGGATCGAAATTGCCGGTTGCTCCCTCTGCATGGGTAACCAAGCCCGCGTTCCCGATGGTGTCAATATGTTCTCCACTTCAACCCGCAACTTTGACGACCGGATCGGTGATGGCGCTAAAGTATTCCTCGGTTCTGCCGAATTGGGCGCGGTAACTGCAACCTTGGGCAAACTGCCTACTGTTGCTGAGTTTATGGCTGCATACAAAGAGAAGGTTGAACCTAAGAAGGATGTTGTTTACAAGTATCTCCAGTTCGACGAGATGCCTGAGTACAAGTAACCTCAACGCATGATACAGAATGCTTGAGGCAGAGATGCTGAAAGCATGACATGAGACCCCCGTTCGGGCTTGCCCGGGCGGGGGTCTTGAATTTTGCGGAAGCGTGCCTGAACTTTCGTGAACTGTACTGGAACAGAGGGCAAGGTTGAGCTTCCCACGTAACGCCGTATACTCCTTTCATGGAACTCTCGGAAAATGCGCTAAAGGTTTTGAAGGCCCGCTACCTGCTGAAGGATGAAAACGGGCAGATTATAGAAACGCCAGAGGAGATGTTCGAGCGGATCGCCCGAACCGTCGCCAACACTGAAAAGCTCTATGACGGTGATACCGCCCAGTGGGAAGAGCGTTTTTTCACTCTTCTCTCGTCCCTGAGATTCCTCCCCAACTCCTCTGCACTCATGAACGCCGGCAAGCCGATGGGGCAGCTAGCCGCCTGCTTCGTTCTTCCTTTGGAAGATTCCATGCAGAGCATCTTCGATACCCTGAAGAACGCTGCGTTGATCCTCCAGAGCGGTGGCGGCACCGGCTTTTCCTTTTCCCGGCTTCGCCCCAGGGCTGATATTGTCCGCTCAACCGGCGGCATTGCCAGCGGCCCGGTTTCCTTCATGAAGATATTCAATACGGCCACCGACATCATCAAGCAGGGAGGAGCGCGGCGGGGCGCGAACATGGGGATACTCCACATCGATCACCCCGACATCCTGGAGTTCATCCGGGTGAAACGGAATGTTCAGGAGCTGGCCAACTTCAACATTTCCGTGGCGGTTACCGATGCCTTCATGGAGGCGCTCCACGCAAAAGGGGAATACCAGATCGTCAACCCACGTTCAGGCAAGATAGTTGGCACCTCAAGGCCGACGAGGTTTTCGATGAAATAGTCGAAAGCGCGTGGGGAACGGGAGACCCGGGTCTGGTATTCATCGACCGGATCAACCGCGCAAATCCTACCCCTCATATCGGCTCATTCGAGAGCACAAACCCCTGCGGCGAGCAACCACTCCTGCCTTATGAGGCATGCGTCCTCGGCTCCCTGAACGTGGCACGATACCTCAAGGATCCGGGAATAGATTTTCCCTCCCTGGCTGAAGATATCAAAACTGCCGTGCGGTTCCTCGACGATACCATCGATGCCAACATTTATCCCTTGCCGGCCATCGAGCTGATGCACAAGGGAAACCGCAAGATCGGCCTCGGCGTCATGGGGTGGGCGGACCTGCTCCTGCGGCTCGGGCTTCCGTACAATCATCCGCAATCCTTCGCCCTGGCCCGATCGCTGATGAAGTTCGTCAGGGACACCTCGCGGAAGGCGTCGGCAGAGCTTGCCGAAGAGCGGGGCGTCTTCCCTAATTTTGCAGGGTCGGTCTATGATGCTCCCGACCGTCCGCGGGTACGCAATGCTACCACTACAACCATTGCACCCACGGGGACCCTGGCGACCATCGCGGACTGTTCCAGCGGCATCGAACCGCTTTTTGCCCTTGCCTATAAGAGGAATGTTCTGGGTACCGAGCTTACGGAAATCAATGGGTATTTCTTGAACGTCGCCAAGGAACGGGGTTTGTTCTCAGACGAACTCATGCAGAAGGTTATGGAGCAGGGTAATCTGCGCGGTATAACCGGCATTCCAGCCGATATCAGAAGGCTCTTCAAGACCGCCCTGGAGATACCCGCAGCAGATCACATCGAGATGCAGGCTGCCTTCCAGGAGTACACGGACAATGCCGTTTCCAAGACGGTCAATCTCCCCGCCAGGGCGACACGGGGAGATGTGGCCAAAGCTTTCCTTCTTGCCTATGAGAAGGGGGTAAAAGGGATAACCGTTTTCAGGTACGGGAGTAAGAAAGGGACTCTGGTGAAATTCGTCGATACCGATTGAGCATCCGGCAGGCTACATTGGCTTGTCGGTATGCACACCCACCGAGAACGTGAGGATTGCCCCAACCCTGACTTCGAGGCGAGACGCAACTTGCGGCATCCCCGGTACCTCCAGCCCCGGCACGAATCCGTCAAGAATCGCCGTATCGGTGACCTTTTCCACTATGCCGAGAAACTGGTAGCCGTTACGGCCATCGGGGGTCGTTACCGATACGGAGACCTTAGGGTTTCCTTTTACGTTGCGGAGGGTCTCCGGACAACACCACGATTCAAAGACGATACGATCGGATCCCTCGACCTTCAGGTTTTCCCCCGCAGCCAAATGGGGAACTCCCTGAAGCGTCGCTGATGCGACGAAAGCAATGCCTCTCTCCTCTACAAATTTTTGAACCGTCTCAGGTATCATGGCGTTCCTCTATTAGTACGGGTTCCGCTCACCAGCCGCTCCAGCAAGAACAAGTATAGGGCTCCATCAGGCGATTACAAGGAACAGGCGTCTCTTTACGTCGCAGTGATGAGCAGGCGATCCGGATAAGTGGAGAACACCACTTGACCTTTGAGCTGCTTCTGCTTCACTTGACAGTAGTTATTGCAATGCTGCGGGTACACACTACGGAATCGAAAGGGAGACGAGACATGAAAGGAAACGAGAAGATCATCGAGCATCTGAACGCACGCCTGGCTGAAGAGTTGACGGCTGTGAACCAGTACTTCGTGCATGCCGAAATGTGCGAAAACTGGGGCTATGAGCGGCTCCACGCCATGATCCGCAAGCGCGCAATCGACGAGATGAAGCATGCAGAAAAGCTTATTGCCCGGATCCTGTTCCTGGAAGGAAGGCCGATCGTGAGTGACCTTAACAAGATGCACATCGGTGAAGAAGTTCCCAAAATGCATGAAAACGACCGGCTTGCAGAAGAGTCCGCCATCAAGGGGTATAACGAAAGCATCCGGCTGGCGGTGGAGGTCGGGGATAACGGAACACGGGAGCTTCTGGAATCGATCCTGAAGGATGAAGAGGAACATATAGACAATCTTGAAGCCCAGCTCGACCAGCTCCGGCAGATGGGGCCACAGTGCTATCTCTCCGAACAGATCGACTAAACGGAAACAGCATGCATTCCATCCAGATCCTGCTGCCGCTCTACGACAATGGCGGTACCCCCTTTCCTCAAAAGGAATTACTAAGGGAAACACGGGAATAAATAGAGAAATCTCACACTGTGCTGCTTGTGAGTTTTCTGAAAAGGTCAAGGGGTTAGTGTGTAGGCTAACCCCTTTATATTTGGAATTTTAGCGAGTGACAACACTTCAGGCCGGCCCCGCAGGATTTTTGCAAGAGCCTCTTCGCATCATAAATTTATCTTGACGCAACGCGGGAAAGAGTTTACTTATTCTCTATAGGATTTGTAGACAAATGATTTCCAAAAAGACCAAATACGCCCTCAAGGCGCTCCTTTACCTGGCTCGGGAGTACGACCGGGGCCCGATTCTCATTGCGGACCTGGCCCGGGAAGAGCGGATTCCCAAGAAGTTTCTGGAATTGATCCTGCTGGCGCTCAAGAACGCCGGGGTGCTCCAGAGCAAGAAGGGGAAGGGGGGCGGGTACTACCTGGCCCACCCACCACGGGAGATCACCATGGGTAAGGTGATCAGGAACCTCCTCCAGAAATGGAGCAGGCGCCACGCGGCCTGATCGGGAGACTACGACATGTCCAGCATTTCTGCAAAATCAGCCCGCACCGAGCCGGCTCTCGTGCGCTGGTTGCTCATCGTCACGGCGTTCCTCTTCCTGGGCCTCTTCCTCTTCGTCCCCTTGGCGGCGGTTTTCGTCCAAGCCCTGGAGAAGGGATGGGGCGCGTATCTCTCCGCCATCCGCGAGCCCGACGCCCTGGCGGCGGTGAAGCTGACTCTCGTCACCGCAGCGGTGAGCGTGCCGGTGAACCTGGTCTTCGGGGTGGTGGCCGCCTGGGCCATCGCCAAGTTCGAGTTCCGGGGGAAGCAACTCCTCATCACCCTCATCGACCTGCCGTTCTCGGTGTCGCCGGTCATTTCCGGGCTCATCTACGTGCTCCTCTTCGGGCTCCAGGGTTGGCTCGGGCCGTGGCTCCAGGCCCATGACCTGAAGATCATCTTCGCCGTGCCGGGGATCGTCCTCGCCACGGTCTTCGTCACCTTCCCCTTCGTAGCCCGGGAGCTGATTCCGCTCATGGAGGCCCAGGGGAAGGACGAGGAGGAGGCGGCCATTACCCTTGGCGCGAGCGGCTTCCAAGCGTTCTGGCGGGTGACGATACCCAACATCAAGTGGGGGCTCCTCTACGGGGTGATCCTCTGCAACGCCCGGGCAATGGGGGAGTTCGGTGCCGTCTCGGTGGTTTCCGGCCATATCCGGGGGGCGACCAACACGATCCCCCTCCACGTGGAGATCCTCTACAACGAATACAACTACGTTGCCGCCTTTGCCGTGGCCTCGCTCCTGGCGCTTCTGGCGCTGGTCACTCTGGTGGCGAAGAGTTTCGTCGAGTGGCGGATGCGCGAGAGCGCTTAACCTGATCGCCAAGACCATCACAAAGGAACCATGACATGAGCATAGAGATTGTCAGTGTCAACAAAGCTTTTGGCAGCTTCACCGCCCTGAACGACGTGAACCTCACCGTGCCGTCGGGGGAACTGACGGCGCTCCTCGGCCCCTCGGGGTCGGGTAAGACGACCCTCCTGCGGATCATCGCCGGGTTGGAGACCCCCGATGCGGGCTCGATCCGCTTCGACGGCGAGGAGACCACCGACCGCCACGTGCGGGAGCGGCAAGTGGGGTTCGTCTTCCAGCACTATGCGCTCTTCCGGCACATGACTGTGGCAGAGAACGTCGCCTTCGGCCTCACCGTAAAGCCGCGCAAGGAGCGGCCGTCGAAGAAGGAGATCAGGGAGCGGGTCTTTGAACTCCTGCGCCTCGTGCAACTCGAAGGACTTGCCGACCGCTACCCGTCGCAGCTCTCGGGGGGCCAGCGACAGCGGGTGGCCCTGGCCCGGGCCCTGGCGGTGGAGCCGAAGGTGCTCCTCCTTGACGAGCCCTTCGGCGCCTTGGACGCCAAGGTGCGGGTGGAACTCAGAAGGTGGCTGCGGCGGCTCCATGACGAGATCCATGTCACGAGCGTCTTCGTCACCCACGACCAGGAGGAGGCCCTGGAAGTGGCCGACCGGATCGTGGTGATGAACAAGGGGCGGATCGAGCAGGTGGGGACCCCGGCCGAGGTCTACGATCAGCCGGCCAACCCTTTCGTCTTCGACTTCCTCGGCAGCGTGAACCTCTTCCACTGCCGGGCGGAGCAGGGACAGGCGCGGGCAGCGGCCCCGGAACTTTCCGTGGGGTATGTCCGCTCCCACGACATCGAGGTGGAGCGCACCCCCACCGTTGCTGCTGTAGAGGCCGAGGTGCGTCATGTCCAGGCGGTGGGTCCGGCGGTGCGGGTGGA
Source organism: Geobacter grbiciae (assembly GCF_018531165.1). NCBI lineage: Bacteria > Pseudomonadati > Thermodesulfobacteriota > Desulfuromonadia > Geobacterales > Geobacteraceae > Geobacter > Geobacter grbiciae. Next base: position 271,282 of record NZ_JAHDIW010000002.1, on the reverse strand, counting down.
GCTCCTCGTGCGGGGCACCGGCAAGACGGTGGAGGCGGAACTCTCCCGGGACGGGGCCGAGCGCCTCGCCCTCGGCATAGGTGAAACGGTCTACGCCCGGCCCCGGAAGATGCAGAGGTTTGTGGGTGATTATCAGATTTAGTGGCGCCACCGATCAGAAGGAGTTGAGAGACGGCAAACGCGGCGGTTATCGATCAGGGAGAACCGTGGAGCAGTGACCGGGAGGAGAAAATCCGGGCGGCGCTGTGGGAGATCCGCTTCGGCACGGTCACCCTCGTCATTCAGGACGGGAAGGTGATCAAGATCGACAAGAGCGAAAAGGTCTGGCTGAAGTAACTGCTCTAAATTACGCAACTAGATGTGAAATTTTGACAGTATGTGTTGACAATTTAAAAACCATTCTTTATTTTTTCGGTTCACTTTATCTGTTGATGTTGTTTGTGTAACTTATAGTAATAAAGTCAAGAACAGATTTGATTAATATATCGAGCCAAGAGAGAGCAGATCATGAGCAAGAAGAACACGTTTCCAACCAAGGGCGATGTTATCGCCCGCACCCCCGATCCAGCGGTCCGAGCCATTCTGGAACATCTGGACCAGGCCGGCATTGAGACCTCCTTCGATCGTTTCGATGCCCAGAAGCCCCACTGCGGTTTCGGCCTGGCCGGAACATGCTGCAAGAACTGCCACATGGGCCCCTGCCGGATTACGCCGAAAAGCCAGCGGGGCGTCTGCGGCGCCGATGCGCACCTGATCGTTGCCCGCAATATACTCCGCTGGACGGCGGCGGGTGTGGCGGCCCACGGGGCCCGGGGACGGGAGGTGATGCTGGCCCTCAAAGGGGCGGCTGAAGGCGCTCTCGACCTGCCGATCCTCGGCCCGGAAAAGGTCGTGGCCACAGCCAAAGCGTTCGGGATCTTTGATGAAAATAAAGCCATCCCCCAGATGGCGGGTGAGATTGCCCTCATCCTCCTGGAGGACCTCTGCCGGACCATTCCCGGACCGCACCGGACCCTGGAGGCCATGGCGACTCCTGAGCGTCTTTCTGTCTGGAAGGAACTCGACATCCTCCCAGTTGGGGCCTACCACGAGGTGTTCGAGGCCCTGCACCGCACCACCACCGGCACCGACGGCGATTGGGAAAACGTCATGCGCCAGGTGCTCCGCTGCGGCCTTGCCTTTGCCTGGAGCAGCGTGATGGGGTCCGCCGTCGCCATGGACTGTCTCTATGGTCTCCCCAAGCGGAGCCGGGTTTCAACCAATGTTGGAGCAATCACCGAAAATACCGTGAACATCGCCGTCCACGGCCATTCGCCGGTGCTGGTGGCTGCCATCCTTGCAGCAGCCCGGCGGACGGAGCTGATTGAGGAGGCGAAAGAAGCGGGGGCCGAGACCGTTCGGCTCTACGGCATCTGCTGCTCCGGCCACTCGGCCTTGGCCAAGTTCGGCGACGTTACCCCCCTCTCAAACGCCATGGGGGCGGAGCTGGTGCTGGCAACCGGCGCCCTTGACCTTTGGGTGGCCGATGTCCAGGACGTTTTCCCCGGCATCATGGACGTTGCCGCCTGCTTCCACACCCGGGTGGTTACCACCAGTGACTCGGCCCGGCTTCCCGGTGCCGAGCATATTGCCTTTGACCACCATCACTCCAACCTCGACCAGGCCGACCAGTTGGCCCAGCGGATCGTGCGGCGCGGCATCCAGGCCTTCGGCGAGCGACAGGCAGGCAAGGTCTTCATCCCCCCTGCCCGGATGGACGCCGAGGTGGGCTTCTCCGTGGAGAATATCACCGCCACCTTTGGCGGGGCAGACCGACTCCTTGAACACCTGCAGAGCGGCCGCATCCGCGGCGTGGTGAACCTCGTGGGGTGCAACAATCCCAAGGTGGTCTACGAGGAGGCGGTGGTGAAGGTGGCCGAGGAACTCATCGCCCACGACGTGGTGCTTCTGACCAACGGTTGTGCCGCCTTTGCCCTGCTGAAGATGGGCTTTTGCCTCCCCGAGGGGGTGACCGGGGCCGGTGATGGGTTAAAGAGCGTGCTCGGTCCCCTCAACTTGCCGCCGGTCTGGCACATGGGCGAATGCCTCGACAACGCCCGGGCTTCAGCGCTGTTCAAGGGCTTGGCCCTGACCGCAGCCGAGCCCCTGCGTCGTCTCCCCTGCGCCTTTTCCAGCCCCGAGTGGTCCAACGAGAAGGGGCTCGGCGCAGCCCTCGGCTTCCGCCTTCTTGGCCTTAACTCCTACCACTGCATCGCCCCGCCAGTGGCCGGCTCGGACAAGGTCGCCCGCTTTTTCGCCGAGGCCACCCGGGAAACCCTCGGATCGGTCATGGTGGTGGATGGAGACCCTGTAGCCCTTGCCCGCCGGATCGTCGCCGACTTCGATGAGCGTCGTGCCGCGCTCGGCTGGGCCCCCTGCGGCCCGCCTGCCTCGGCCCGGCTCATGGCGCTCCAGCAGGAGGCGGGCCACGCCCATGCCCACGCCCACGGGCACCCACATCATCACGAACATCCGTAAAGACGGAGGATATACCCATGAACAGACGCGACTTTCTCAAAACCTCGGGCCTGGCTTTGGCTGCTGCTGCCACTCCCTTCGGCCGTTTCGCCTGGGCCGGCGGGGCCACACTTTCCCTTAAGATCGGTTATCTCCCCCTCACCGATCACCTCCTCATGATTGCCGCCGAGAGGGAGCAGTTCAAAAACATCCGCATCAAGCCGGTGAGGTTTTCCTCATGGCCCGAGATCGCCGAAGCCCTGAAGAATGGGAAAATCGACGGCGGTTTCCTCCTCACTCCCATGGGGTTGGCGCTCCGCCAAAAGGGGGCACCGATCAAAGTGGTGCTCCTGGGGCACCGTAATGGCAGCGCCATAACGGTAAAAAATTCACCCGATATCAACCGTATCACGGATTTGCGGGGCAAGACCGTCGCCATACCGAGTCCTTTTTCGACTCACAACCTGCTGCTGCGCAAGGCCTTGAGCGAGAAGGGGCTGGTGCCGGGGCGGGACGTGAAAGTGATAGATATGGCGCCTCCCGAGATGCCGGTTGCACTCGCCACCGGCCGGATCCACGGCTTCATGGTGGCCGAGCCTTTCGGTGCCCAGGCCGAGGCCCAGAAGGTGGGAAAGATCCTCGTTCTCTCCAAGGATATCTGGAAAGACCACATCTGCTGCACCCTTAACCTGCAGGAAAAGATAATCCAGAGCTATCCTGCCGAGGTACAGGAACTGGTTACGGGGCTTATCCGTACCGCTTCTTTCATTGAGTCCAAGCCGGCCGAAGCGGCCAGGGGATCGGTAAAGATTCTCGGCCAGCGCCCGGAGATCGTAGAGAAAGTCCTCACTACTCCTCAGGATCGCCTCACTTTCCGAAATTTGGCTCCTTCACGGGCAGATTTCGTCGCCATTCAGGACTACATGGTGAAGTTTGGGGTTGCGAAAGCCAAGGTGGATCTGACTGGCTATCTGGATGACCGCTTTGCGAAGAGGAAAGGGTAGATCGATGGCTCCCAAGTCAGCACAGCGGGTATTACCGCTTGTATCAGCAGCGGCATTCATCGCAATGTGGCAGGTTGTAGCCAGATTCTACCCGCCGGAACAATTTCCCGCCCCCACAGACGTGGTAAAGGCTCTGGTTGAGCTCTCCGCCGACGGGGTTCTCTGGGGGCATATCGGCGTGAGTCTCGCCCGGTTCGGTAGTGCCTATTTGCTGGCGCTGGTAACGGCGGTCCCCCTTGGCCTGCTGCTCGGGCGCCAACCGCTTGCCCGCTGCGCCGTTGATCCCCTGATACAGCTTCTTCGCCCGATTTCACCCATTGCGTGGTTTCCCCTCGCGGTTCTTTGGTTCGGGATCGGCAATGCACCGGCTGTCTTCATTATTTTCCTCTCGGTGTTCTTTCCGATCCTTGTCTCAACCATAAGCGCGGTGGTGAAGGTTCCGGTCATCTATCTGAAGGTGGCCGCCAATTTTGGCACTCGTCCGTTGCCGACCTTTCTCAGGGTTGTGGTTCCTGCCGCCTTTCCAGGCATCATGGTGGGGCTACATATCGGGGTGGGGACCGGCTGGATCCATCTGGTGGCCGGAGAGATGCTGGGTGCCCAGTCGGGGCTCGGCTTCATGATTATTGATGCTCGTAATTTCCTGCGCACCGACTGGATTCTCGCCGGTATGCTGGTGGTCGGGCTACTGGGGCTTCTCATAAACAGGGTGATGCGGCTTGCCGAGTTGTGGCTTGGCCGTCGATGGGGAGGTGCGGCATGAGCCGGCCGGTGAAAATTAACCTTCAAGGCGTTGAAAAACGTTTCCCTGCGTCGGGAGGAAAAGAGATTACGGCTTTGCAGCGGCTCGACCTGGAGATTGGCGCTGGCGAGTTTATCTGTCTGGTGGGACCATCGGGCTGCGGCAAAACAACCCTGATCAATCTCATGGCCGGTTTCGATCGACCCTCGTCAGGCAGCATAACCATTGACGGCCAGCCAGTAACGGGTCCGGACCCCGACCACATCATGATCTTTCAGGATTACGGTCTTTTCCCGTGGCGGACGGTGCTGGGCAACGTTCTCTTCGCCCTGCAATCAAGGGGGGTGGGGAAAAAAGAGGCCCAGGAGCGGGCCACCGAATACTTGAAACTGGTCGGGCTCTCCTCCTTTCTTCAGAGCTTTCCGCACCAGCTTTCCGGAGGGATGAAGCAGCGGGTCGCCATTGCACGCGCCCTGGCGGTGGAGCCTTCCGTCCTCTTCATGGACGAACCATTCGCAGCGCTGGACGCTTTTACCCGCCTGCGCCTCCAGGACGAGGTCCTGCGTCTGTGGGAAGAGAAGCGGCCTACGGTGATCTTCGTCACCCATGACCTCGACGAGGCTATTTACCTTGGCGGACGGGTTATTCTCATGGCCCCCGATCCCGGTCGAGTCAGCAAGATTCTTCCCGTTTATCTCCCTCGTCCCTGTGACCGGACCAGTGAGGAATTCGCCACCTACCGGCGAGAACTCTTCGAAGAGTTTCACCTGGTACATCGGGAAGCGGCAGGCGAGGCTGCGTACAGCATTTAGCGCAGCCGGCGCCCGTTCCGCTGACCGTCAAACGGGTCTGGCTGTTCCTCCCAGAAAGGAATCACAGCACCTTGTTCAGCGAGTACTCGATGATCCCCTGGGCACCGAGGGCCAGGAGTTGCGGCACTATCCGCCGCACTTCCTTCTCGTGGAGCACGCTCTCGATGGAGACCCACTCCGATTTGTAGAGATGGGAAACCGTGGGACGGTTGAGGCTGGGAAGGATTTCCGTGATGGCCTCGACCTTGTCGTTGGGGGCGTTCATCTTGAGACCCACCATCCCTTCGGCGGCCAGGGACGCCTTGAGGAGCGTGGCGATGGTCTCGATCTTCTGGCGCTTCCAGGGATCGGCCCAGGCGGCCTTGTTGGCGATGAGGACCGGCACCGACTCCATGAGGTCGCAGACGATGCGCAGGCCGTTGGCCTTGATGGTGGAGCCGGTTTCGGTCACCTCAACGATGGCGTCGCAGAGGCCATCCACCACCTTGGCCTCGGTGGCCCCCCAGGAGAACTCCACGTTCACCGGGATGTTACGCTCGGCGAAGTAGCGCTTGGTGAAGCCGACCAGCTCGGTGGAGATGGTGGCGCCGTGGAGGTCTTCGGGCTTCTGCACCGTCGAGTCCTTGGTGACCACCAGTACCCAGCGGGCCGGGCGGCGGGAGACTTTGGAGTAGACCATCTCGCAGACTTCCACCACGTCGGAGTCGTTCTCCCGAACCCAGTCGCGGCCGGCGATGCCGGCGTCTATGGTGCCGCGCTCCACGTATTTCCCCATCTCCTGGGGGCGGATCAGCTTGCAGTTCAGCTCGTCGTCGTCAACGCCGGGGAAGTAGCTGCGGGAGGAGATGCTGATCTGCCATCCCGATTTCCTGAAGAGTTCCACGGTGGCGTTTTCGAGGCTTCCCTTGGGGATGCCGAGGTTCAGGAGGTTGCTCATTTCTTGTAGACCTCCTTCGGATCGAAGAGGGGGTTGGAGTGCTCGACCCACTGGCCATCTTCCCACCGCACGTAGAAGCAGCTCCGGTTGCCGGTGTGGCAGGCGGCCGGGCCGTTCTGCTTCACCTTGATGACGACGGAGTCGGCGTCGCAGTCGGTGAGGACTTCGATAACCTCTTGAGTGTTACCCGACTCCTCGCCCTTCATCCAGTACTTGTTGCGGGTGCGGCTGAAGAACCAGGTTTTGCCCGACTCAAGGGTCAGGTTAAGGGTTTTTTCGTCCATGAACGCCACCATGAGAACCTCGCCGGATTCGTGGTCCTGGATGATGGCGGGAATGAGTCCGCCCATTTTCTGGAAATCGATCTGGATCATAATGTTTTGCGCGCCTCCTCTGGAAAGTGTTCGTGAAAAACAACTTGTGTTTAATACCGTGGCGCCTTAGAAAGTGTCAACAGAAGAAACGCCCCCCCGTAGGCTCCTCCCTTTCTTTTCTCGGCAAAAGCGTATAGTCTGATGTCCCTGGTGACGGCAAAGCAAGTTCGAGACGTATTGTGACGCATTGTCCTCCTACGATGCAGCTATAAGATTATTTCTTTCGCGGAGCACTCCATGTCCCTTTTCCTCTACTCCAGCAACCGGATGGAGCACCTCGTAGACCGGCTCGGCAAGGTGTTGCGGCGTCCCCTGGCCGACCACCTGGCGCCGGAGGTGATCGTGGTCCAGAGCAAGGGGATGCAGCGCTGGCTTTCCATGGAGCTGGCAAAGGAAACCGGTGTCTGGGCAAATGGTGTTTATCCGTTCCCCAACGCCTTTGTCTGGGACTTGTTCCGGAAGGCTCTGCCGGATCTCCCTGCCGCATCCCCCTTCGACCCGGCGGTGCTGTCGTGGCGGATAATGGAGTTGCTCCCCGGTTTTCTGGAGCAGCCCGCTTTCGCACCCCTGGCGGGTTACCTGGCCGGGGGGCAGCGGGAGCTGAAACTCTACCAGCTTGCCGGAAAGATCGCCGACACCTTCGACCAGTACACCATCTTCCGTCCCGACATGATCAACCGCTGGGAAAAAGTAGGGGAGAGCCACTGGCAGGCCATCCTCTGGAGGGCCTTGGCAGAGCAGGGGAGGGGGCTCCACCGGGAGGCGGTGCGGAGCGAATTCTTCCGGCGCCTGGCCCGGGGCGAGGTGGACACGGCGCTGTTCCCGGAGCGGATCACCGTCTTCGGCATCTCGTACTTACCCCAGTTCCACCTGGACGTCTTCCGGCGCATCGCCGATTTCACCGAGGTGAATCTCTTTCTCATGGGCCCCTGCCGGGAGTACTGGGCCGACATCCTCCCCGAGCGGATCATCGCCCGGCTCTCTCCGGAGGAGCGGGAGGTGCGGATCGAGGGGAACCCGCTCCTGGCCTCCCTGGGGCTCCTGGGGAAGGAGTTTTCCGATACCCTCGTGGATCTGGGGGCCACGGCCGGCGGCGACACCGATCTCTACGGCGATGCCCCCGACACGACACTCCTCGGCATGGTGCAGAACGACATCCTCCGCCTGGAGGGGAGCAACGGCGACCAACGTCCCGTGGACGCGGCGGACCGTTCCATCCTGATTTCATCCTGCCACAGCCCCATGCGGGAGGTGGAGGTGCTTCACGACACCCTCCTGAACCTCTTTGCCTCCTCGGACGACCTCACCCCCCGCGACATCCTCGTCATGACGCCGGACATCGAGACCTACGCCCCCTATATCTCCGCAGTTTTCGACGGGTGCCGGGACCCGCGGCTGAAGATTCCCTACTCCATCGCCGACCGGAGCATCCGGAGGGAAGGAGGACTTGTGGAAACCTTCCTGGCGATTCTCGACCTTCCCGGCAAGCGGTTCCCGGTGACCGCGGTCACGGAGATCCTGGCCTCGCCCCCGGTTCACGGCCGGTTCGGCCTCGACGCCGGCCATCTGGAACTGATCCGAACCTGGCTGGAGGAGACCCGCATCCGGTGGGGAATGGATGGGGAGGAGCGGCGCCGCGCCGGCTTCCCCCCCTACCGGGAGCACAGTTGGCGGGCCGGGCTGGACCGGCTCCTCCTGGGGTATGCCATGCCCGAAGAGGATGGCCGGATGGTGGAGGGGATTCTCCCCTTCGACGCCATGGAAGGGGAGGGGCCAACGGTCCTGGGACGGTTTGCGGGCTTCGTGGAAGGGCTTCACGCCTTGGTGGACGAACTGAACCGCCCCCGCACCCTGACGGAGTGGGTGCGGCTCTGCCGGCGGATTCTCGACGATTTCTTCACCCCAGGGGAGGAGGGGGCATTTGACCTGGCCACCCTGAACGGCATTCTCACCGAGTTGGAGACGGTGCGGGACGAGGCGGGATTCGGCGGCGCGGTGGCGCTGCCGGTGATCCGGGCCTGGCTCCGGGGAAGGCTCGACCGGGAGGTGCGGGGGCTCGGCTTCATGACCGGCGGGGTCACCTTCTGCGCCATGCTCCCCATGCGGAGCATCCCCTTCAAGGTCATCGCGCTCCTTGGCATGAACGACGGGGCATTCCCCCGCCGGAACACCCCCCCCGGCTTCGACCTCATCGCCCGGGACCGGCGGCGGGGAGACCGCTCCCTGCGGGACGAGGACCGTTACCTCTTCCTGGAGGCCCTTCTCTCGGCCCGGCGGCATTTTATCATCAGCTACACGGGGCAGAGCATCCGGGACAACAGCACGCTTCCTCCGTCGGTCCTCGTGGACGAGTTTCTCGACTACCTGGGGCGCCGCTTCTCGGACGGCACTCCGGACTTCCCGAAAACACTCGTGAGCAGGCACCGGCTCCAGCCCTTCAGCCCGGTCTACTTCACCGGCGACGGCAGGCTTTTCAGCTATTCGGAGGAGAACTGCCGGGCCGTGGCCCAGCGCCTGAAGGGGGCCGTGCCGATGCCTCCCTTCATCACCGAGCCCCTGCCGGAGCCTCCGGATGAGCTGCTGACGGTCTCCCTTTCAGCTCTTCTTTACTTCTTCGATAACCCGGCCCGCTACTTCGCGCGGACCCGGCTCGGCATCCGGCTCGACGAGCTTCCGCCTCCCCTGGAGGACCGGGAGCCTTTTGCCATTGATTCCCTCGACGCTTACCGGCTCAGGGAAGAGATGCTGGATCTGGCTCTGGAGGGGAGGGAACCGAGGGAAACCTTTGCCCTGGCCCGGGCCCGGGGGATACTGCCGCCGGCCCGCCAGGGGGAGCTCCTGTTCCGGGGGCTTGGCGACGGGGTGCGGGAGCTGGCCGGACGGATCGGGGCGCTAACCTGCGGGAAGGCTCCCCTGGATTCCCTCCCCGTCGATCTGGCGATCGGCCCCTACCGCATAAACGGCACCGTGGGCGACATCTGGCCCGATGCTCTCCTGCGCTTCCGGGTTGGCAAGCTCTCGGGCCGGGACCAGGTGCGGCTCTGGATCGAGCACCTGATACTGAACGCCCTCGATCGTGGGGGGTATCCGTCCGAGAGCGTACTTGTGGCAACCGATGCTGACCTGCGCCTGGCGCCGGTAACGGAGCCCCTGGCCCACCTGGAGACACTCCTCGGCCTCTACGGGCAGGGCCTCCGGGAGCCGCTCCGGTTCTTTCCACGCACCGCGGCCGCCTATGGGAAAAAGGGAGAGCTTTCCGCCGCCCGCACCGCTTGGGGAGGGGAGTTCTTCCCCGAGGGGGACGACCCCTACTACCGCCTCTGCTTCGGCGGCATCGACCCCCTCGACGGGGAATTCGAGCGGATCGCCCGGGCAGTATTCGGCCCCCTGAACGAGCATCGGCAGGGCAAGGGGGAGTAAGCGATGGAAACCTATAACAACCTCACCATCGACCTATCGGGTCGCAACCTCATCGAGGCCAGCGCCGGCACCGGCAAGACCTACGCCATCGCCTGCCTCTACCTGCGGCTCGTGGCGGAGCAGGGGCTTAAGCCCGACGAGATCCTCGTGGTCACCTTCACGGAGGCGGCCACCAAGGAGCTTCGCTCCCGGATTCGGGAGCGGTTGCGGGAGGCTCGCGACGTTTTTGCCGGTGCCGGAACGACGGACGACTTCCTGCTGAAGATGGGCGACGCCGGCCGTAAGGAGTGGCCGGGAACCGACGAGGCCCTCCGGCGCCTCGACCTGGCGCTGCGGACCTTCGACTGCGCCGCCATCTCCACCATCCACGGCTTCTGCTCCCGGGCTCTGCAGGAAAACGCCTTCGAGAGCGGCTCCCTCTACGACACGGAGCTTCTGGCCGACCAGAATCCCCTCATCCAGGAGATCGTGGACGACTTCTGGCGCCAAACCTTCTTCGGGGCCGAGGCGCCGCTCCTTCCCCACGCCCTGCGGCTCAAGTGGTCCCCCGAAGGGCTTGCCCGCTTCCTCCGGGGGAAGCTCGGCAACCCTGAACTGCTGGTGGTTCCCCTCTACGACGACGATGAGGTGGCGACCCTTGTCAGTGAGTGCGAGGCCCTCCACGGCGAGCTGACCCGCCTGTGGGAGGCGAAACGGGGGGAGATTGAGGAGATCATCACTACCCACAAGGGGCTGAGCCGATCCAAGGACAACTATCGACTCGACCTAGTCCCCGGCCTCCTGGAGGGGATGACGGACTACACTGCCTCAGACAATCCGTGGGATCTCTGCCCGGGGTTCGAGAAGTTCACCACCGCCTTTATTCAGGACCAGGCCCTGAAAAAGAACGAGCCGCCGGAACACCCTTTTTTCGACCTCTGCGACCGGCTGTTCCTAATCGTGGAGAAGCGATTCCTGGCCCTCAAGGGGAGCCTCTTTACCTTTGCCCGGGAGCGGCTCTCCCTCCTCAAGGCGGAGCGGGCCGTCCGCTCCTACGACGATCTCCTGACGGACCTCTACCGGGCGCTCCAGGGGCCAACCGGGGCTGATCTGGCCGAGCGGCTCGCAAGCCGCTACCGGGCGGCCCTCATCGACGAGTTCCAGGATACCGACCCGGTCCAGTACCGGATTTTCAGGGAGATCTACCGGGATACGGCCACACCCCTCTTTCTCATCGGTGATCCTAAGCAGGCCATCTACAGCTTCCGGGGGGCCGATATCTTCGCCTACCTGGAGGCCCGGAACGACGTCCCCGCGGAGAACCGCTTCACCATGGGGGAAAACTGGCGCTCCACCCCATCCATAGTGGAGGGGATCAATGCCCTGTTCCGGCAGAAGCGGGACATTCCCTTTGTGGTGGAGGCCATCGGCTACCCGGAGGTGACGGCGGCCAAGCGGGAGGAGCCACTCCTCCTCGACGGCCGCGACCCGGCCCCCCTCCAGCTCTGGTTCATGGCACGGACTCCGGAGGACGGCGCCGGCATTTCCATGGGGCCGGCCAGGGAACGAATCGTGACGGCGGTTGGGGCTGAGATTGCCGGGCTTCTCGCCGACGGCCGGCAGGGGCGGGCCACCATCGACGTCAGGGGGGTGGTGCCCGAGGACATTGCCGTCATCGTCCGGAGCCACAAGGAAGCGGCCCTTGTCCAGGAAGGGCTGCGGGGCCTCGGCATCCCGTCGGTGGTACAGAGTGCCATGAGCCTCTTTGCCACGGAAGAGGCCCGGGAAATCTGCCGGATATTGGAAGCCGTCGCCGAACCATCCAGCGAAACCAGGGTGCGGGCCGCCCTCGCCACGAATGTCCTTGGCATATCGGGCAACGATATCGCCCGCCTCCTGGAGGACGAGCGGGGCTGGGAGGAGCGCCTCGAAGCGTTCCGGGAGTACCACGATCTCTGGCAGGGACGTGGATTCATGACCATGTTCCGGACCCTTCTGGCCCGGGAGGGGGTGCGGGAGCGGCTTCTCCCATTTGTGGACGGGGAGCGGCGTCTTACCAACGTCCTCCACTGCGGTGAGGTTATCCATGGAGCCGCCATGGAGGGGAGTCTCGGTGTGGCCCCCCTGTGCGCCTGGTTCGGCGAGCGGGCAAATTCGCCCCCTCCCGAAGAGGAGTACCAGATCAGGCTCGAATCGGACGAAAAGGCGGTCCGGATCGTTACCGTCCACGTTAGCAAGGGGCTCGAATACCCCATCGTCTTTTGCCCCTTCACCTGGGGGGGCGTCCGGGATGACGACGACACGGCCGTCTGCCATGACGGCTACCGGATGGTGGCCGATTTCGGTTCCGACGCCTATGCATCCCGCCGCCTGAAGGCGCGCAACGAGGCCCTGGCCGAAAACGTCCGGCTTCTCTACGTGGCCCTCACCCGGGCCAGGCACCGCTGCTACCTGGTCTGGGGCAAGTTCCGCTACGCCGATACCTCGGCCCTGGCCTATCTCCTCCACCATCCCGCCGACAGCCGCGAATGCGACATTAAGGCGGCACTTGGCGAGGTGATGAAGGGCATCTCCGACGAAGCGCTCCTGAAGCGTCTTGATGGCCTGAAAGAGGAGGGGGGAGGGGCCATTGCCGTTACCGTTGACCCTGCGCCCGTAGCCGCAAGTTTTCGGTCCGGGCCGGAGGGAGCGGCAACTCCAGTTTGTCCCCCCTTCGGCAGAAAGATCGAGAGCGACTGGCGGGTTGCGAGCTTCACCTCCTTTGCGGCCCGCCACCGCCCCGAGGAGGAACTGCCCGACCGGGACCAGCCCGACGTTGCCGCTGCCGAGTCCGAAGCGGTTGCCGAGGAGGTTTTGCCGGCAGAGGGGACTATCTTCGCCTTCCCCAGGGGATCTCAGGCAGGGATCGTCCTCCATGCCGTTTTCGAGAACCTTGATTTTGCCGATGCCGAAGACGCAAAGGTGAGAAGCGTCGTGGCCCAGGAACTGGCGCGCCACGGTTTCGGCGAAGAGTGGCGCGGGGCGGTGTGTGCCATGGTTCGCAACGTCCTGGATGCCCCCTTGGACAAAGGGGAAAGTGCTTTCCGATTGGCCGACCTGGCGCCAAAGAGTTGGCGCTCGGAGATGGAATTCTTCTTCCCCCTCCGGTTCGTGGGATCAGAACAGGTGGCTGCGGTGCTGCGCAGGTGGGGTGCACTTCCCGATGGTGCCACCCTTGCGGAAGTGGCCGCCCGGCTTGATTTTGCTCCAGTGCAGGGGATGGTGCGCGGCTTCATGGATATGGTCTTTGAGCACCGGGGAAAATATTACCTGATCGACTGGAAATCGAACCATCTTGGCAACCGGGTTGACGATTATGGCCGCGAGAACCTGGGCCTGGAGATGGAGCGTAAGCTCTATCCGCTCCAGTACCTCCTCTACACGGTGGCCCTAAATCTCCACCTGACGCAGCGGGTCCCCGGATACCGGTATGAGACCAACTTCGGCGGTGCTCTGTATGTCTTTCTCAGGGGGGTGGAGCCCGGGCGTCCCGGCTGCGGCATCTACCACGATATCCCCCCGAAGGGGCTGATAGACGAGCTTACCTCGTGCCTGGTGGCACTGAAGGAGCACCATGATGGCGCCTGAAACCAGCGACTACCGCGACATAGATTTCCGCTTCGCCGATTTTCTCTGCCGCCTTGCCGGGAACGGGAGCGATGAGTTGCGGCGGGCGGCCCTCCGGGTGAGCAATGCAGTTGGCCAGGGACACATCTGTGTCGATCTCACCGCTGAAGCGGAAGGGGAAGAGGAGGGCGGCTGCTGCACCGAACTCCTGCGCTCATCCGGCGTGGTGGGAAGCCCCGGTGAGTTTGCCCCGCTGATCCTTGACGATACCCGGCTCTACCTCTATCGATACTGGAAGTATGAAAGCGAACTTGCTGAAAAAATAAGAGAGAACGCTGGGCGTACCTATCCGGTGGATTGCCGTTTGCTGGGAGCGGGGCTGGTACGGCTCTTCGGCCCTCCCACCGATGGGGAGACCGACTGGCAGCGGATAGCGGCGGCAGCGGCACTGCGCAGCGGCTTCACGGTCATCTCCGGCGGGCCGGGAACCGGAAAGACCTCAACCGTCGTCAAGATCATCGCCCTGCTCCTGGAGCAATCCGGCGGCGACGAGCTGGGCATCGCCCTAACGGCGCCCACGGGAAAGGCTGCCGCGCGTCTCAAGGATGCGATCCGCGGGGCCAGGGAAGGGCTTGCCGGCTTGACCCCGGTGCAGGACCGGATTCCTGATGATGTGACGACCATCCACCGGCTCCTGGGGGTGATTCCGGGGGCAAACCGTTTCCGGTACAACCGGGGGAACCCGCTCCCCCACGACGTGGTGGTGGTAGATGAGGCCTCCATGGTGGCACTCCCCCTCATGGCCCGCCTTGTGGAGGCCATGGCGCCCAAAGCCCGCCTAATCCTCCTGGGGGACCGGGACCAGCTCGCCTCGGTGGAGGCCGGCGCCGTCCTCGGCGACATCTGCGTCACTGGCGATACTCCTCTGTATTCGCCGGAGTTCCGTCGCTATGTTGAAGAGGCCACGGGGGAGCGTCTGGAACATGGCTTAGGAGATAAACCACTCTTGCCCCTTGCCGATTCTCTCGTCATCCTCCGCAAGAACTACCGCTTCGGCGCCGACAGCGGCATCGGAGCCCTCAGTCGCGCCATCAACGACGGGGAGGGGGACAGTGCTCTGGCGCTCCTTCGCGAAGGGGGCACCTCCGGCGTTGCCTGGCGCGAAACCCCGTCCGTCGAAGCACTGGAGCAGGCCCTTGCCCCCGAGGTCATTTCGGGATATGGCGATTACCTATCCCATGACGATCCTGCAACGGTTCTGGCCGACTTCGACCGGTTCCGGGTGCTTTGCGCCGTGCGGGAGGGTCGGTATGGCGTTGCCGGCCTCAATAGTGCCATCGAGCGGATACTTGCCGGCAGGGGGATCATCTCTCCGAACCGGCGTTGGTACCGGGGACGGCCGGTTATGGTAACCGTCAACGATTACGCCTTAAGGCTTTTCAACGGCGACGTCGGGATTACACTTCCCGACCCGGATAATCCCGATACCCTCGTCGTTTTCTTTCCATCCGCAACCGAAGGGGTCCGGAAGGTGTCGCCTCTGCGCTTGCCGCCCCACGAAACGGTCTTTGCCATGACAGTTCACAAGAGCCAGGGGAGCGAGTTCGACAGGATACTTATGGTGATTCCCCCCGTTGAGAACCCGGTGCTGACCCGGGAACTACTCTACACCGGCATCACCCGCGCCCGCGCGGCGGCTGGACTCTGGTGCGGAGAAGCGGTGTTCAATACCGCCGTGACCCGCCGGGTCGAGCGCAGGTCGGGTTTGCGGAAGGCTCTGACCAAGTAAGGGGCCGGGATATTGCGAGAGTTTTTTCTTGACACCAAATAAAAGATGGGGTATTTGTCACGTCTCTTTTGCGGCGGTGTAGCTCAGCTGGTTAGAGCATACGGCTCATATCCGTAGTGTCCGGGGTTCAAGTCCCTGCACCGCCACCATAACTAGACTGACCCCTCTTGGACTAAGAGGGGTTTTTTAGTTTATCCCCTTTGCATGAGAGCTTCCAGGAGTGAGCCGGTGAGATCGGTCCACGCAAAAGTCCTTGCCTTTTCCACTGAGTATTCCCTTTTCACTCCCGGTGATACGGTTGTTGTTGCCGTTTCCGGCGGTGCCGACTCTGTTGCCCTTCTCGATATCCTCATCTCATTGTCAGACCTCCGTTTGAACCTTGTCGTCGCCCACTTGAACCATTCTCTGCGTGGCGCCGAGTCTGACGGAGACGAGCGCTTTGTCGCCGACCTCGCCGCCTCCCGCGGCCTTCCTTTCGCAGGTGAAAAAGCTGACGTGCGGGCCTTGAGTATCCGGGAGCGCCTCTCCCTGGAGGATGCTGGTCGCCGTGCCCGTTATGAATTCTTCGACCAGGTAGCGACGCAGTACGGCGCCCGCTCCGTGGCCCTTGCCCACCATGCCGACGACCAGGCCGAGACCCTGCTGCTGAGGCTTCTTCGAGGGGCCGGCGTCACGGGGCTTTCTGCCATGGCCCCCCGCAGGGACGGGCGGTTCGTGCGTCCGCTCCTCACGCTCTCACGGTCCGAGATTGAAGGGTACCTCCATGGCCGGGGGCTTCGCTTCCGTATCGACTCATCCAACGCTGACACGGCCTTTCTCCGTAATCGCATCCGTCACGAGCTCATCCCCCATCTCGTTCGTTTTAATCCTGAGATTTCCCGACGCCTCGCGGTGACTGCCGATCTTCTTGCCGCAGATGAGGAGGTGCTTGAAACCGTTGCTGACGAGGCTCTGAAGCGGACTGTACGGGAGCACGCCGGTGAAGGCGTGATTCTTGACGTGGCCGGGTTGCTCCGTGAGCCGCGGGGAGTGCGCTACCGTATCTACCGCCGGGCCGTTGCCCTCGCAATGGGAACGTTACGGGGGCTTAGCTACAAACACGTACTGCAGATAGATGGTCTTGTCCGATCACCAAAACCGAACCTCCACATCCCTGTACTCGGAGGGGCAGCGGTTGTTCGTGCTTACGGACTAGTGACATTCAAGGCGGCGGGAGTTTCTGGTACTGAGTGGGAAGATGAAATCATCATCGAGGGGCCGGGATGTTACCCGCTGCCTGATGGTGGAGAGATGGTGATTGATGTCGTTTCGCTCCCTGCGGATTTGGGAACGCTCCCTTCGGAGCGGGCATGCTTTGACCTTGATTGTGCGCCGTTTCCGTGGGTGGTGAGAGGGTTTCGCCCCGGCGACCGGATCAACCCCCTCGGAATGACGGGGACCAAGAAGGTCAAGGATATTTTCATCGACGAGAAAGTCCCGCGGGAACGCCGGCGGCTCGTTCCCCTGGTTTTCAGTAACAGTGAACTTGTCTGGGTCTGCGGGTACCGTACCGGCCACCATGCCCGTGTCACTGAAAAGACTGTATGCACCGTGCTCGCAGAGGTCCGAACCAGCACGGGAATTGCCCTTAAATGACTTGTCAACGGCCATGGGTTATGATAGCTTTTTTCAATTAGTTAGATACATCGCACATACAATGGCCGAAAGGCCGTAGGACACATCCACGGGGGTTATCCTTGAACCAGTTCTACAAAAACCTGGCGCTCTGGCTTGTGATCAGCTTGATGATGATTCTTCTCTTTAACCTGTTCAATAAACCGCGCACCACCTCTGAGCGGTTGAGCTACAGCGACTTCATCACCGCCGTCGACGCGGGCAAGGTGAATGCGGTAACCATTCAGGGAAATGAAATTATCGGCAAGTTTGCCGACGGCAAGGAGTTCAGAAGCTACAAGCCCTTGGACGCCACGCTTTCGGACAAGCTTCTGGAGAAGAAGATCAGCATTTCAGCCAAGCCGGAGGAAGAGAAGGTTTCCTGGTTCTCCATTTTCATCTCCTGGTTCCCACTTCTCTTTCTGGTAGGTGTCTGGATATTCTTCATGCGTCAGATGCAGGGGGGTGGCGGCAAGGCCATGGCCTTCGGCAAGAGCCGGGCGAAGCTCCTTACCGAGGCCCAGGGACGCATCACCTTCGAGGACGTGGCAGGCGTCGACGAGGCCAAGGAAGAACTGGAGGAGATTATCCAGTTCCTGAAAGATCCGAAGAAGTTCACCAAGCTCGGCGGTCGTATCCCCAAAGGTGTGCTCCTGGTCGGTCCTCCGGGAACCGGCAAGACGCTTTTGGCCCGGGCCGTGGCCGGCGAGGCCGGCGTTCCCTTCTTCTCCATCTCCGGTTCCGACTTTGTCGAGATGTTCGTGGGGGTCGGTGCATCCCGGGTCCGTGACCTCTTCGTCCAGGGGAAGAAGAATGCCCCGTGCATCATCTTCATCGACGAGATCGACGCCGTTGGTCGCCACCGCGGGGCAGGACTCGGCGGCGGACATGATGAGCGCGAACAGACCCTTAACCAGCTTCTGGTTGAAATGGACGGTTTCGAGTCCAACGAGGGGGTCATTCTGATCGCCGCAACCAACCGTCCCGACGTTCTCGACCCGGCTCTCCTTCGTCCCGGCCGCTTCGACCGCCAGGTTGTTGTTCCTCAGCCCGACGTGAAAGGGCGGGAGATGATTCTCAAGGTTCATACCAAAAAGACCCCCTTGGGGCCCAACGTCAATCTCGATGTCATTGCCCGCGGAACCCCCGGTTTTTCGGGCGCCGATCTGGCCAACGTGGTGAACGAGGCAGCGCTTCTTGCTGCGCGCAAGGACAAGAGTGTTGTGGATATGCAGGATTTCGACGATGCCAAGGACAAGGTCCTCATGGGGGTCGAGCGCCGGAGCATGGTCATCTCCGAGGACGAAAAGAAGAACACCGCCTACCACGAGGCGGGCCATACCCTGGTGGCAAAGCTCATCCCCGGTTCCGATCCGGTTCACAAGGTTTCCATCATCCCCCGCGGCCGGGCCTTGGGAATCACCATGCAGCTCCCCAGCGAGGACAAGCACAGCTACTCGAAGGAAGCACTCCTCAATCGCATCGCCGTTCTCATGGGGGGGCGTGCCGCAGAGGACATCATCTTCGGAAGCCTCACCACCGGTGCGGGCAACGATATCGAGCGGGCCACGGATCTTGCCCGCAAGATGGTCTGCGAATGGGGCATGAGCGACAAGATGGGCCCCGTGTCCTTCGGCAAGAAGGAGGAGTCGATCTTCCTGGGCCGCGACATGTCCATGCACAAGAACTACAGCGAGGCCACAGCCGTGGAGATCGACGGCGAGATCCGCAAGATCGTCGAAGATAGTTACAGCCGCGTAGCCACGCTTCTCAGGGACAACATCGATATTCTCCACAAGCTTTCCCTGGAGCTTATCGAGAAGGAAAACCTGACTGGCGACGAAGTGGAGCAGATCGTCAGGTCCGTCAGGGGAACGGTTCCGGCTTCCGAGGAGATTCCCGCTTCCTGATGGGAAAAGCCGATGAAATAGTGGTTCCGTCTTTCTGGAGGTTAGCGAAGCGGTCCCTTGACCTCTCCCGGCGTCCCTGCATCATGGGGATCCTGAACGTAACCCCTGACTCCTTTTCCGACGGCAGCCGCTACCTTGATCTTGACCGTGCCGAAGAGCGCGCTCACCAGATGGTTGAACAGGGGGCGGACATCGTCGATATCGGGGGGGAGAGCACCCGCCCCAATATTGCACCGGTGGATGCCGATGAGGAACTTCGGCGGGTCATTCCTCTGGTCGAACGGCTTGCAGGACGCATTCCGGTGCCGATTTCTGTGGATACCTACAAGGCGGTTGTGGCTCGTGAGGCGCTCCGCGTCGGCGCCGAAATCGTGAACGACATAAGCGGCCTTACCTTTGACCCGGCCATGGCTGCCACAGTGGCGGAAGCCGATGCCGGGCTGGTGGTGATGCATACCCGCGGCAGACCCGACACCATGCAGAGGGATACCGCCTATGGCAACCTGATCGCCGAGGTGATTGATTTCCTTCGTCAGTCCGTGTTGATTGCGGAAGCCGCAGGAGTTTCCAAGGAACGGATTGTTGTTGATCCGGGAATTGGCTTCGCCAAGAGCGTTCAGGGCAACCTCGAGGTACTGAGGCAACTTCGGGATGTTGCCAGTCTCCAACTCCCCATACTTGTGGGAACCTCTCGCAAGTCGTTTATCGGTACCATTCTCGGCCGCAATGTGGATGAACGCCTGTTCGGCACAGCGGCAACGGTGGCCCTTGCAGTCGCCAACGGTGCCTCCATCATTCGGGTCCACGAAGTACGTGAGATGCGCGACGTGGCGGATATGGCCCATGCCGTGCTTCACCCCCACGCGTATTGATTCACTGAACGAGCTTTCCGTGTTTGTAACGCCGCCGAACTTCCAGCGGCCTGGTGCCTACGATGCCCGATTCCCTTCAGCTTTTCGGGTGGCGAGATCTGGTAGACATCACGCTCGTCACCTTCATTATCTACCGGGTTATCCTTCTCCTGAAGGGGAAGGTAGCCGCACGCCTTCTTCTCATACTTGCCATTCTCGGCACACTTTACTTTCTTACCAGTCTTGTCGGCCTTGACACACTTCACTGGATTTTGAGGTCTCTGTTCGGCTCCTTCATCATCATACTCGTCATTGTGTTCCAGCATGACCTGCGTCGTGCGCTGGTCAGCCTGGGAAGGAGTGGCAAGGAAGGGGATTATGAGGTTGAAGAGGCCTCTGAGGCCATCGACGGCCTTACAACGGCGCTGGCTGATCTTTCAGCCCGCCGGCATGGTGCTCTTATCGTGATCGAACGTGAGATGGGAGTCTCGGCCCACCTCCAGACCGGAACCGAGATCGATGCAAAGATAACGAGCGAGATTCTAACCTCAATTTTTCTCCCCTATTCGCCCATCCATGACGGTGCTGTCGTTATCCAGCGTGGTAAACTGACAAAGGCCGGCTGTTTTCTCCCCCTCTCCCAGAACCCAGCCATCAGCAAGAGCCTTGGCACCCGACACCGAGCAGCCTTGGGGCTTACTGAAGTGGTTGATGCCGTGGCCCTCGTGGTTTCCGAGGAGACAGGCCAAATGTCTGTGGTTATTGGCGGCAAACTTATGCCCATGCCCGATGGGGGTAGTCTCCGTAAAGCTCTCAAGCGGCTCATCGAGCCCCAATGGCTGTCGTCATGAACTGGAGCAACTTCTCAATTAACTGGGATCTCAAGCTTCTTTCCCTCATTCTGGCCGTGATCGTGTGGGGTGGCGTATCCGGAGGACGCACCGCCGAACTGGAACTTACGGTGCCCCTGGAACTGCGCAACCTACCTCCCGGCCTTTCTGTGGCTAGCGCCGTTCCCACGGAGGCCTCAGTAACCGTTGCCGGGCCGAAAATTCTTTTATTGAAGCTCCGTAGTGAAAGGATTATCATTCCGCTCGACGCACGGGGGGTGGGCGAGGGAACCACGCTGTTCACGGGTCTTGAACGCAGGCTCGGTCTCCCTCGGGAAGCAACAATCACCCGTCTTTTTCCTGCAACGGTTGAATTAAGGCTGATCCGTTCCAAAACAGTCCAGAAACCGTAATTTCGCTATCCAGGAGTTGTTATATGAAGAAGCTTTTCGGTACTGATGGCGTTCGCGGCGTGGCGAACGTTTATCCCATGACGACGGAAATGGCCATGCAGATCGGCCGTGCCGCAGCCTATCTGTTCAAGAACGGCAACCGGCGGCACCGGATCGTCATTGGCAAGGATACCCGTCTTTCCGGTTACATGCTGGAGAACGCCCTGGTGGCCGGTATCTGTTCCATGGGAGTAGACGTGCTCGTGGTAGGGCCACTGCCAACCCCGGGCATTGCCAATATCACCTCGTCTATGCGGGCTGACGCGGGAGTGGTCATCTCGGCATCCCACAACGCTTTTCAGGATAACGGCATCAAGTTCTTCTCCCGGGATGGTTTCAAGCTCCCCGATGAGATGGAACTCAAGATCGAGGAGTTGATCTTCTCCAAGAAGATCGATTCCCTGCGCCCCATTGCCACCGAGGTGGGGAAGGCCTACCGGATCGACGATGCGGTGGGGCGCTATGTGGTTTTTCTCAAGAATACCTTCCCCAAGGAGCTCGATCTCACAGGGATGAAGATCGTCCTCGACTGCGCCAACGGGGCCGCCTACAAGGTGGCGCCGGCAGTCCTGGAGGAGCTTGGGGCGGAGGTCATTCCCTACGGCATCAAGCCCAACGGCACTAACATCAATGCCGGCTTCGGATCGCTTCACCCCGAGGTGATCAGCGAAGCAGTCAAGGAGCACCGGGCCGATCTGGGCATAGCCCTTGACGGCGACGCCGACCGGGTCATTTTTGTGGACGAGTTCGGCAACGAGGTGGACGGCGACCACATCATGGCCATCTGCGCCACAGATATGCTCAAGCACAAGAAGCTCCGCAAGAATACCCTCGTGGCAACGGTTATGAGCAATATGGGGCTCGACATAGCCGTGAAAAAGGCGGGGGGTAAGGTGATCAAGACGGCAGTCGGGGACCGCTACGTGGTGGAGGAGATGCTGAAGGGAGGCTACAATCTCGGCGGCGAGCAATCAGGGCACATGATCTTCCTTGATCACAACACCACGGGGGACGGAATGCTCTCCGCCCTCCAAGTCCTCGCCATCATGCGTCGAAGCGGCAAGACTCTCTCCGAGCTGTCCGAGGTGATGATTCCGCTTCCCCAGGTCCTCGTCAATGTGCGGGTTGCCGAGAAAAAGGATATCATGACGATCCCCGAGGTGGCGGCACTCATCAGGGGGGTAGAAGATAAACTGAAGGACGAGGGGCGCATCCTCATCCGCTATTCCGGCACTGAGCCACTGTTGCGGATCATGCTGGAAGGTCAGGACAAATACCAGATTACCGGGTGGGCCAAGGAGATTGCCGACCTGGTTGAGAAGAAGATCGGAGGGAAGTAGGTGGCAAAGCTTGGCGTAAATATTGACCACGTGGCAACAATCAGGCAGGCGAGGGGAGGAGTGGAACCCGATCCCGTGGCTGCCGCGGCTCTGGCGGAGTTGGCCGGAGCCGACGGGATTACCATTCACCTGCGGGAAGACCGCCGTCATATCCAGGACCGGGACCTGAAACTCCTTCGCCAAACCGTGAAGACCAAGCTCAATCTGGAGATGGCGGCAACGGCAGAGATGGTTGCCATAGCCCTCTCCGTAAAGCCCGACATGTGCACCCTCGTTCCCGAAAAGCGTCAGGAGCTCACTACCGAAGGTGGACTGGATGTGCGAATTGCCATGCAGGGGATTGCTGAAGCGGTGGAAAGGCTCCAGAATGGGGGCATCGCGGTGAGCCTCTTTGTTGATCCCGACCCCGACCAGGTGAAGGCTTCCAGCAAGGTTGGATCCGACTACATCGAGATACACACCGGGGCCTTTGCCGACGCAAAGGATTGGAAGTCCGAGCAGGACGAGTTGGAGCGGATTGGGAACGCCATTAAACTTGGCGCCAAGCTCGGTCTCGGTATCAATGCCGGTCATGGCCTTAATTACACCAACATCAGGAAGGTGGCGGCCCTGGGGGGCATCGAGGAGTATAACATCGGCCATTCCATCATCTCCCGGGCGGTCCTTGTGGGACTCGACCGGGCAGTGCGCGACATGGTGGATCTCATTAAGTACGCCTGAGGTATCCGTGATTTTTGGCACCGGCGTTGATATCGTCGACATAACCCGCTTCGAGCGTTTTCTGGAAGAGAGGAATACGCGTCTGTTCGAGCGCCTGTTCACCATTCATGAGCAGGAATACTGTGCGGGAAAGGCCCACAGTGCCCAGCACTATGCCCTTCGTTTCGCAGCCAAGGAGGCCTTTCTCAAGGCGTGCGGCCTCGGGCTTCGCGAAGGATTGACCTGGCATGACGTGGAGGTTGTCAACGACTCCCTCGGCAAGCCGGACCTGCGACTTTACGGCAAGGCACAACAGCTATTCGCTGAGATGAATCTCTCGAAGACATTTGTATCCCTTTCCCATGACGGGAATTTTGCCGTCGCCATGGTGGTTCTGGAGCGGGTATGAAGGTTGTTACCGGCGAAACCATGCAGCGGATGGACCGTCGCTCCATCGAGGAATTCGGCATACCGGGCATTGACCTCATGGAAAATGCCGGCCAGGGGTGCGCTGCGGCCATTATTGAACGATTCGGACCGGCTGCGGGACGGATGGTGCTCGTTGTTGCCGGCAAGGGGAACAACGGTGGCGACGGATATGTAATTGCCAGGCTTCTGCAGCAGGAAGGGTGGGAAGTTCAGACCGTCGTCATTGCCCTGCGCGAAGAGATTGCCGGTGATGCCAAGGTTAACCTGGATCGCCTTGATCCGGAGACCGTCATGTTTTCGCCTCCTCCGGCTGGGCTCGCTCCTTTTGCCACCCACCTGGAACGGGCATCGGTGATCGTAGACGCCCTCTTTGGCACGGGTCTCAAGAGTGAGGTTCAGGGTAGCTTTGCCGAGGCGATTAACCTTCTGAACGCTGCGGGAAAACCGGTCGTGGCCGTTGACATTCCCTCGGGAATAGACGCAGGGACCGGCCGGACTCTTGGCGTCGCGGTCAAGGCTGATGCAACCGTTACCTTTGCCCTTGCCAAGCTTGGCCATGTCCTTTATCCCGGTACCGAGTTCTGTGGCGATCTCCGTGTAGTTGATATCGGCATCCCTCTTCAGGTTGCCGCTGATGCCGAAGGGTACGATTTTGTCGACCATGGGACGGCTTGTCGTCTGGTTCGTCCTCGGGATCGTCGCGCCCATAAGGGAAGCTTCGGCCATTGTCTTGTTGTTGCCGGCTCCACCGGCAAGACCGGTGCCGCTGCAATGGCCGCAAACAGTGCGGTTCGTGCCGGCTCGGGTCTGGTGACTTTGGCGGTTCCCGAAAGCCTCAACGCTATTCTGGAAATGAAAACCACCGAGGCCATGACCCTGCCACTTCCCGATGGCGGTGCCGGGCGCCTGATGCAGGATTCTGCGCCGGCACTGCTCGAAGCCATTGGCGGTAAATCAGTCGTCGCGTTGGGGCCAGGCATCTCGTGGCATTTAGACACTGCACGCCTTATCCGCCACCTTGTCACCAAGATCGAGACCCCTCTTGTGATAGATGCCGATGGTCTGAACGCCCTGTCCGAAGACCCCGCCATCTTGCAGCGAAAACGGAGCAACTGCATCGTTCTTACCCCTCATCCGGGCGAAATGGCCCGTCTTACCGGCACCTCCACCGTGATTATCGAGGCAGATCGGATTGCTGCGGCGCGTGAGTTTGCAGAACAGAATGGCGTGTATATGATACTGAAAGGTGCCCGTACGGTCATTGCTGCACCGGATGGACGGGTCGCCATCAACGGGAGCGGTAACCCTGGTATGGCGTCGGGGGGGATGGGTGATGTCCTTACCGGCATCCTGGCATCTCTCTTGGGGCAGGGATACGAACCCTTTGACGCCTGCCGGCTCGGCGTGTTCATTCATGGTCACGCTGCAGATTTGGTGGCAGCCGACAAGGGAGATATCGGCATGTCGGCCGTCGACGTTCAGGAAAGACTCCCCTGGGCGTTCAAAACGTTAACCTTATAATTAAAGGAAAGGATGTTAATATGTTGAAAGTGCGAGATATTATGACGACTGATGTCGTGTCGGTCAAAAGGGAAACCACAATCAGGGAGTTGGCGGAGATATTCACGAAACATCGGGTCGGCAGCGTACCGGTAGTGGATGAGAGCGGCAACCTCATCGGCATCGTCACTGAATCGGACCTTATCGAACAGGATAAAAGCCTTCACATACCTACGGTCATCTCTCTTTTCGACTGGGTTATTTACCTTGAGAGCGAGAAAAAATTCGAAAAGGAACTCCAGAAGATGACCGGCCAGACTGTCGGGGATCTCTATACCGACACTGCGGAGATGGTAACGCCGGATACCCCCGTGAGCGAGGTGGCCGATATCATGAGCAGCAAGAAGCTCCACGCTTTGCCGGTCGTGGAGGGAAAACGGCTCGTTGGCATGGTTTCCCGCATTGACCTCATCAGAACAATGGTGAAGTAGCGCGTTGTGGTTTCAGTTACTTCGCACAGTGTTGAAGAGACCATCCTGCTGGGTGAGTGGCTTGGGCGGCTGCTGGAACCGGGGAGTTTTATCGCCCTCACTGGAGAGTTGGGCGCAGGCAAGACCCAGTTTGTTCGGGGGGTAGCCACCGGTCTGGGCATTGATAGCTCTGTACCCATTACAAGTCCTACGTTTACCCTTCTGAATGAATACCAGGGACGAATCAGACTTTACCATTTCGATCTCTACCGCCTTGGTGGCGTCGATGATGCAGCAGAACTCGGTTTTGACGAGTACTTCCATGGGGATGAAGTCTGCCTCGTCGAGTGGGCCGAACGGCTTGGTTCTGATATCCCTTCGGAACGGCTTGATATTATATTTGATTATTTGAGCGATACCGAGCGGCGTATCGACTTTATTCCCCACGGCTCAAACCATGAGGCATTATTAAAAAAATGTTTTGACCGTCGTTTGGATTCCTGCTATTAAGGGACGACGCGAAGCGGCGTATTCATTAGGACTCGATACGTAAAGGAGGAACGGTAGATGGCTCTGGTGGTCCAAAAATACGGCGGCACCTCAATGGGATCGATTGAACGGATCCGCAATGTTGCCAAGAGGGTCGCCAAGACCTACGACGCGGGCAACGATATGGTGGTCGTCGTTTCGGCCATGTCCGGCGAAACCAACAAGCTCGTGGCCTTGGCCAACGAGGTGTGCGAGTTTCCCGATAACCGCGAGTATGACGTTCTGGTTGCCTCGGGCGAACAGGTATCCATCGCCCTTCTCGCCATGTGTCTCAAATCCATGGGATACAAAGCAAAATCCTACCATGGCTGGCAGGTGCCGATTATTACCGATAGCGTCTTCAGCAAGGCCCGCATTGAAGAGATTCCCGACGCAAAGGTGAGGGCTGACCTCAAGGACGGGACCATCGTTGTCGTGGCCGGTTTCCAAGGGATCGACAAGGACGGCAACGTTACCACGTTGGGGCGCGGCGGTTCCGATACCTCGGCCGTGGCCATGGCTGCCGCCATGAAGGCCGATGTCTGCGAAATTTACACCGACGTTGACGGAGTCTATACCACCGACCCCAACATCTGCGAGGACGCCCGTAAGATCGATAAGATTTCCTACGACGAGATGCTCGAGCTTGCAAGCCTTGGGGCGAAAGTGCTCCAGATTCGTTCAGTCGAATTTGCCAAGAAATACAATGTGGACATACATGTCCGCTCAAGTTTCAATGACAATCAAGGGACTATGGTCACCAAGGAGGATAAGGACATGGAAGCTGTACTCGTTTCGGGTATTGCCTACGACAAGAATGAAGCCAAGATTGCCGTACTGGGCGTGCCGGACAAACCGGGGATTGCCGCCAAGATTTTGTCGTCCCTTTCCGATGCCAATATCTCGGTCGATATGATCGTCCAGAACGTGAGTGGTGGCGATCTTACCGATTTCACCTTTACTGTCACCAAGGCCGACTTCAAAAAGGCACTTGCCATCACCAAGGAAATTGCCACTGAGATCAAGGCAACGGGCGTGTCGGCCGACGAAAGCATTTCCAAGGTTTCCATCGTCGGCGTCGGCATGCGGAGCCATGCCGGTGTCGCCACCAAGATGTTCCAAACCCTTGCCAACGAAGGAATCAATATCCAGATGATTTCCACCTCCGAGATCAAGGTATCTGTCGTTATTGACGCCAAGTACACGGAGCTCGCCGTGAGGGTACTCCACGAGGCATTCGGCCTTTCCGGCAAATAGCTTCAGATTAACTTCAGCGTATTCGTGTATAGCGTCTAGTGTCCGGCAACGCCGGCATGCTAAACGCTATACGCGTATCTAACACTTTCATTTCAAAGGTGAATCAATGAGTCTCGTTAAACTGTACGATACCACCCTTCGTGACGGCACCCAGGCAGAGGACATATCGTTCCTCGTTGAAGACAAGATCCGCATCGCCAATAGGCTTGACGAGATCGGAATCCACTACATTGAAGGGGGGTGGCCCGGCAGCAACCCCAAGGATGTCGCCTTCTTCAAAGACATCAAGAAGGAGAAGCTCTCCCAGGCGAAGATCGCCGCTTTTGGTTCGACCCGCCGCGCCAAGATAACCCCTGACAAAGACCACAACCTGAAGACCCTCGTGCAGGCCGAGCCCGATGTCTGCACCATTTTCGGCAAAACCTGGGATTTTCATGTTCGGGAAGCATTGCGCATTTCCAACGAGGAGAATCTCGAGCTGATCTTCGATTCTCTTGAATATCTGAAGACCCGGGTTCCCGAGGTTTTCTACGACGCAGAGCACTTCTTTGACGGCTACAAGTCCAATCCCGACTATGCCATCAAAACCCTCAAGGCTGCTCAGGATGCCAAGGCCGACTGCATTGTGCTTTGTGACACCAACGGCGGCACTATGCCGTTCGAGCTTGCCGAGATTATCCGCGAGGTTCGGAAGCACATCTCAGCTCCCTTGGGCATTCACACACACAATGACTCCGAGTGTGCGGTCGCTAACTCTCTCCATGCGGTCAATGAGGGGATTGTGCAGGTTCAGGGCACCATCAACGGTTTTGGTGAGCGGTGCGGTAACGCCAATCTCTGCTCCATCATGCCAGCCCTCAGGCTCAAGATGAAGGCTGACTGCGTGAGTGATGAGCAATTGAAGAAACTTCGGGATCTCTCCCGTTTTGTGTACGAACTGGCGAACCTTTCCCCTGACAAACATCAGCCCTATGTGGGTAATTCAGCCTTTGCCCACAAGGGCGGGGTCCACGTGAGCGCCATTCAGCGCCATCCCGAGACCTATGAGCACATGAGGCCTGAACTGGTCGGCAACATGACCCGGGTGCTCATTTCCGACCTCTCTGGCCGCTCCAATATCCTTGCCAAGGCCGAGGAATTCAATATCAACATGGACAGCAAGGATCCGGTTACCCTTGAAATCCTCGATAACATCAAAGAGATGGAGAACCGGGGGTACCAGTTTGAGGGGGCCGAGGCTTCATTTGAATTGCTGATGAAGCGTGCTCTCGGTACTCATCGGAAGTTTTTCTCGGTTATCGGTTTCCGGGTTATAGATGAGAAACGCCACGAAGACCAGAAGCCTTTTTCCGAGGCGACTATCATGGTCAAGGTTGGCGGCAAGGTGGAGCACACTGCGGCTGAAGGCAACGGTCCAGTCAACGCTCTCGACAATGCCCTTCGCAAGGCCCTGGAGAAGTTCTATCCGAAACTGAAGGAAGTGAAGCTTCTTGACTACAAGGTTCGCGTCCTGCCGGCAGGGCAGGGTACAGCCTCATCCATTCGCGTTCTCATCGAGTCGGGCGACAAGGAAGCGCGGTGGGGGACGGTTGGTGTCTCGGAAAACATCATCGATGCCTCCTATCAGGCTCTGATCGACAGTATTGAGTACAAACTCCACAGGACAGAGGATGCGGAGGGCGTCAAAAAATGAGGGAACGGGCGCATCTCATTGCGCTCTGGACCCTAGCAGTTCTGGCAAGTACTGTTTTAATCACGAAAGGCCGTGGATTGCCACTCACAGAGGGCGGATCCACGGCCTTTTTTCTTGACCGCTCCAATGGCGTTAGGGTTAAGGTTACCGGCATTCAAGGAAAGTCAGGCGTTTATTGTCTTCCCGAAGATGCAGTCTTAAAGAGCGTCATAAATATGGCGTATCGAGGACTCGCGGCAAATGCTTCAAAATCGTCCGACCCTGCCACTCGTCTCAAAGATGGAGACTGGATAATGTTTGAAACGTATGCATCAGAACCAGCCAAAATTTCGTTAAAAATGATGCCTGCAGCTGAAAGGATACTTCTAGGTATTCCTCTTGACCCAGCCACAATGACCGAATCAGAATGGGAGCTACTTCCCGGGATCGGACCAACTCTCGCACGAAGGATTGTATTTGACCGTCAATACAATGGCGGTTTCAGGTCTATTAGAGAACTCGAGAGAGTTTCAGGCATAGGGAAAGTGACTGTGGACAAGCTGGAGCGATATTTTTCAAACACTGTAACGCATTGAATTATCAATAATAATTATCGATCGGGACAAGATTGAGAGTGTCATTCATTAGAGTTTGACCCGTTTGGCACATATGGTGAAATCTTCACTGCACTCACATCAAACTCTGCAGTGGGGGGGCTCCAAATGAAATGTCCAAAGTGCAAAGGGAGAATGTTTGCTGAAAAGTTTTATGATTTTGTAAGATCGTTCGACGCTTGGAAATGCACCTGCTGCGGCGAAGTGATAGACCCGACAATTCTGGCCAATCGGGCGAGAAATCATAACCTCTTCTTGGGCTAATAGGTTATCCCAAGAGGATCCAAAGAGAGGAAAGCATGGTCTTTCCTCTCTTTTTTTGTCTAAAATGATGACACGTTTAGGAGTCCTTTTATGGGGTTGGGGTCAGAGAATCTGGATACGAAGCGCTTCACGGATGAAATGCTCGACTGGGTCAGGGGTAGAGGCAGAATACTGATAGTGATCCATGATAATCCTGACCCGGACTGTCTCGCTTCGGCCATAGCGCTTCGCCATCTCTTCGTTATGAAGGTCAATCGCGAGGCTACAATCGCTTTTTCGGGCATGATTAGTAGGAGCGAGAATCTTGCCATGGCGAAGGAACTCGAAATTCCCCTGACTCCCATAGGGCTTATCAACTTCCGGGAGTTCTCCGTGGTCTGCATGCTGGACACCCAGCCAGGGACCGGGAACAACTCACTGCCAGCCGACAGCAGTGTTGATATTCTCGTCGATCATCATCCGATGCGGGAAACAAGCAAGAAGTGCCGATGGGTCGATATTCGAGAGGATTACGGAGTCACGGCAACCATACTTTACGAATACCTCGTGACTCAAGGCGTCTATCTGGGGACCAAGCTGGCAACAGCACTTTTTTACGCCATAAAATCAGAAACTCAGGATCTCGGCAGGGAGGCGAACAAGCCTGACCGAGACGCTTATCTCAAGCTGTTTACACTTTCCAACAAGAAATTTCTTTACGAAATCACTCATCCGAAACTTCCTGTCGAATATTATCTTATGGTGAATAGGGCTCTCGAAAATACCAAGATCTACGGGAAGCTCCTGATAACTAATCTCGCGCAGATGAATTTTCCCGAAATGGTTGCCGAAATGGCAGATTTTTTCTTAAGGCTGGAAGGAATAGAATTAGTGCTTGCAATGGGGCAGTACGGCGATGGGATGCTGTTGTCGTTACGCACGATCCGGCACGATCTGAATGCCGGTATTCTTATTGGGGTTTTGGTTGAGGGAAGAGGGCACGCTGGCGGTCATGGCATGATGGCAGGGGGAAAGATTGAAAATGTGCCCGCTTCACCGGAGGCAATTCACGAAGCCGAGGATCTCCTTGCCAAAAGACTCCTGGCTGAGCTTCATATTGTCGACGCCAAACCGCAAACATTGCAGGAACTCAGAGAAAAGCGAAATTTTAACGATCCACTACGTGAGGTGTAAGGTCTCGTCATGTCATGCAGATTGACATCCTCCAGCCTATCGTTTAGTGTACGCAGCTTAAAATTTAGCATAGAGAGGTGAAATATGCGTTCGGACGGCCGTGAGGCGGGGAGCCTCAGGGGCATAAACATTACTCGGCATTATATCAAGCATGCGGAAGGGGCTGTGCTTGTGGAGTTTGGCGACACCAAGGTCATCTGTACCGCATCGGTGGAAGAGAGTGTCCCTCCCTTTCTCCGGGGGAAGGGGACCGGTTGGGTGACTGCCGAGTATTCGATGCTTCCCCGTTCGACTCACACGCGTTCTTCGCGCGAAGCTGCCCGTGGAAAAATCGGTGGAAGGACCCATGAAATACAGAGGCTGATCGGCCGTTCGCTTCGTGCCGTCACAGATTTGACGCTTCTCGGGGAGAGAAGTGTCCTCATAGACTGTGATGTTATTCAGGCTGACGGAGGAACCAGGACTGCTTCCATAACCGGAGCCTATGTCGCTTTGGTGGATGCCTTGCACTTGCTTGTGGAGCGTGGTGTGTTGCCGTCGCTCCCCATCAAGGAAGCCGTTGCGGCGGTCAGTGTCGGAATCGTGGATGGCAACATTCTATTGGATCTGAATTACGTGGAAGATTCAGCGGCCGAAGTCGACATGAATTTTGTCATGACATCATCTGACCGTTTTGTAGAAGTACAGGGTACTGCCGAGTCGGAACCCTTTACCGTTGAACAGATGGACGGCATGCGTGTCGCTGCAGTGGAGGGAATACGAAAGCTTTTCTCGATTCAGAATAAGGTTCTTTCCCGATGACTGACTTGATTGTCGCCACGAGGAATAGGGGGAAGCTCCTGGAAATTGGAAAGATTCTGGAAGGAGTTCACTGCAGAATATACTCTCTTGCTGATTTTCCCGATCTTCCAGAGATTGAGGAGGACGGCGTAACGTTTGAACAGAATGCTATTAAGAAGGCTTCTGCAATAGCGCATTTAACCGGACTTCCTGCGTTAGCAGACGATTCAGGGCTTGTCGTCGATGCTCTCGGTGGGAGGCCGGGCGTTTATTCTGCCCGCTATGCAGGGACTGGTGCCACTGATGAGACGAATAACGCAAAGCTCCTTGAAGAGTTACGGGGAACCCCTCCTGAAAGACGCGGAGCTGCCTTCCATTGCGTTATAGCGCTCTGTTTGCCTGATGGTTCATGCACCACCTTCTCGGGAGAACTCAGAGGATCTATCCTTGAAGTTCCCCAAGGGGGTGGTGGGTTTGGATATGATCCCCTGTTCTTTGTGGAGGAAGAAGGTTCGTCCCTCGCAGAGTTGCCTCTGGAAAGAAAAAATCGTCTCAGCCACCGAGGCAAAGCTTTAGAGTTGCTGAAGGGGAAATTATCTAAGGCGTGACGTAGAAAAAAGCTTGCATGCCCTCAATGGGTGTGCTATTAATGCAACTTCTTGCGGGGTGTAGCGCAGCCTGGCTAGCGCACCTGCCTTGGGAGCAGGGGGTCGGAGGTTCGAATCCTCTCACCCCGACCATCTCTGCGCCTGTAGCTCAGCTGGATAGAGCAACGGACTTCTAATCCGTAGGTCAGAGGTTCGAATCCTCTCAGGCGTGCCAAACCCAAATTATGGTGGCTATGGTGAAGGGGTCTAACACACATGACTGTGACTCATGCATTCGTGGGTTCAAATCCCACTAGCCACCCCAATTAATGCAAAGCCCCGTGATAAACGGGGCTTCTTCGTATGTGGGTAGTTCGTACATCTGCGAGAGTGGCGGAATTGGCAGACGCACTGGACTTAGGATCCAGCGGGCAACCGTAGGGGTTCGACTCCCCTCTCTCGCACCATCCCAGTCATGCAGAGGATTCCCCTCCGATAGATATTCAATTCAATTCAATCTGCCTTTCATTCAGTAACAACTCTGTCTGATATTCAAATAATCCAGAAAAGAAAGGATAAGTGATGACGAGTACTGTCGAGTCTCTCAGCAGCGTGAAAAAAAAGATTTCTTTCGAAATTCCGGCGGAGCGTGTTTCTGCCGAGATAGAAAAGGTTTTTGGTCAGATTCAGAAGCGTGCCGCCATCAAAGGGTTCAGGAAGGGAAAGGTACCCCGTTCCCTTGTGGAACAGAATTACCGGTCGATGATGGAGAGTGACGTTCTCAAGAACCTTTTCGACGAAACCTATTTCAAGGCCTTGGCCGACCATAAAATATTTCCTGTTTCCCATCCTCACATCGAAAGTGATGAAGTGAAGCGTGGTGAAGCGTTGAAATATTCAGCAACGGTTGAGGTTTTTCCGGAGATTGATGTCAAGGATTACAAAGGTCTCGAGGTGAAGAGGGAAAGATTTGTTTCCGATGTTGCACCCGTGGAGGCTCGCCTCAACGAGATGCGGGAAGGGATGGCCGAACTCAAGCCGCTGGAGGAAGGTAAATGCGCCGAGACTGGCAATTTCGTCGTGATTGATTTTGTCGGGTCTATTGACGGCATACCCTTTGAGGGCGGAACTGCCGAAAGCTATCAGCTCGAACTTGGATCCGGACGTTTCATTCCTGGTTTCGAGGACCAGCTTGTTGGTGCCAAGGCCGGGGAGCAGAGAACCGTTGAGGTAACGTTCCCGGAGGAGTACGGGAACAAGGATCTTGCCGGAAAGGTGGCTAGCTTCGCCGTTACGGTCAAGGAGGTAAAGGTTAAGGAACTCCCGGAGCTTGACGACGAGTTCGCGATGCAGTTCGGTGAGTTTGAGACTCTTGAGCAACTGAAAGCCAAGCTTGCCGAGTTGCACGAAGATCAGGAGACTGCCAGGATCAAAGCTGATGTGCAGGACCGCATCGTCAAGGCACTAATCGGGAAAAACGAGATTGAAGTCCCGTCGACTCTGGTGGAGCGGCAGCTTCAAATGATGCTGTCGAATATGAAAAACCGCCTTGCTCAACAGCGCCTTTCCCTGGAGATGATGGGAATGGACGATGAGAGTTTCAAGACCCATTATCGTGATTCCGCCGAGAGTCAGGTCAAAGGGTCGCTGCTCTTGGAAGCCGTGGCTAAAAAGGAAGGAATCACCGTAGATGATCCTGATGTCGAGGCTAAGCTTCGTGCCATGGCCGAAGAGGCCGGACAGGATTTTGATCGGGTAAAGGACTTCTACGAACAGAATCATAATGCCAAGGAAAATCTTGTGGCTCATCTGAATGAGGAAAAAGTCTTGGGGTATCTTCTGGAGAATGCTGTCGTAACGGAAGTGGCCAAGGACGAACTCTAATAACATATGGTTTCCGGAGGGAATATGCTCGTACCGATCGTGGTCGAACAAACCGGCAGGGGAGAGCGCTCTTACGACATCTATTCGCGCCTTCTGAAGGACCGGATCATTTTTCTTGGCGGCCCCATTGACGATCACGTGGCAAATCTTGTGATTGCCCAGCTTCTCTTCTTGGAGGCCGAGGATCCGGACAAGGATATTCACCTCTATATCAACTCTCCGGGAGGTGTCGTGACTGCAGGTATGGCGATATACGATACCATGCAGTATATAAAGGCTCCCGTCTCCACGATTTGCGTCGGCCAGGCCGCTTCAATGGGAGCTCTTCTCCTTTCCGGCGGCGAGAAGGGGAAACGGTTCAGCCTGACCCATTCCCGGATCATGATCCATCAGCCGCTTGGCGGTTTCCAGGGGCAGGCGACCGATATTCACATCCACGCCCAGGAAATTTTGAAGATGAAAAAAAGGCTCAATGAGATCATCGCCGAAAATTCAGGGCAGGCTCTTGAGAAGGTTGAAGCTGACACCGAGCGTGATTATTTTATGTCTGGTGAAGAAGCAAAATCGTATGGTATTATTGACGCAATTATAGCGCGTAAACCCACCAGCGGAGGTTCTCGGTGAGTAGAAGAAACGACAGCAGCGAAAATCTGACCTGTTCTTTCTGTGGCAAGAGTCAGGATGAGGTGAAGAAGCTCATCGCAGGGCCGACGGTCTATATTTGTGATGAATGCATCGAACTCTGCAATGATATTATTGCCGAAGAAAGCAAGCTTGAAGAGGCCATGGGACCGGACGTAAAGAAACTACCCAAGCCCCGTGAAATCAAGGATGTTCTTGATGAGTACGTCATCGGTCAGGACCGGGCCAAGAAAATCCTTGCCGTTGCTGTCTACAATCACTACAAGCGTATCGAGTCCATGGGTAAGCCAAGCGACGTGGAGATGCAGAAAAGCAACATACTCCTCTTGGGTCCCACCGGTTCAGGCAAGACTCTTCTTGCCCAGACCCTTGCGCGGATTCTCAGGGTTCCGTTCGCGATGGCTGACGCCACCAATCTTACGGAAGCCGGGTATGTTGGTGAGGATGTTGAGAATATTATCCTTAACCTCCTGCAGGCTGCCGATTACGATGTGGAGCGTGCCCAGAAGGGCATTATCTATATTGACGAAATAGACAAGATTGCCCGCAAATCCGATTCTCCGTCCATAACCCGCGATGTCTCGGGGGAAGGGGTTCAGCAGGCGTTGCTCAAAATAATTGAAGGCACCGTTGCCAGCGTGCCTCCAAAGGGTGGCCGAAAGCATCCCCAGCAGGAATTTCTCAAGGTTGATACCTCAAACATTCTGTTCATCTGCGGTGGAGCCTTTGCCGGCCTTGATAACATCATTCAGCAGCGTATTGGTGTCAAGACCCTTGGCTTTGGTGCCGACGTCAAGAGCAAGGTGGAGAAGAAGGCCGGTGAACTCCTTACTGACGTTACCCCGGAGGATCTTCTCAAGTTCGGGTTTATTCCCGAGTTTATCGGGCGTCTTCCGGTGCTTGCCACGCTTCACGAACTGGACGAGGCAGCGATGGTTCAGATTCTCAAGGAACCGAAGAGTGCTCTCGTCAAGCAGTACCAGAAACTCTTCGAGATGGAACACGTGAAGCTCAAATTTACCGATGGTTCCCTCGTTGCTATAGCGCGTGAAGCTCTGAAGCGCAAGACTGGTGCCCGGGGGCTTCGATCCATTCTGGAAAATGCCATGCTCGATATCATGTACGAGATTCCTTCTCAAACCATGGTAAAGGAAGTAGTCATAAGCGAAGATGTAATCTATAACCGGGAAAAACCGATCATAGTCTACGAAAGTGTGGCGGAATCCGCCTGATCTGAGGAACTAGATGCACGATAATCAAGGTAGTCAACCGCTCAAGAGAGGGGATCTGGAAAGATTCCCTCTTTTACCATTAAGAGATATTGTTGTGTTCCCGCACATGGTTGTTCCGCTTTTTGTCGGAAGGGAGAAGTCCATTTCTGCCCTGGAAGCAGCCATGAACGATAACCGTCTGATCTTTCTCGCTACCCAGAAAAACGCCAAGACCGAAGAACCGAATGAAGAGGATATCTATTCGATTGGTACGGTTTCTCAGGTGATCCAACTCCTCAAGCTCCCCGACGGAACCGTGAAAGTTCTCGTTGAGGGGAAAAGGCGAGGTGTTATTGCGTCATATCACCCTGAAGCGAATCATTTTATTGTCGAGGTGCAGTCTCTTCCTGGCGAGTCAGAAACAACCTCTGAGATGGAAGCCCTTGTCCGCAGCGCCCGTTCTACCTTTGAGAGTTACGTGAAGCTGACTAAGGGAATACCGCAGGAAACCGTCAGTGCGACCCTCAATATTACCGACCCCGGCAGGCTTGCCGATACCTTGGCGCCTCATCTCAACCTCAAGCTGAGTGATCGGCAGGAACTTCTTGCTCTTGCTGACTCGGGTCATCGGTTAGAAAGGCTCCTTGCATTCATGGAGTCCGAGGTCGAAATTCTGCAGCTCGAAAGTAAGATTCGCACCCGCGTCAAGAAGCAGATGGAGAAGAACCAGAAGGAATACTACCTCAATGAACAGATGAGAGCGATCCAGAAGGAGCTTGGGGGAAAGGACGACTACAAGCAGGAGATCGCAGAACTCGAGGAAAAGGTTTCACAGGGCAAGCTCTCCAAGGAAGCAAAACAAAAGGCATTGGCCGAACTGAAAAAGCTCAAGCTCATGTCCCCTGCTTCTGCCGAGGCGGCTGTTGTCAGAAACTATGTTGACTGGCTTGCTACACTCCCGTGGGGAAAGCTCTCCAGGGAAAAGCACGACATTGTTGCCGCAGAGAGAATACTCGACGAGGATCATTATGGTCTTGTCAAGGTCAAGGAACGCATCCTTGAGTTCCTGTCCGTACAGACGCTCGTCAAGAAAATCAGGGGGCCGATTCTGTGTCTTGTTGGCCCTCCCGGGGTTGGGAAGACATCCCTCGCGCGCTCTATTGCCACAGCGACTGGCCGAAAATTCGTCAAGATGTCGCTGGGGGGCATGCGTGACGAGGCTGAAATTCGCGGGCATCGTCGCACGTACGTGGGGGCCATGCCCGGCAAGATTATCCAGAACCTGAAGAAGGCGGGGAGCAATAACCCCGTATTTCTGCTGGATGAGCTCGATAAAATGAGTTCTGACTTCCGCGGTGACCCGGCATCTGCAATGCTTGAAGTTCTTGACCCCGAGCAGAACGCCCATTTCAGCGATCATTTTCTCGATGTTGAGTATGATCTTTCACGGGTAATGTTTATTGCTACCGCCAACTCAATCCATGGGATACCACGCCCGCTGCTCGACAGGCTTGAGGTTATCCGACTCGACGGGTACACCGAGCATGAAAAGCTAACAATTGCTGAACGTTACCTCGTGAAAAAACAGATGGAGGCCAATGGTCTTGCCCTGGAGAGGGTGAGTATTTCCTCGAAAGCAATTTTGGATATGATCAGATTTTACTCACGCGAGGCGGGGGTGCGGAACCTCGAGCGCGAGATAGCTTCGGTATGCCGCAAGGTTGCCCACCGCATCGTGAAAGGTGAGAAGAAAAAATTTACACTCCAGCCCAAGCACCTCAAGGATTTTCTGGGCCCTCCCCGATTCAGGATTGGAACAGCCGAGGAAAAGGATTCAGCGGGTGCCGTTACCGGCCTTGCGTGGACTGAAGTCGGCGGAGACCTCCTCACCATCGAGGTGGCAATTGTTCCTGGAAAGGGGAAGCTTACTATAACCGGAAAGCTGGGTGAGGTAATGCAGGAATCGGCCCAGGCGGCCATGACTTATGTAAGATCACGTGCCCATATTCTTGGGCTTGAGCGGGATTTTTATCAGGCAATCGATATCCATATCCATGTTCCTGAAGGTGCGATTCCAAAAGATGGGCCGTCTGCGGGAATTACCATCGCAACTGCAATTACTTCGGCCTTGACCGGTAGAGGTGTTCGCCGGGACATCGCCATGACCGGAGAGGTGACCCTGAGGGGCAATGTGCTTCCCATAGGCGGACTCAAGGAAAAACTTCTTGCCGCACGTCGCGGGGGGATTAAAGAAGTAATAATCCCCGGGGATAATCAGAAAGACCTTCATGAAATTCCCCAGGAAGTATATGAGGGAATGACTATTACATCCGTTTCCCATATGGATGAAGTCCTGTCAAGGGCTCTTCTTGAAG
This sequence comes from Geobacter grbiciae, assembly GCF_018531165.1. Lineage (NCBI taxonomy): Bacteria > Pseudomonadati > Thermodesulfobacteriota > Desulfuromonadia > Geobacterales > Geobacteraceae > Geobacter > Geobacter grbiciae. The sequence goes on along the minus strand of NZ_JAHDIW010000002.1, from coordinate 233,002 downwards.
GCACATTATCCGTGGTTGCTCCCTCCGGCGTAACTGTCGCTGAAGGTCAAGCAACAAATATTGTTACTGCCCATTGAGAAATAAAATTATGGTTGACAGGATGTATGGTGGTTTGGTATAAACAAAATCCGTTTTGTAAGGGCTTTGTTGTTGGAACTGACGTTATTTTAAGTGGTTAGTTCATTGTTCTTACTTATATTTGGGGTCGTAGTTAAGTTGGTTATAACGCCGGCCTGTCACGCCGGAGGCCGCGGGTTCGAGCCCCGTCGACCCCGCCAAATATAAGGGCGAATAGCTCAGCTGGGAGAGCGCCAGCCTTACAAGCTGGATGTCGGGGGTTCGATCCCCTCTTCGCCCACCACATAATGTCGTGAGGAGACTTATTCAGTACGGCATTACTGAAGTAAACAGTTGAATAGTTTGGGGTCGTAGTTAAGTTGGTTATAACGCCGGCCTGTCACGCCGGAGGCCGCGGGTTCGAGCCCCGTCGACCCCGCCATCTGCAAAAAAAGGTCATGCATCGCATGGCCTTTTTTTGTTGCTTATTTTTATATAGATCCTGTGTTATTTTCATTCAGTTGACCTGCTGAAACATAATTCTCTATCCTGCAGACAAAATTTATTTGTATGGGCGTCCGGTTTGCTAGCGGCGGCAGCATGGAAATAACGTATCTGAACCAGCGTATTTTGTGGAGGGAGAAAATCAGGTGAAGGTATATGTCGTCGTACCAACCTATAACGAGAGTGACAATATCGTTGCACTTATGGAGAAGATACTGGCTCAGCGTGACAACATACATGTCCTGGTGGTGGATGATAATTCTCCGGACGGCACGGGAGAAATCGCTGCCCGGATGAGTAGTGACAATCCACGTATCCACGTGCTCCGCCGTTCTGGTAAAATGGGGCTTGGCTCAGCCTATTGTGACGGATTCAGAGTGGCTTTGAGGGATGGGGCCGATTTCATCATCGAAATGGATGCCGACTTTTCCCACGACCCGGCAACTATTCCAGCGCTCCTTGCCGCTACGGACAAGTATGACGTTGTGGTCGGATCTCGCTATCTGAACGGCGTAAGTGTTGTCAATTGGCCCATCAGACGACTGATGCTCAGCTACTTCGCAAGTGTCTACACACGATTTGTAACCGGGCTTGCGCTTCGAGATTGCACCAGCGGCTTCAAGTGTTTCCGACGTCGAGTGATAGAATCCGTCGACTTGGATACGATACGGTCCGACGGATACTCGTTCCAGATTGAGATGAACTACCGTTGCGTCGAGCGAGGTTTCCGTGTCGGCGAGATTCCGATTATCTTCATTGACCGTCATGCGGGAAGTTCCAAAATGTCGAAGAAGATTGTTCGGGAAGCCGTCTTGATGGTCTGGAAGTTAAAGCTAGGTTCATTGGTCAAAAAGCTGACTCGCAAGGGAGGCCGCCATGCTGCATGATGGCTGGGCAGTTATCTGTCAGGTTGGTTTGTGGGGATGGATAGCCTCGACTATGGTTCTTATTGTTAAGGCATTCCCAAAGCGCGGGACAATGAACGGTAAGGCCGCTGCAGGGTGGGGGGGAGCGATGGCCGTCTTTTTTGCCATCTGGATTGTGGGGATGATGCTGGCATGAAGTCTGTTCTTCATTCGTGTTCTGTACGGTACTTATTATATCTCTTGCTCGGTCTCATCCTTCCGGGTTGTGCTGGAGTAGGCACCAGCCCCATTGCTCTCCATGACCCTGCAGTTGACCTTGTCTGGCCTCCGCCGCCTAATCCGCCCCGAATCCGATTCCTCCGCGAAATAACCGGACCGGAACAGATTGTGCCGATTCAGAGTAAGGTTGGGCGCCTTTGGCAAATCGTTACCGGGGAAGAGCGGGTGATGATACCCCTGATGACGCCATACGGATTAGCCGGTGACGGTGGCTCCCTCCTCTGCGTTGCGGATTCCTCTACACGGGTAGTACAGTGCTACGATCTGAATAATCGTGAAGTTTTCTACATCCGCCAAGCCGGGGACGAACCGCTCGCGAGTCCCGTTGGAGTGGCCTTTGATTCGAACGGTAATGTGCTGGTGTCTGATTCAATCAATGCCAGGGTATACGTTTTTTCGCGCCAGGGAGAGTACCTTCGGGAGTTTGGCAACGGAGAGACCACGTTCAAAAGGCCGGCCGGGATTGCTGTTGCCGGTAACGGTGATGTTTATGTGGTTGATGTGTTGGCACATAAATTGAAGAAGTTTGACAAGGATGGACATTATCGTGGGGAGTTTCCCCGCGACGGGAGTGGCGAGCCACTCAGCTTGCCGTCCAACGTAGCGGTGGATAGGGAAGGAAACACCTACGTAACTGATTCCATGAACTTCACTATAAAAAAATATGATCGTGATGGAAATTTCCTTAGGAGTTTCGGCGAAGTCGGCGATGCCCCCGGTTCATTCGCGCGACCGCGGGGGGTGGCCGTGGACAGCGATCTTCATGTTTATGCTGTGGATGCTTCATTCGATAATTTTCAGATATTTGACCAGGAAGGAAAACTCCTCCTGTTCGTGGGGAAGCCCGGTAACGGGCCGGGCGAATTCTATCTCCCGAGTGGATTATTCATAGACAAGCATGACAGGATCTTTGTTGCCGACACGTATAACAAACGTATCCAGATATTTGAGTACCTGAGGCAAGGCCCGCCATGATGGTTAAAACAGACAACCTTTTTCCGGTTTTATTGTTTCTGATTGTTGTTTTTTTTGACACAGGCGCCGGTTTTGGTGCTCAAGGCCCCAAGTTCACGGAAGGCGGCAACAAACATAACCTCTCGTTCAGCAATACCGGCGTGAACTACAAAGCTACGAACGCTTCCGATCCAAGGGGCAAGCAAATCTGCATTTTCTGCCACACCCCCCACAACGCCAAACCTCAAACGGTCCTTTGGAACCGTAACGATACCACCCAGACCTTCGGCCATTATTCATCCAACACTCTTGCCATCCACACCGACCCTGCGGCGAAGACCTCAAGCGATTACAAGTCTGAGCCCAATGGTTCATCGCGCCTCTGTCTAAGTTGCCACGACGGCGTCACTGCACTGGGAGCCGTTTTGAACGGTGACGCCATTGAGGTGAACAACAACGTCAATACGGTTATGTCGGGGACCCATGTTTTTAACCGAACAAAGATAACCAATTCCCACCATCCGGTTTCATTTGTGTATAACGCCTCTGTCCGTGATCGGCTCAATGTCTTGGAGGGACCTGGTAATTCATACCAACTTCCAACCAATGCTAAAATTCGTCTGGATAGAGAAAACAGGATGCAGTGCATAACCTGTCATGATCCCCATCAGACGCAGTATAACGATCCTACCACGCCTTTCTGGGTTCTTGACGGAACGTCCGCAACAAATGCCCACGACTCGGTGTGCACTAACTGTCACAATTTCACGAATAATCCATGAGTAAGCAACAATGGCGATAAAAAATCTTATACTAACATTGGTGTTTTTTTTGTTTATGTCACCTGCGCTTTTCGCTGCATCCTATCCAAAAGATGCAGTTCACCTTGATACCAATAAGGTGTCCACCGGTTGTTCCACCTGCCACCTGAGCTTCAATTTCAAGTCGGGCGGTGGTCCTGAAACTTGTATAATCTGTCATGGTGACCCTTCAAGGTTGAAGCAATCATATAAAAATATGCCGAAAAATTTTGCTCCCGCCGGAAGCAACAGAAAGAATATTGAAGCGGAGTTCCTCAAAACTTATCACCATCCGACGTTTGATGCCCGAGGAATTCACCAAAGCAACGAGGTGCTTCCTGAGACAGACTCCCGTATCCCACGCCACGCCGAGTGCGTTGATTGCCATAATCCCCATTACGTTACCAGCGAGAACAAGTTCGCAGGAATCAGGGGAAAGCGGGTAGGTAACGTAATTTCGTCCGTAAACAAGGAATATGAACTTTGTTACAAGTGTCACGGTGAAAGTGCCAACCTGCCAGGGAGGCAAGTAAACAAACGGATGGAGTTTGCACTGACCAATCCTTCCTTTCATCCCGTGGAGGGGGAGGGGAAGAATACGGCGGTCATCAGCCTTCTGAAGCCGTACAAAGAAAAGAAGATTAATGCGGGTGATGTAGCGACAATTTCATGCGGTGACTGCCATGGCAGCGAGAATCCCGAGTCCCCACGAGGGCCCCATGGTTCGCAGTATGAACATATCCTCGTGGACCATTATTCGACAAGCGACAAGCAGTCGGAAACACCCTATACCTATGCTCTCTGCTACCGTTGTCACGATCGTACGAGCATTCTCGGAAACGAGAGCTTCCGTTACCATGCCCTGCACATTCAAGGAAGAGGAGGTGGAAGCGGTGCCGACTCAGGAACTTCATGCTATACCTGTCACAGCTCCCACGGGAGTCCGGATAATAAGTATCTGATTACCTTCAATAAATCAGTAGTGTCACCAAACTCTCAGGGGCAACTCAAGTTTGTAGAGAAGGGTATTTCGACATTCCGGGGCGAATGCTACCTTTCCTGTCATGGTGTCGATCACAATCCCAAGGTTTACTAGACCCACAGAGGTGCTAGGCGATGTCATTCGTGAAGCAGGGAATTGGGGCTTGCGTTGCGGTGCTTGTTTTCTCAGGGACAGGGATTGCCGCGCCAGAGGTTCCGGATGGCGCAGTCAACCCCCACGCTTCTCCCGAGAGTTGTGGGGTCTGCCATGTACTTCCCAAGGAAAAACTGGGAAGTTTTTTCGTTGCTAATGCAACCAAAAGACAGCTCCTCACCAACCCGGTGGCTCTCTGCAGGCAGTGTCACGGCATGGAGTTCGGCCACGGCATCGGCATGAAACCGGAGATGAACCGAGAAAGTCTCCCTTTGGCTGAGGACAGGACCATTACCTGTGCCATCACCTGCCATGCCATGCACGTTAAGAATCCTGACCATCAGGAACAGGAGCGTTATCATCTGCGTCTTCCCCTGTCGAAAATCTGTTTATCATGTCACGAAAAATGAACTGCAATAGTTGATGCCACGGAATGTTAAGAATACGCTAAAACTGCGTATCTATTTGGTTTTTTGTTTATGTTTTGATTCTGTTGTGTTAAGAAAGACCTATGGCCCTCTACACTTGCAAGCTTGGCTCCACAGAAGGCAGAATCATTGTCAAGGAATTTGAAGCGGTAAATCCCGAAATCCTTCGCGTCAGTCTGGAGGAACAGGGTTTTTTTGTCTTTGAAGTAAAAAAAAAGCCGTTGCAGTTTTTGTGGGAAAAGGGCGGACGCAATAGGAGGGTGGACAACAAGACCCTTCTGACCTTGAACCAGGAACTGCTGGTTCTCATCAAGGCCGGCCTACCAATCATACAAGCACTGGATACCATTCTAGAGCGCTTTGATCGAGGGCAACTCGCGGATATTCTCAAGGAAGTCCGCGAGAACGTCAAAGGAGGCATGGCTCTTTCCGATGCCTTGGAAAAGTATCCTAAGGCGTTTCCCCATCTCTATGTTGCTTCCGTCAGGGCCGGCGAACGGACAGGAGACCTTCCCCTTACCATCAGGCGTTACATCGCTTTTCTGAAGAGGGTAGAGGAAGTGCGGAAAAGATTCGTCTCAGCCCTCGTCTATCCGTCGATTCTTGTTACCGTGGCAACCATCGCGATTGCTTTCCTGCTGGTGTACGTGGTCCCGACCTTCAGCCAGGTTTATGCCGATGCCGGTTCGCAATTGCCGCTCCCCACAAGGATTTTGATCTCGTTCTCCTCAACACTCAAACACTACATTCTCTTTGTTATTGCATTGATCGGTGCCGTTGTCATGGCCCTGCGTCGATGGGCCGCAACCGAGCGGGGGCGCTTCTGGGTTGACGATTTCAGGATTCGCCTCCCTTTTATTGGTGAGGTTTTCTCGAAGTTTGCCGTTGCTTCCTTTACCCGCACTCTCGCAACGGTCATCGGCAGCGGTATTCCTATCGTGGAGTCGCTGAAGATGTCGGTCGGCACGCTTAATAATGTGGTTCTCGAAAGAAGGCTTCTCCAGGCGGTCGTTAAAGTGGAGGAGGGGATGAGCCTCTCCAATGCCATCGAGTCGGTCAAATTCATGCCACCTCTGGCGCTCCGCATGCTCGGTGTAGGAGAGACGACCGGATCTCTGGAAGAGATGTTGAGCGACATCTCGGAATATTTTGAAAGTGATATCGATGCACGGCTTCATCTCCTTACCACTGCCATTGAGCCCGCCATTATGATTGTCATGGGGCTGGTGGTCGGCGTCATCATCATTACCATGTATCTTCCAGTATTCAAGATCGCTGGGACTGTTGGATAACCAAGGGTCGGAGACTAATTGCGGGCACAGGGCCTGATCGGATACAAACCATGATGAAGCATGTCTTTAAAAGGAAAAACATCGGCGAAATTCTTATCGAACGTGGGTCATTGAGAACCGACGACCTTCCCTTCGTCGTCGAAAGACTGAAGGCGACCACAAAGCGTTTCGGGGAGATATGCGTCGAGGAAGGCTTCATTACCGAGGAGTCCCTGGCGGAGTCCCTGGCGGAGCAATTCGGCTTGGAGTACGTCGATGCCCGGGGATTGCGCCCCAACGAGGCAATTCTCAACGCGCTTCCCCCCGATGCCATTTACCGGTTCCGCTTTGTTCCCTTGGAGGAGCAGGGCAACAGCCTTGTCATCCTCATCTCTGATCCCACCGATGTCATAAAACTTGACGAGCTTGAACTGCTCCTTGATCGGCCTCTTATCACTAAATTGGCCACTGAATCGGCGATTGCCGCCATCCTGAAAAAAGGAGAGGCCACGAGCCGGGTCCTCAAGGAAGTTTCCGAGGATTTCATGCTCCAACTCGTGCGGGAGAACGAGACAGGTGAGGAGATCCTCTCCATGGAGAAGATCTCCGCCGATACGAGCCCGATCATTAAGCTGGTCAACTCTACCGTCATGGATGCCCTGACACGCAGGGCAAGCGATATCCATATCGAAACGGCGTTGGAAGGGGTTGTCATCAAATACCGGATCGATGGGGTTCTCTACCGGGCAACGGAGACTCTCGACGTCCATTTCCAGGCACCGATCATCTCACGCCTCAAGGTCATGAGCGAGCTCGACATTTCAGAGCGGCGCATTCCCCAGGATGGACGTTTCAAGGTCCGGATTGCCGACAAGGCCATCGACTTTCGCGTTTCTATCATGCCGAGCGCCTTCGGAGAAGACGCTGTTATCCGTATCCTCGACAAGGAGAGCATCGCCTCCGATCTCAAGGGGCTGACCCTTGAAACCCTTGGCATGAACCCGCGGGAGATGAAAAGACTGCGGAAAAAGGTCCGCGAGCCCTACGGGATGGTTCTAGTAACCGGACCAACCGGGTCAGGCAAGACCACGACCCTGTATGCTGCTCTTACCGAGATTCATACCGGTGAGGAAAAGATCATAACCATAGAGGATCCGGTTGAGTATGCCTTGCGGGGTATTGTCCAGATTCCGGTCAACGAGAAGAAGGGGCTGACCTTTGCCCGGGGATTGCGCTCAATCCTTCGGCACGACCCTGACAAGATCATGGTGGGGGAGATCCGCGATCCTGAAACTGCCCAGATCGCCGTGCAATCCGCACTGACGGGACACTTGGTATTCACCACGGTACACGCCAATAACGTGTTTGACGTTCTCGGTCGTTTTATTCACATGGGTATCGACCCCTACAACTTCGTTTCCTGCCTGAACTGCGTCATGGCCCAGCGATTGGTGCGCAAGCTTTGCTCCCACTGCAAGTTGCCGACTGTGCATCCTGATTCGGTACTCATTGAATCAGGACTTGACCCGGAGCAGTGCCGCAGCGTAACCTTTTTCGATGCGCGCGGGTGCGACGAGTGTAACGGCACTGGTTATCGCGGTCGCTCCGCCATAATTGAGCTGCTTGATCTCAACGACCACATCCGTGAACTGATCATGTCCAAGACGCCGGCTGCCCAACTCAAGGTGGCCGCCCGGGAAGCGGGAACGGTTTTCCTTCGCGAGTCGGCTGTGGAAAAGGTCTTGGCCGGAGAGACGTCTCTGCGGGAAATCAATCGCGTCACCTTTGTTGAATAGCGCTTGGTCCACTTTATCGATGAAAGGCTTTCATGTTTTTTTCCCGTAATGCAGTGGGGATGGAGATAACCCAGCATGGGGTCAGGATGGCAGCGGTTGGCGGAAGCAAGAACCGCCCGAAGCTGCTCGCCTGTGAAACCGCCCAGTTCCCGGCCGGAACCGTTAGACTCGTTCATCGGGAGCCGAACGTTGTGGAGCCGGCTCTTTTCGTGAAGGAGGTGAAAGAGGCGTACCTGAAGCTTCTTCACCGTACCGGCCTTGTCTCGGTGTCACTGCCCGACGCCTGCGGGCGGGTGGTCATCCTTGACCTGGAGACTCGCTTCAAGAATCGTGACGAGGGATATGACATTATCCGGTGGAAGCTCAAAAAGAGTCTTCCTTTCGACGTAAACGAAATGCATCTTGATTATCAGCTGCTGCGAGAGAAAGAGAACGGCGAGATATCGGTTCTTGTGGCAATCATTGCACGGCAAGTGGTCAGCCAGTACGAAGAACTGCTGGCCGAAGCGGGAATTCAGCCGGCTCACATCGATTTCACCTCATTTAACCTCTATCGGCTTTTCTCTCCGCGGATAGCCATGAGCGAAAGTTCCCTGTTTGCTGCATGTCATGATAATGTGTTGAGCATACTTATATTTCATCAAGATGTACTTGAGTTCTACCGGGCAAAGGAACTGCCGGGCTCTGATCTTGATATGAACCGTGTTTTCATGGAAACCAATAATTCGCTCCTTTTTTATCGGGACAAGAATCCTGGGCGGGAGTTTCGCGAAGCCTTCTGTCTGGCGCCGGCCGGGGATGGTGAGTTGTTCAGGACAGTCATTACCGAAGCGTGCGGACTGGAGCCCTTCATGCTTTTGCCGGATACGTTCGTCGGCAATCCGGCCTCTTCCGTGGTGGGCGGTGGGGTGCCATTGGCTTCCTTGGCAGCTGCCCTTGGTGCTGCAACGAGGAATCTCTGATGGATCTGAAGATCAATCTATCGACACGCTATTTTATTGATACGCGAAAGCTGAATGCTGCATTGGCCGCTGCTGTCGCCCTGCTGGTGCTGGTCCTGTTCTTCGTTGTCAAAGGGGTCGCCACGAACGCCGGTCAGGCAAAGCAACTTGAAGGTGAACTGGCGAAGCTTCAGGAACGATTTGCGACATCAGCCAAGGGAGTGACGGAGCAGGAGTATCAGGGGATCATAAAGAAAATTTCAGTCGCCAATGGAATCCTCAAGAAAAGAGGACTCAATTGGCTCCTTCTGCTCGATCAGTTGGAGGCTGTAGTACCCGATGGCGTTACTCTTTCATCCATAGAGCCGAAACTCAAAGAGGGGACCCTGACGCTCGCTGGAACTGCGAAGGAATTTCGCAATTTGAGGACCTTTGTGGAAAATCTCGAAGGAGCCCCCCGGTTTTCCGACGTGTTTCTCCAGAGCCAGACGGAAGTCAAAGAGGGAACTGATCAGAGGGGTGTGGGATTCACCGTTACGTGCAAGGTGGATTTCCTATGACCAGAAATCAGTTTCTGGAGGTTCTTAAGGTCAAGCGGATGCCAATTGCCGTGATCCTCGTTCTTATTCTGGTGATTATGGGGATCGTGATGTACTCCCAGCTGGTTCAGGAGCCGAAACTCGTCAAGCTCCAGAATGAATGGACTGAGAAGCGTCGTCTCGTGACGGGTGGTGGGGACCTAGGGACGATTTATCGTCAGGGGACAGCCGACCTTGCAGCGTTTCAGGAGCGTATACCTCTGAAGCGGGATTTTACCCGGCAGATGATGGAAGTTTTCGAAATAGCTGCCAACAATGGGTTGAAGGTCAAGGGAATCACCTATAAACCCGAGGCTCAGAAGGAGGCAAACCTGGTCGTCTATGGCGTGACAATGAGTCTCGATGGCCAATACGCAGGCATAAAGAGTTTCATTTCCGATCTTCAGTGTCACGGAGGTCTTTTGACGATAGACTCGATTTCCCTCTCAAACACCAGCATGACCGAGGAGGCGGTTGCTCTCAAGATGCAACTTTCCGCCTATCTGCGTCCGGAGGGGAAATGAACCGTCAGAGGCTCATCCTTTCCATTCTCCTTGTGGTGCTCGTGGTCGCCGCAATTGTGAGCTACATCAGAATGCCGCGTCAGCAGACGGTATCGAAGGTGACATCCCCTCCGACGAAGGTCAGCCGTTCCCCAAAACCTTCCAGAGCGGTTGCAACCGACGACAGAAAACTCAGGCTTGATCTTCTTGAATGTACTTCGAACCGGTTTGCCGGTTTTCGACGAAATATATTTCGTCCTATTTTCCGTGGCGAAACGAAGCAATCGCGTCTAGTACCGTTGACCTTGCCGAAGGCCGTTCCGCCGCCTCCTCCGCCTGCAGCTCCAATGGCGCTGCCGCCCCCGATGCCGGTCGCTCCGCAACCGCCGCAGGTGGTGCGGGACATGGCAAAATTCACCTTCCTGGGGTTTCTCAAGAAGGATAACCACAAAACCATCTTTCTTGCCCGTGACAAGGAGATTATCCTGGTACGCCTGGGCGACAAAATTGCCGGGAACTACGAAGCGACAACCATCACCGATGAGGCGCTGTCAATCCGCTCTCTTACCGACGGAAGCGAGATGGTGATTCCCCTTGTCGAGAACCGGCCTCTCGCCGGCCAGATACGATGAACGTCCGATGGTTTAAGGAGCCGCATACATGAGGATCATCTTCAAGATAATAGCTTTCTTGTCCTTTTTTGCTTTCCTGTCAGGGTGTGGGGCCGGACTAACTGCATTCAGCAAGGGAGAGCGGCTTGAGCGGGAAGGAAAGCTCGACGAGGCTGTCATCAAGTATTCCGAGGCGGTCGCATCCAATCCGGAGATGAACGAATACCGCATGAGGCTCCTCAAGACGAGCGAGGAAGCGGCGCTTCGGCATCTGAGCAAGGGAGATGAGTTCATTGCCCTCAAGAATTACGATGCAGCGCTTGTCGAGTACCAGGCAGCAGTTGCCCTCGATCCGTCGCTTCAACGGGCGAAACAGGAGAGCGACAAGCTCGTTCGCCAAAAGAATTCGAGAACCTATTTCAAAGAAGGACAGGATTTTGAACGGGGTAACAAACCAAGAGAAGCACTCCAGGCCTATCGCAAGGCACTTGACCTCGACGGGCAAAACAAAGAGGCAAAGGAAGCCCTTGAGCGTCTGTTGAGCACAAAAAAAACCCGACTGGAAGGGTATGAGCTGAATCTGAAGTCCACAAAGCCAATTACCCTGAAATTCAAAGACGCAAACCTGAAAGACGTCTTCTACATAGTTACCCAACTTTCCGGAATCAACTTTATCTTTGATGACACAATCAAGGACCAAAAAGTAACGATTTATCTGGAAAATGCAAATTTCCAGCAGGCCCTCGACCTGTTGACCAACATGAACAAGCTCGGTAAGAAAGTGCTGAACGAGAGCACCATACTCATCTTTCCTAAAACACCCGAGAAATCAAAGCAGTATGAAGATCTGGTCGTCAAGACGTTTTTCCTGAACACCCTCGATGCCAAGAAGGCGGTGAACCTTCTCCGGACGATGCTTCAGGTTCGCAAGGTTTACGTTAACGAAGAGTTGAATGCTATTGTTGTGCGTGATACGTCTGAACTGGTCGATGTGGCGGGCAAGATTCTCGAAGCCAATGATGTTCCCGATGCCGAGGTGCTGCTGGACGTTGAGGTCATCGAGGTGTCGAAACGGAACATAGAGAACTTTGGCCTCGCCCTGAGCAAATATGCCGTGTCCCTGAATACCCAGACACCGGGCGGGGGGTTCCTGAATGATACATTTTCAAGGGCATCGGTGAGTTCAAGCACAGGAACTACTATACAGGGAACAGCTGGGAGTGAGTTGTTGCAGACGTTCTCATGGAACGGTTACAGCGGATTTATGACGGTCCCCAGTGCCTCGTACAGTTTTGGCAAGAGCATTACCAACGCGGAGGTGCTTGCCAATCCGAAAATCAGGGTCAAGAATCGGGAAAAATCCAAGTTCACCGTTGGTACCCGCGTGCCGATTACAACCACGTCAACAACCGGTACAACCGGCGGCTTCAGTGTGAACGTCCAGTACGTGGATGTCGGCGTCAAATTGAACGCTGAACCGACCATCATGCTCAATAACGAGGTCTCTATCAAGCTGGGACTTGAGGTCAGTTCGATTATCGATAAGCAGACAGTGGGCGGAACGGACTCTGCGACAACAGTCGTAACCATCGGAACCCGTAACCTCGATACGGTCTTGAACCTCAAGGATGGAGAAACAAGTGTCATTGGTGGATTGATTGAAGACAACAAGCAGAAGGGAAAGCAGAAAATCTTTTTGCTGGGTGATATCCCCATCATTGGCCCGCTTCTATCCAACAACTCCAACGATAACCAGAAGCGTGAACTGATTCTCGCCATTACTCCGCGTCTGGTCCGTTCCGTCACCGTTCCCGAGCCTGATCTTGTTTCCTTCTGGTCCGGCAAAGAAGACGATCCCTCGGTTGTCAAACCATTCGCTTCATTTGAGCTTGAGCCGGAGTTTGCCATCGGCCAACCCAAAAACGTCAAGCAGCCGGCAGCATCGCCTGCACCGGTTCCTGCTTCTGTCTCTGCACCTGCCCAGAGAGTTGCACCTCTACAACCCGTTCCCGGTAGTCCGGCACCCACGGCAGCCCCGCAGACAACGACTTCCCCGGAAGTCAAACAATCGGCAGCGCCGGCTCCAGGTCAGCAGCCTGCCCCGCCGTCCACAGTGCAATCCCAGGCGGTTGCGCCCCTTCCCGTACCGGCTTCTCCTGCGGCTCCTGCCGCGACGGTGGCAGCAGCGTCTGCCGTCCCTGTTGCTGCAGCACCTGCGCCAGCCGTGCGCGGAAGCCTTAATATATCTGCACCGGCAGCTGTAAATCTCGGCTCCCAGTTCAAGGTCGAGATCAGGGTTTCCGACGTCAAGGGCCTCCTTAAGGCGCCCTTTGTCCTTATCTACGACCCGATTTTCATAGATTATGTGGGGGCAGTCGAAGGGACGTTCCTGAATCGGGATGGTAAGCCGACCAGCTTCAACGCCCAGGTAGATAAGGCGAAGGGAAGAGTGACTATTACATTGGCACGAACTGGTGCTGAAGGCATCGACGGTGCCGGTTCGCTCCTCACCGCGACCTTCACTGCCAAGAACAAGGGGCCGGCCAGCCTCGGCCTCCAGAGCGTGAACTTCACTGACCAGGCAAATAAGCCGATTGATGTCGTACCCTACAATACGGTTGTCGAAGTTAAGTGAGCGTGAAGTTTATCGGTGTTTCGACAGTGAGGTATATACGAAACCGTAAGGGATTGAGCTTTATTGAGCTCATAATGACTGTAACCATTCTCGGTATACTGGCGACAGTGATAGTTCCCTTTACCCAGATGACCGTCAGGCGGAACAAGGAGCTTGAGCTGCGCAGATCCCTCAGGGAGATCCGCACTGCCATAGACGAGTACAAAAAAGCCTATGACGACGCCCACAAGGGGAAACAGATCCTGAATGAGACAGGATATCCCGAAACCCTGGAGGTTCTGGTTACGGGTACCGATTTCGGCGGCGAAGCGAAGTCGACCAAGAAAAAGTTCCTCCGGAGGATTCCCGTAGATCCCTTCAACCGTCCCGCGTCAGGGGAAAAGCCCGAATGGGGTCTGCGTTCCTACAAGGACGAGCCCGATAGCACGACGTGGGACAATTCGGACGTGTATGACGTCTATTCCCTGAGCGAGGGTACGGCCATCGACGGGACAAAATACAAGGACTGGTAACGTGCCGAGCTTCCGAAAAATGCTAACAAAAAGCAAAGGCTTTACGCTTGTGGAGTTGATGATTGTTGTGACCATCATCGGCATCCTGGCCACCATTGCTGTGCCGAGCTACAAGTGGAGCCTCATCAAGGCGAGAGAGGCAGTGTTGCGGGAGAACCTCTACAGCATCCGAAGCAGCATAGACCAATTTTACGCCGACCAGGGGAAGTATCCCGATACGCTTCAAGATCTTGTCGACAAGAAATATATCCACGGTTTACCGACGGATCCCTTTACCAGGAAAACTGACAGCTGGGAAACTATCGCCCCCCCGGCTCCGACTGGCGGGGCGGACGCCGGTAAACAGGAAACCGGCAATGTCTACGATGTCCATAGTGGTTCTGATCTGGTGGGAACTGACGGGAAACCGTATAAAGAATGGTAACGCGTTGCGGGTAACAACCGCACGGAGGCAGTGACGAGGAAAGAGGATACGATGATTCAGTTCCACAATGTTTTCCTGTCGTATCAGAGCGACGCAGCAGCTTTGAACGACGTTTCCCTCAAGGTCCCCAAAGGGGACTTTGTTTTTGTTACCGGCCCTTCCGGTGCGGGGAAATCGACCCTGCTGAAACTGGTCTATGGGGCGCTTACCCCCTCGCGTGGGCAGGTCCTCATCGATGGGCAGAATATCACCCGACTCACCCGGACACAGATTCCGCTCCTGCGCCGAACCATCGGCGTTGTTTTCCAGGATTTCAAGCTCCTCCCCAACCGGACGGTTCTGGAAAACGTGGCCATCACCCTTGAGGTTCTTGGCTGGAGCAAGCGCGATATCGGCAAAAAGGTCTACCATGTACTGAAACAAATGGGGATAGAGCACAAGATCAACGCCACCCCCCTAAGGCTTTCCGGAGGGGAGCAGCAACGGGTCGCCCTGGCCCGGGCGCTGGTGAATGAGCCGAAGATTCTCCTGGCAGACGAACCGACCGGCAATCTGGACGACGAGAACAAGGAACAGATTCTGTCCATATTCCGGGAAGCGAACATCAAGGGTACCACGGTGGTGGTGGCGACCCACGACCGCCGGGTGATCGAGAACAGCCATAGGCGCGTTATCGTGCTCGATAGGGGCCGCGTTGCGGAGGATACCGATGTCCCGAAATAAGCCGTCCATTCGTCCCGCCATGTCCAGTGACGGGGTAGGGGGGAGGATCCGCTACTTCTTTGCCCGGGCACTCCTCAATATTCGTCAGAACGTTCTGGTGAACGTTCTCGCCATCGGTACCATAACCCTGGCGCTTCTTATCGTTTCGCTGTTCCTCCTCATTTTCGTGAATCTGGAGTCTACGACCGATGAGTGGAGTGGGAAGATTCAGGTGACCGCATATTTCAACACTGAGCCAACCCCTCAGGAACTTTCTGCTATCATGACGAGGGTGAAGGCCATTGATGGGACTGATAAGGTCGGGTACGTCAGCAAACAGGAGGCCATGAAGCGTTTTCGCGACCGTCTGAAGGACCAGGAAACTCTTCTCGAAGGGGTTCCGGCTGACGTGCTTCCTTCTTCCATCGAGATAACTCTGAAGCGTAATAGTCGTGAAGATGCTGCTATGGAGGCTTATGTCGGCAGGCTCAAAAAAGTTCCCGGCATAGCGGAGGTCCAGTATGGCGAAGAATGGGTCAGGCGCTTCAATACGTTCATGAACTTCCTTCGCTTTGTGGGAGCGCTCCTTGGAGGATTCCTCCTGATGGCAGTGCTCTTTATTGTGTCAAACACCATAAAATTGACAATCTACGCCAGAAAAGAGGAGATTGAGGTGATGGAGCTTGTGGGGGCCACCCGATTTTTCATCAAGGCTCCTTTCCTCATTGAGGGAATCATCCAGGGCGCTGCCGGAGCAGTTCTGTCACTTCTCATTCTTGTGGCTGCTTTTTTCGGTTTTCTCCACAGCGCGACGAATTTCGTCAACTTCTCCTCGTCGGTATCGGGGCTTTCATTCCTTCCTCCATTGTATATTGCCGGAATTCTTGCCGGAGGAGTGGTCCTCGGGTTCCTTGGCAGCCTCACTTCCCTGAAACGATTCATCAATAACCCGCAATGAGATGGCTACAGTCCATAACCGCTTTGCTGGTGGTGCTCCTTGCGGCGGCTGCAGCCGATGCTGATGTGCGTGACCAGTTGCAGGGGGTTAAGAAGGAAATCAAGGAGAAGAAGCAACTTCTGAAAAAGACCACAAAGGTGGAGCAGCAGGTGTCGGGCGAACTGCAAGCCATTGACCGGAACCTCAAACAAAAGGAAGCTCAGTTTGCGTCCCTTGCCAGGGAGCTCCAGGGCGTGGAGCGAACCATCTCCAAGACCGAGACGGAAATTAATACTGTACGGAATGAAGTTGAGCAGAAAAAGCATGAGATTGAGCGCCGACTTGTTGCCGTCTATAAAGCCGGGGAAATCGGTAATGTGAGGGTTTTTTACTCCTCTGAGTCGTTCCCCCAGATGGTAGAAAATCTGCGGTACATGAGGTCGGTCATTGATAACGACCGAAAACTCTTTGCCGACTACAACAAGAAAATTGTGGAGCTTTCAAAGCTTAAGGTGGTACTCGAAAGCGATGCCAACCGTAAGGAACGTCTCAAGATCGGCATCGAGCAGAAAAAGCAGGAGATCGCAGGCGAAAAAAACAAGAAGGCGGCCTATCTCGTCAAGGTGCGGCAAGACAAGCAGGCCCATCTGGCGTCCTTGCGTGAGCTCCAGGCCAACGCCGGAAGGCTTCAGGCAATGGTGCGAAAGCTTGAAGCCATGAGTAGAAAAAGCTATACTTCAGCTGCTCGGAAACCATCGGCAAAAGGGATGTCGCCGGTACTTCCTCCCATTTCGGACAAGGGTTTCGGTGCTCAGCGGGGGAGACTGTCGCTGCCTGTTGGTGGCAAAATTGTGAGCGGATTTGGACGTCATAAACATCCGGAATTCAATTCCTACACAGTAAGTAATGGTGTTTCCATAGCAGCCCCCTCTGGTGCCGATATCAAGGCTGTCTACGAAGGCAAAGTCATTTTTGCAAACTACTTTAAAGGTTACGGTAATATGGTGATTGTTGATCATGGCGGGGGATTTTTCAGCCTTTACGCCCATGCTTCGCGAATCGCCAAACGGGTGGGAGCAGAGGTGGCGAGAAACGAGACAATCGCCAGTGTCGGGGATGTCGATTCCCCGCGGGGTGATATGCTCTATTTCGAGATCCGTTATCAGGGACGTCCGGTCGATCCGGCGTCATGGTGCAGGTAGACTTAACTAATCATCGCGGGAGGCATGATGTTTGGAACCAGGAAGGGTAAAAAAATTGCGCTGTTGGCGGTAGTGCTCTTTGCGATGCTTGCGGGAGGAGGCTTTGTTGCCCAGAAACACTGTGCGGCACAGGCCGGAAACGATTATGAGTCCATCGAATTATTTACCGATGTCCTCGCCATCGTAAAAAAGAGTTACGTCGAAGAGGTCGATACCAAGAAACTCATCTATGGGGCCATCAACGGTATGTTGTCATCTTTAGATCCCCATAGCTCCTTTATGCCTCCTGATATGTACAAGGAAATGAAGATAGACACCAAGGGATCCTTTGGGGGACTCGGCATAGAGATAACCATCAAGGATGGTATCCTGACGGTTATCTCGCCAATTGAGGACACCCCAGCTTTCCGTGCCGGAATCAAGGCTGGCGATCAGATTTTGAAGATTGATGACCGCTTCACCAAGGACATGACCATTATGGATGCCGTAAAGCGAATGCGCGGCGCGAAGGGGACCAAGGTCATCCTGACCATCGTGCGGGAGGGATTTGACAAGCCGAAGGACTTCACCCTCGTACGTGACATCATTCAGGTTAAGAGTGTCCGTTTCTCGTCTCTCGACAATGGTTATGGTTACATCAGAATAGCCCAGTTTCAGGAGAAGACAGATGATGATTTGGTGAAGGCCCTTGCGACGCTGAAAGAGGAAAATGGCGGGTCCTTGAAGGGGCTTGTCCTTGACCTTCGCAACGATCCTGGCGGGCTTCTGGACCAGGCGGTCAAGGTTGCAGACCATTTTGTCGAGCAAGGACTTATTGTCTATACAGAAGGTCGGGAGAAGGATTCACGGATGCAGTTCAACGCCCACAAGGGAGGAACGGAACCGGCCTATCCGATGGTTGTGCTCATTAACGGTGGCAGTGCGAGTGCTTCTGAGATCGTTGCCGGTGCCTTGCAGGACCACAAGCGGGCAGTCGTTATGGGGACGCAGAGTTTTGGCAAGGGTTCGGTGCAGACAATCATTCCGCTTTCTGATGATTCGGGACTGCGTCTTACCACAGCACGTTACTACACGCCGAACGGGCGATCGATCCAGGCAAAGGGAATAACCCCTGACATCATTGTGGAACGTGCCGAAATTCAACCAACCGAGAAAAAGGATGGTCATATCCGGGAAAAGGATCTGGAAAACCACTTCGAGTCCGGAGAGAAGGTGGAGGGGGAAGACAAGAAAACGGAGAAAGGGAAGGTTCCCGCCGCCAAGAGTGATGATCAGTTGAAAGGAGATTACCAAGTGTTGCGCGCGCTTGATCTCCTGAAAGGATGGGAAATCCTTAAGACGATGAATAGGGCTAATTAGGTCTATTAGCGGGGCAGAAGTAAAAAAGAGGGGAGTCCATCCCCTCTTTTTTTATGCGTCTGTTTTTAAAGGGAGCATTTCTTGACTCATTTCTCCTTTTGTAGTACAAAACGTGAAATTGTTTGTAATTTAATTATGGTTAATAAAAATGAACCCACAGCCTTCAGGTGCAACGGTTGATAAAGGATCGGTCAACCCTGAGCAGATTTCCATAAAAACCTTCGGTGGACTGGGACTTTCTTATCTCAATTCCCCAATGACCATTTTATGGGAAAGCCAGAAGGCGAGGATACTCTTCTGCTATTTGCTCATTTCCTACGACCAGTGGCTCCACAGAGACAAACTCATTGACATGTTGTGGCCTGGCTGTGACCCGGTCTCCGGCGCAAAGAATTTCAAAACCACCTTGAGCAGACTCCGCAAGTCATTTATGGGCCCGCGCAGTATTAATCCCATTATGACTCTTGGTGAAGCCATCCGTCTCGATTTCAATATTTTCTCCCTTGATTCGAGCCAGTTCAAAGGATACGCTCAGACCGGAATCAAGATGCTGGCTCGTGGAGACATCTCCGGAGCCAGGAGATATCTCGAAGCTGCTCAGGATGAATATTCTGGGGAGTTCCTTCCCGAGGAGCCCTTCGATCATCATATCTGCGCTGAACGAGCGGAACTTGAAAGACTTCACGAATCAGTCCTTACTTCTCTTCAAAAGGTTTACCAACTCGAGGGCAACAACGATGCCGTTGAAGCCATTTCCTTCCTCAAAGCCGTTCACACAAACAGCTGATCTATCTATAGAGCTGCCAGGCTAAACCTTCATGTGCACAAATGCATCTGAGGGACCATATTTTTTGGCATCGTATGTGCTTTACCCTCAATCAAGAGATTGTTTTTCGTGGTGAATCTCGGCCCAAAAGGCTCTGCCACTCATGCCATTCCTGGTTGCGTCGCTGCAATTGCGTCAATTAGCGTGATTGTTTTTCTGAAACGGCCATTTTTGAGGCAATAATCGTAATAATCAGCAGACAGCATACCAGGTCATGAATGCCATGGTAATCACACCTCTGGCATGGTATCCCGGATTTCTGCTGAACGATTCTGTTTTACGGAGGAAAGTGAATGAAAGTCAAAAGCCTTTCCCTTCTTCTGTTGGGTGCTCAACTAATCATTTCTCCAATGACTTTTGATGCCGCGGCATCCTGCACTGGTCTCAACCTGGTGGATATGGGCAACGGGAGATACAGGGTCGTTGCTCTCGGCCTCATCAATGTTGGCGCTATTGATTTTACGCTCACTTACGACAAGGCATCATTGTCGAGCCCTAAGGTTGTCAGTGGTGACTTAGCCACATGGCTGGTTTTCGTGCCGAATGTTGTAGAAACGTCTGGAACGGTACAGGTAGTCATGGTCAATGAGCCTCCTGTTTCCGGTTCAGGCACGGTGGCAACTGTTACATTTTCTCCAGTCAGCACGTCGTGGGGAAAACCGGCGTTCACCTGCCAGTTAACCGGTCTTGACGCATCGAATCAACCAATTGAGAGCCCCTTGACGAGTGAAGCCGGTAAAGATACTACTGGCTTATCTTCAGGCACGGGAGGTTCCACAAACACAGGTTCCACAAACACAGGTTCCACAAACACAGGTTCCACAAACACAGGTTCCACAAACACAGGTTCCACAAACACGGGTTCCACTGACACGGGCTCCACAAGCACAGAAAATTATCCCGACAAGAGTTCCTCAGACACGGGTCCCGCGGACAAAGGCTCCTCGGGCAGGGTTTCCTCAGGTCTGGCTCCCTCAGTCACAAGTTCCTCGGACAAGGGTTCAGCGGACAAGAGTTCAGCGGACAAGAGTTCAGCGGACAAGGGTTCAGCGGACAAGGGTTCAGCGGACAAGGGTTCAGCGGACAAGGGTTCAGCGGACAAGGGTTCAGCGGACAAGGGTTCAGCGGACACGCAGGGTTCCAAGATACCGTTTGTAGCTCAAGGTACAATAATATTACCAGAGGTACCACAGTCGCCCTTGGAACATACATCGCCCGATGCACAGGAGCCGACTTTGGGCGACCAACCCGCGCAGTGGCAACCAGCTCCCGAGGCTGCCGACCGGGAGGACAGAGAGTATCAGCCTCCGACAGCGCCCATTTCTCCACATACGGTCCCTGCCACATCGGTACAGGAACAAAAATACACAGTTTTCAAGAGCGTGCTTGAGCGATTCAAGGGTTATTCGGGTGACAGGACACCAAAAGCTCTCAGGGCGTTGTTTGATGAGCCCGTGGCCACATCAATCAAGCAGGATCCTCCGATATGCATTACTGACGGGAAGATGATGATAAAAGTCCTGCTTGAATTGCCTGAAAGCGGCAGTCATGCGCCAAATTTCGCCCTGAGAGGAGCCCGCCTCACGTCCTTGCAAAAGCAGGGAGACAACCGCTGGCTGATAGAAGCCGTTCCTGAAGCAGGAAAAATTGAGGCTACGCTTACCATCGTAAATGGGGAGAAAATTGTAGATTATCCTTTAACCGTCGCTCCGAGGGTGGATGTCGATGTTGACAAAAACGGTGTGACGGATGAAGGAGACTTTTCACTCTTCCTTTCCAAGAATGGAGCCGCCAAGGTGCCGGCATATGACCTCAACGGTGATGGAAAGCATGATTATATAGATGACTATATATATACCGCCAATTACTTGGCGGCTGGCGGAGGCAAATAGAACAAAAAGTAAAGTTCCCTGTATGGACAAAAGCCCGCCCATACAACGGCGGGTTTTTTTGTTCGTTGCCCGCCAGAACTGCGGTGTGTTATACACTACCAGCGTACATACCACTTACAGGATGATTTGTGGCTACATCTCGAAATGGCAAAATCAAGGTAAACAGAAAAAAAGGCGGACGTAATTCTCGTCCTCTTGTTGGTTTCATTGTTCTTGCAGTCCTGGTTGTTGCGGCGGTGTTCCTTATTGATGGCCTGCTTAATCAGAAGCGCCCAGAGAAAAAACCGGAACCTCCAAAAGTCGTGGCACGGCATAAGCTCCCGCCCCGGGAATCCGCGGCGGAAAAGGAACCCGTTGTCCATGAGGACTATACGGCGACAGTGGTGCCGCCACCGACTGAGCGGCATGTCCGCCCACGTCCTGCCGGTTCCGGAAATCTCGCTATCATCATTGACGACATGGGAAAGGGTATGCAAGAAGCCCGTTCGATCATTGACATCGGCGTACCGGTGACGTTCTCTATTATCCCGGGGCTTCCGAAGGTGCGTCAGGTTGCCCAAGAGGCACAACGGCGCGGGATCGAGGCAATGATCCATCTTCCCATGGAGCCGAAGGGGTATCCGGAGCGCCGTCTCGAGGAGAACGGTCTTCTTCTCAGTCAGAGTAACGATGAGATTGTGGTCCGGATGAACGGTTATTTCAAGGAAGTCCCCCAGGCGGTTGGCGCCAACAATCACATGGGGTCGGCATTCACCGAAAACAAAGAGAAGATGGCGATAGTGCTGAGAGTGCTGAAGGAGAAGGGGCTGTTCTTTGTCGACAGCAAGACGTCGGCAATATCTGTGGGAGAGTCGACTGCACGAGAGATGGGCTTGAGAACCGCGTCACGATCCGTCTTTTTGGACAATATTCAGGATGTTGGATATATTTCAAAGCAGATCAGGCAGGCTGCTTCCATCGCTCGCAAAAGGGGCAGCGCCATTGCCATCTGTCACCCCCATCCCGCCACTATCCAAGCCTTAGCAGCAGAACTGCCGAAGTTGCGGGATGAGGGTGTCACCTTTGTCCCCGCGTCATCCCTGGTACACTGAACCGTTTCCGTCAGTTGGGGGGCAGGACCTGCTGGGCAATCCTCTGTCTGAGGCGTGCGAACCCTCGGTAGCATTCTTCTTGGAGGATCGCTTCCGGCTTTTCCTGGTGAACAGGGTGAACGAGCAGAAAAGAGTCGGGTGAGGCATCCAGACGGTTGCCAAAGGTTTCAGATAGCAATGAAAACAGCCTGCTTTTCTCCCTGGTCAGCATCCCCCCCTCAAATTCCCGCAGAGGATAGGCCTTTTTAAGAAGATGTACCCCATCGAGGCCAAAACGGTGGAAATCGACTGTTGTGCCGCTGCCATTGGTCACCGGCCTGAAGACGAACGCCGATTCCCTAGCTGCATCACGCATGATCTGAAGAGTGGGATCGTCATCCGCAAGATTGATGTCCAGGTTGTAGACGTTCGTCATGAGAAGACGGAAGAAGCACTCTTCTTCGAAAAAACCGGCGGCACTGCCGTCGGAGACCTCAAAGTAAAAAGAAACCCTGTCACTATCTTTGCCCGAGACGGGGCGTCCACAGAGAAGACACTCCGACTTGATCCCCGATAGTCTGGCAAAGAAGGCTTCTTTCTTCCTAACTTCCTCACTCTGGAGCCACTGGTGGAAGAGAAAGGCGCGGGGTTCGGCGGTTGCTCGGAATTCAGTGATAATCGTCTGGGCAAGTTGGGCGAATTGGCCGTGGACTTCCGTCCACTTGGCATGGGTGAGGATCGGGTAGATCTTTCCGTCCGGGTTTGTATTGAGGCTCTCCACCTTGGGGCTCTTGGAGATGTAGGTTTCGAAACAACGATAGCCCCGGTTGATGGCGTAGGCCTTCAGGAGGGTCTTTTGGTCGGCGAAGGGGCCATCGAACTTGATTCGCTCGTCGACGAGACAGGGGATGAGCGAAAGACTCTTGCGATCAAGGCCTCGCTGCTCGAACAGGGCGAAAATGTTACGACAGTTCTCAAGGCTTGGCATGTCCTTGACAGGTATAATGGCCCGGTCGGCTGCAAAGAGTGCATTCTGTGTCAGGATGTCCAGATCGGGCCGGGTATCGATGACAACTACGCCGGGGATTCGGGAGAGAGCCAGAAGCCGCGCGAGCATCATCGGCGTTTTGACGGTTCCTTTGAGGTCTGAAAGATTCGGCGATGAGGGGATGTAGCCGACTCCGTATTGACCGGTGTGAATCAGATCTCTTCCCGGAGTTTCAAGGAGGAGGTCGGCCACGGTGCCGGTCGTGCGCTGTCCCCTGATTTCGAACATCCGGTCGACGGTGAAATGGTTGTCGAAAGAGAGGATGGAAACCGGCAGGTTTTCATCGAGAGCTTTCAGGTAGATGGCAAGATTGGTTGCGAGGGTGGTCTTGCCGACCCCCCCCTTTTCCGAGGAGACGGTAATGACGTATGGATAACTCTGCATGGCGACCATACTACACTGAGGGGACAGCGACGGTCAACCGGTTTGACACGCCGCGAACCCTATGCTAGAACCTCTGCAACTAGCAGTATTTACGAGGAGATTTTGTGGAACTCTTTCCTGAAAAACGGATTTTAAACGTATCCCAACTCACCTCCCTCATCAGGGGAGTACTTGAAGAGAATTTCGAGCACGTTTGGGTGGAGGGTGAGGTTTCAAACCTTGCAATGCCTGCTTCCGGGCACCTGTATTTTACGCTCAAGGATGCCGGCGCCCAGATTCGCTGCGTTATGTTCCGTGCGCCAGCTCGAGCCCTGAAATTCCGCCCCAGGGATGGTATGGGATTGATCGTCAGGGGGCGGATTACGGTTTACGAACAGCGGGGCGACTATCAATTTCTCGTTGAATATCTGGAGCCGCGGGGGGTCGGAGCACTCCAGCTTGCGTTCATTCAGCTAAAGGAAAGATTGGCCAAGGAGGGGCTTTTCGCCGAGGAACATAAAAGGCCGATCCCATCCCTGCCGCAGCGGATCGGAGTGGTGACCTCGGCAACTGGGGCAGCTATTCACGATATTCTCAACGTCCTGAACCGACGCTTTGCGAACGTGGAAGTTCTCATCAGACCCGTCAAAGTCCAGGGTGAAGGGGCGGCTGACGAGATTGCCGAAGCGATCATCGACTTCAACCGTTACGGTGCTGTCGATGTCATGATCGTGGGGAGGGGAGGGGGATCGTTGGAGGATCTGTGGGCCTTTAACGAGGAGAAGGTCGCTCGTGCGGTCCACCGCTCCCGGATACCAATCATATCTGCCGTGGGTCACGAAATCGATTTTACCATTGCAGACTTTGTTGCTGACCTTAGGGCACCGACTCCATCGGCAGCGGCAGAACTGGTCGTCAAGAGCAAAGAGGAGTTGGCGTCGAAAGTCGAGTTCCTCCGTCACCGGCTCATACAGACACTGCGGCGCATTCTGGCCGATGCTGGTGGTGAGTTGGAGAGCTTGAGCCGTGCCCTCCGCGACCCTACCGTGCTTTTGGGACACCTCTCCCAGCGCTTGGATGACATCTTCGTACGACTTGAACGCGCTATTGCGGGAGACCTTAAAGACCGTGGGAGGATGCTGGAAGCACTCAAGAATCATCTGAGGCTCAGAAATCCGGCCCTTAAGGTGGAGCGTGCACGGGAACGGGTTATTGCTTTGAGCGACAAAAGTGAAATAGCCCTGCTTCGTCACGTCGACCGCTACCGTGAGGCTGCGGCCGTGCATTCGGCACGGCTGGAAACGCTTTCTCCACTCGGCACCTTGGCGAGGGGGTACAGCGTAGTCCTTAAACTGCCTGAACGGGTTCCTGTCAAGACGTTCAGGCAACTCGCCCTGAATGATAGGCTTGAACTTCTTTTTTCTCACGGACGAGCCTGGTGCCGGGTGGAGTCCCTTGACGAGGATGCGTCCTGCAGCCATGAATGAAATCGTGCGCGCCGTCAGGGCAATCTGGGGAAACTGGTGCAAATCTGCTATACTTTCTTCTAGAAAAGCTGCTCAGATTCGGGAGGTGCTTGCTATGAAAAACATCTGGAAGGAACGCGAAAAGGCTCTCGAAAATCAGTACATCTACAAGCAGGAACAAGACAAAATCGAGAGAATGCAGAAGGAAGAGCGCGAGCGCCTGGTACGTGAAATGTGCCGGAACCGTTGTCCCAAGTGCGGAGACGAGATTAAAGCAATGACCTTCCGTGGGGTTCCCCTGGATCGTTGTCCTGGGTGCGGCGGGGTATGGCTTGGGCCGAACGATCTCAGGATTCTCGCCTCGAAGGATCACCGTAGTTGGTTCGAAAAATGGTTCAAGGAAGAAAACGAGACATCCGAAAAGGTTGCGTAGTTCGGCACGTTGTCCAATAGCATCAGCAATAAAAAGCCGGCTCCCCATCAGGAGACCGGCTTTTTATGAAATCAGGGGTGCTACTTCCTGTGGCAGAGGCCGCAGCGCGTTGGCCCAGTTCCCCTCACCTCGTGGCATCCCTTGCAGGTCTTATGAGCGTAGTCTTTGCCGAAATTGGCAATTCTTCCAGGGGTTTTGTCGTGACAGTTCTTGCATTCCTTGAGGAGATCCGTGTGGTGTTTGTGATTAAAAGTAATATTTCCGTTTTTTGCCGGGAATATCATGGTATCCGCAGCCTTGACGACGGGTACGTTAACCATCAAAACAATCAGCAGGGGTACGGTCCTTTTCATGACGAGAGTCCTTTGGCTGTATCATGAATTCCTGCATTAAGCCGGATACTGTGAATGGTCGTGCGACTGATGCGTGCACCGTGTTCAGGATGCCGGCGCGATGATAACCTTCCGGTCGTCGACGGTGAGGCGGCCCTGGGCAAAGAGATTGACCGCTTCAGGGTAGATGTGGTGCTCTTCCTTCTGGATGCGGGCCGATAGCGTATCCTCGGTGTCATCGTCGAGAACCGGTACGACGGCTTGAATAATAATCGGTCCAGTGTCGGTTCCTTCATCAACGAAATGCACCGTGCACCCAGAGACTTTGACACCGTACTGCAAAGCCTGACGTTGGGCGTGAAGGCCAGGGAATGCCGGAAGTAACGCCGGATGGATGTTCATGATTGCATGGGGAAATGCTCCAATAAGGACCGGGGTAACGATCCGCATGAAGCCGGCCAGCACCACGAGGCGCACCCCGTGGGAGCGAAGCAGTTCAACCAGGGCTGCGTCGTACGATTCACGGCCGGCATGGATCCTGTGGTCGAGGACGTGGACGGTGATACCGTGGCACTTCGCCCGGTCCAAAGCATAGGCATCGGCCTTGTTGCTGATGACGCAGGCAATTCGGGCTGGGAGGCTACCGTCCTCGATCCGGTCAATGATGGCCTGGAGGTTAGAGCCGTTTCCTGAGACAAGAACGCCGATAGTAAGAAGATCAGTCATGGGAATTAACCGTTTAGATCATCTCCACCGACTCGGTGCCGGCCTCACACTTGGCCACTTCGCCGATGACGAAAGCCTTCTCCTGGAGTCCCGAGAGGCGTATGAGAACTTCGTCCACATCGTTCTCGGGAACAGCCAGAACCATACCGATGCCGCAGTTGAAGGTGCGATACATCTCGGTCCACTCCATATTCCCGCCGTTCTGCAGGATGCGGAATATCTCGGGCATGGTCCAGCTGTCGCGTCGTATGATCGCCTTGCATCCCTTGGGGAGAATGCGGGGAACGTTTTCCAGGAGCCCGCCTCCCGTGATGTGGGCGATGCCGTTTACCCGGAAGTCCCGGAGAAGATTGAGAACTGACTTTACATAAATCCGGGTCGGGGTGAGCAGTTCATCGGCAACGCTCCGATCGTGTCCGGGAAGCATGTCGTTGATGCCGAACCCCAGGGTATCGAAAATGATTTTGCGGGCCAGGGAGTAGCCGTTGCTGTGGAGGCCGCTTGAGGCGAGGCCGATGAGGGTATTACCGACGGTGATGGAAGATCCGTCAATGATCTTGTCCCGATCCACAACACCGACGGTGAAGCCTGCCAGGTCGTACTCACCGTCCTGATAGAAGC
The DNA here is from genome assembly GCF_018531165.1 of Geobacter grbiciae. Taxonomy (NCBI): domain Bacteria; kingdom Pseudomonadati; phylum Thermodesulfobacteriota; class Desulfuromonadia; order Geobacterales; family Geobacteraceae; genus Geobacter; species Geobacter grbiciae. The sequence continues at coordinate 205,731 of NZ_JAHDIW010000002.1, read as the reverse complement.
CGGGCATCTCGGCCGTCTCGCCGCCAATGAGAGCGCATCCTGCCTGGATGCATCCTTCGGAAATCCCCTTGACGACAGCGGCGCCGCGCTCCGGCGAGAGGCTGCCGGTGGCAAAGTAGTCGAGGAAGAAGAGCGGTTCGGCACCCTGGACAACGATATCGTTGACGCACATTGCCACGAGATCGATCCCGACCGTGTCGTGGCGGTCCGCCATCATAGCTATCTTGAGTTTCGTGCCAACGCCGTCGGTGCCGGAAACCAGCACGGGATTCTTGTATTTGTTGGTGTTAAGCGAGAAGAGGCCCCCGAAGCCCCCGATGTCGGAGATTACCTCCGGTCTCGACGTGGCCCGCACGAACGGTTTGATCATTTTGACAAAAGTATTGCCGGCATCGATGTCAACGCCGGCATCTTTATAGGTAATTCCCTTAGCGCCCAAAATGTTACCTCCCGTGAAATGACGAAAAAATTTACCCCATGAACCGTTAAAAGTCAAACCCTATCTGGTGGTCGTCAAGGCCCAAAAAATCAGTTTACAAGGGGGGTAACGTTCGCTTAAGATGCGGTCGAAAATGGGCGTTACGGATGTACATACAATCCATCAGATGACCTCCGGCGACCTCGACGAGGTGACGGCGATCGAGTCAGTGTCGTTCCCGCGCCCCTGGACAAGGGAACACTTCATTGACGAGCTCAATTCCCCCCACTCATATCCCCTTGTGGCACGTACCGCTGACGGTATTGTGGCGGGTTACATTTGTCCCCTGCTCGTTCTTGATGAGGGGGAAATCCTTGATGTGGCGGTGCGATTGGACTCTCGCGGAAAGGGGGTCGGCGGAGCGCTTGTCCGTCGAGCCATCACCGAACTCAGGGCGCAAGGTGCCAGAGTTGTCTGCCTTGAAGTGCGTGTTTCCAATCTCCCTGCGTTGACCCTCTACCGGCAGTTGGGCTTCAGGGAAACCGGCCGGCGCAAGGGCTACTATGAGAACGGCGAAGATGCCATTTTGATGGAATATACCATCGACTACAGCGAGGGCCGTGCCGATGCAGTTTAAAGCGACAATCATTTCCAACCAGGAAGTTTCTCCGGGCTACTTCCGGATGCGGATTACCGCTCCCCCGGAACTGACCGGGGCGCAGCCCGGGCAGTTCGTCATGGTCCGGGTTCGCGATGCCATCGATCCGCTGCTGCGGCGCCCCTTCGGCATTTTCGACGTGGGAACCGTCCCCTCCGAATATCCTGGCTGCAGTTCCGCCACGTACCTTGAAATGCTCTACAAGGTAGTGGGGAAGGGGACCGAAACGCTTTCCACCTATCATCACGGCGACCACGTTGACATTATCGCACCTCTGGGTACCGGTTTTGACCTGGGCGATCCGGAGGAGGAGAAGATCCTCGTGGGCGGAGGCGTCGGGATCGCTCCCCTCTATTACCTGGCAAAAACCCTGGTTGGGCGTTCCCGGGTTCGGTTCTTCCTTGGCGGACGCACCAGGGATGACATTCTGTGTGTGACCGAATTCGAGAGGCTTGGGGTTGAGACCTACGTCTCCACCGACGACGGGACCCTTGGAGACCGTGGACTCGTGACTGACGTCATGGAACTGCATGTCCGCGAGGACGGACGAAAGAAGACCATTTACGCCTGCGGCCCTATGCCGATGCTGAAGGCAGTCGCCGGGATTGCCCGCCAGACCGGAACCCCCTGCCAGGTTTCGTTGGAAGCCTACATGGCCTGCGGCATGGGAGCGTGCCTCGGGTGCGTGGTGAAGGGCAGGGACCATGGCGACGAGACCCCGGATTACCGGTGCGTCTGTAAGGACGGACCGGTGTTCGCCTTCGATCAACTGATGTGGGTATAGTGGAGTGCCAATGAACAGACCAGACCTCTCTGTCGAGATAGCGGGAATCAAACTCAGGAACCCGGTCATGACCGCTTCGGGGACTTTCGGCTACGGTGAAGAATTTGCCGCGTACGTGAATCTCGAAAAGATCGGCGCCATCATCACCAAGGGACTCTCTCTGAAGCCCAAGGCCGGCAACCCGACGCCCCGCATCCAGGAAACCACCGGCGGGATGCTGAACGCTATTGGTCTCCAGAATGTGGGAATAGATGCCTTTATCGAGAAAAAGGTGCCGTTTCTCCGCACCGTCAACACGCCTGCCATCGTCAACTTTTTCGGCAATACCGTCGAGGAATACGCCGAGCTTGCCGAGCGGCTCGACAAGATTCCCGAAGTGGCCGGGATGGAGATCAACATCTCCTGTCCCAACGTGAAGCACGGCGGGATCGTTTTCGGCACTGAGCCCAAGGCGGCATATTCAGTGGTGAAGGTGGTACGGGAGGCCACCATCAAGCCGATAATTGTGAAACTTTCCCCCAATGTCACCGACATCGTGGAGATGGCCTGGGCCTGTGCCGACGCCGAGGCTGATGCCCTGTCCCTCATCAATACTCTGACCGGCATGGCCATCGACCTCAAGTCTCGGCGGCCCATCCTTGCCAACGTGACCGGCGGCCTTTCAGGACCGGCGGTGAAACCGGTGGCCCTCAGGATGGTCTGGCAGGTGGCTAAGGCGGTGAAAATTCCGGTGATCGGCATCGGCGGCATCATGTCCGGGACTGACGCCTTGGAGTTCATGCTGGCCGGCGCCACGGCCGTTCAGGTAGGGACTGCCAATTTTCTTGACCCGGCCGCTTCCGAGCGGATTGCGGCGGAAATGGAGCAGTATCTGGTTAGCAACGGAATTACGGACGTGAAGGAGCTAATCGGCGCGCTGCAGGTCTGAAAACCAGCAGACGAGTTGCTTCTGTGAGCGAAGGCGGGGTTCCTCCCCGCCTTTGTCCGTTTGTGGAAGGAGAGCGTAAAGATGGAAACGTGGCGAAAGGCCATCGCCGACAGCATAACCACACCCGAGGAGCTTGCGGAGCTTCTGGATATCGATCCCGAACCCCTTGCGCCGCTTGTCCGGCGTTATCCAATGCGGATTACGCGGCGCTATCTGGGGCTCATCGGGAAGCCGGGCGATGCGATCTGGCGTCAGTGCGTCCCTGACCCATGTGAGCTCGATGACGATCAGCTTTCCGATCCCCTTGACGAGGAACGGCTTTCGCCTGTTCCCGGCCTTATTCACCGCTATCCCGACCGGGTCGTCTGGCTCGTTTCCAACGAGTGTGCCGTCTACTGCCGTTTTTGCATGCGGAAGCGCCGGGTGGGATGCCCGCTGGCGGGGAGCAACGAACATTCCTGGGACAATGCTGTCCGGTACATCGCGGCGACACCGGCCATACGGGACGTGATCCTGTCCGGGGGAGATCCGCTGCTTCTGGATGATGAGCGACTCGAAGCGATCCTGGCACGCCTGCGCGCCATTCCCCACGTGGAGATGATTCGGATCGGCACCCGTACCCCCGTAACCCTGCCGGAAAGGATTACGGCACGGCTCTGTCGCATGCTCAAACGTTACCACCCCCTCTACGTCAATACCCATTTCAACCATCCGCGAGAGATCACTCCCGAGGCGACCAAGGCCTGTGCCCGTCTGGCAGACACCGGCATTCCCCTGGGCAACCAGACGGTGCTCCTTGCCGGCGTCAATGATGAACCGGCGGTTATGACGCTTCTCATGCAGCGTCTCCTCGCCATCAGGGTAAGGCCGTACTACATCCATCAGATGGACCTGGTTAGGGGAACCGGTCACTTCCGTACCAGGGTGGCAACGGGGCTTGATATCATAGGGGCTTTGCGGGGGCATACCTCAGGGATGGCGACACCCTACTTTGTCATTGATGCGGCGGGTGGAAAGGGGAAGATACCGCTTATCCCCGATGCCGTGGAGCGGCGGGGTGATACGTGGCTGTTACGGAACTACCGGGGAGAGATTGTCGAATACCAGGATCGGTGAGGGGGAGGGGAGTTACAGTTCCTCAGGGGTAAACGCCACCACGTCGTCAATGGTGTCGGCATCAAGCAACACCATCACGAGCCGGTCGATGCCGAGGGCGATTCCGGCCGCCTGGGGCATGGCAGTCAGTTCGGCAAGGAACTTCTCGGGGAGGGGAGTGGACGTCTGCCCCCGGGAGGTACGGAAGGCGTTTTCGCTTTCAAAGCGGGCGCGCTGCTCCACTGGGTCGGTCAGCTCAGAAAAGGCATTGGCCATCTCTACACCACCAAGATAAAGCTCGAATCGCTCTGCAACGGCTGGATCGTCTTTCTTCAGCCGCGCCAGGGCGCTGCGGCAGGAAGGGTAGTCATGGATGAACGTGGGACGGCCGATGCCGAGACGCGGTTCGATTTGTTCGACCATCATCTCGTCGAAGATGTCCCTTTCAAGGGCCTCATCCATGGTTATCCCACCATATCTGACAAACGCGTCACGCACGGTGATCCGCTCCCACACAGCGGTAATGTCGATCTCCTTGCCACGGAACGAAAGTGGCCCGCCGAATCCCGCCCCTTCAGCCACGAACCTTATCAGCAACTCGGTTTCATCCATCACCCCCCGATAGTCTGTACCTGCCCGATACCACTCAAGCATGGTGAACTCCGGGACATGCATTCTTCCCCGCTCACCGGCGCGCCAGCAGTGGGAGATCTGGAATAACCGCTCGTAACCCGCCGCCAACATCCGTTTCATACAGATTTCGGGAGAGGTCTGGAGGAACCAGCCGTCCGCCGGCACCGGGTCAATGTGGGACTCGGGCGCACAAGCAGGAATGCGAAGGGGGGTCTCCACTTCGAGATACCCCCCTTCAATAAAAAAGCGTCTTATTTCCTGTATGATGCGGGCCCGTGCCCGGAGCGCTCCATGGCGGCGGGCAAGGCGCCAGTTTGCCGTCATCGGCTTACCCCTTGACCCTCGTGGAGTAATCACCGGTGCGGGTGTCGACCACAATCATCTCGCCTTCCTCTATGAAGGGGGGTACGCGCAGGACGTAGCCGGTTTCCACAGTGGCTGGCTTGGAGTCACTGCCGGAGGTGTCACCCTTGACCCACGGGTCGGTCTGGACGACGCGGAGATTGACGAAGTTGGGAAGGGATACGCCTATGGCCTTTTCCCCAAACATCAGAACATCGACCTGGATGTTGTCGATCATGAAGTTCTTTGCATCGCCTACGGCGTCCTCGCTCATCTGGACCTGCTCGAAGGTCTGGTTGTCCATGAATGTGTAGTGGTTGTCTTCCTTATAGAGGTACTGCATCTGGCGCTCTTCAAGGCGGGCCGGTTCGAAGGTCTCGCCGGAACGGTAGGTCCGGTCGAGGGTAATGCCGGTAATCATGTTGCGCATCTTGGTGCGGTACAGGGCCTGGCCCTTGCCCGGCTTGGAGAACTCGAAGGCGGTGACAAGATAGGGATCACCGTCGAGGGTTATTTTCAGTCCTTTTTTTAAATCTGCCACAGTATACATACGCGAGCCCCTTTTGTTGGTGTTATATGCAAAAAACGTATTTTTTTACACCATAATTGATTGGATGTTAAGTAAAAAATGGCAAGATGACGCAATACGTTCATGGCTACCGACCGGAACATTGCAACGGTCTGCCGGGCATAGAGAGGTGAACATGTTTTCGGGCTATTTGAGATGCGCTCTTGACCCTTGGTTGCAGGGTCGGGCACGTTTACCCGAATCAGTTACGGCAGGTAATATGGACAAGGCACTTCTGCGGGGGAAAGAGCCTGACTCCCTCCGCAGAAGCGTGGTGAAAGGATTACTTGGCGCGGTATGTAATACGGCCCCGGCTGAGGTCGTAAGGAGAAAGCTCCACGGTTACCTTGTCTCCCGGAAGAATTTTTATGAAATACTTGCGCATCTTGCCTGAGATGTGGGCCAGTACCACGTGGCCGTTTTCCAGTTCGACCCGGAACATGGCATTAGGGAGGGGTTCGATGACTGTACCTTCGACTTCTATGGCTTCTTCTTTACTCATGGGTTTGTTAGCGCTCCTTGGTGCAGATAAATAGATTGACGAGTAAAACTTCGCTAACTTACCCGCTATCCGTGGAAAATGCAAGCCGTTTTCCTTGTGCTTCGCGAGCCCGACCGCTTCTATATATCGTATTGGCAGCATGCTGTAGGGCGACAAACGCCTTTACTTCAGAACTGAAGGCGTAGTATGTAATAATTTCACCAATAAACTCGATTACAGGGAAGGTTTAGCGCAGCATGGCGAGCTTGATCAGGGAAATGACCCTTGAAAACAGTCTGATTGTCCGTTTTTTTGACCACACCCGTCTCTATTATGGCGATTTTTACCTGGTGAAAGTTGAGATTGTCTGTGTAGTCCCCCTGTGCCCCGACTATTTCGATGAACCTGCGGAGATTGAGGAGGTGCGACGTCTTGTCGGGGATCCCGCCATGTACCGACGCACCGTGGAACAGATGGGTGTTCCCTCTACCGCCATCGCCACCGTGACTGAACAGCTCATCGGCAATTTTATCTCCCATTCTCTTCCTTATTTTTCCGCGTCTGGCTTTCCGCGCAAATTCCTCATGACTGAGCTCGCGAGGGCTCGAAATAAGCGCAATCTTTCTGCCCGCATCACGGCGTATTACCATGACTGAAGCCGTTGTCCGGATTGAGTCCCTGGCTTTCGGTGGAGCCGGCTTCGGCCGTGTCGAGGGGAAAGCCTGTTTCGTACCGTTCACCGCGCCGGATGACCTTGCCCGCATACGACTGAGCCTGGTAAAGAACTCCTATCTTGAAGGGGAAATCGTCGAGCTCCTTGAAGCATCACCACGCAGAGTGGTTCCCCTGTGTCCGGTTTTTGGCATCTGTGGCGGATGCACATGGCAGCATCTTTCCTACGATGACCAGCTTGAGGCGAAGGAACGAATTGTTGGCGACACCCTCTGGCGCTTCGGTCGGATCGAGTCGGAACGGGTCGCCAGGGCTGTCCCCTCCGACTCCCCCTACGGCTACCGCTCACGGGTCCAGTTCAAGGTGCGCTGGACCGCCGGAAAGCTCCAGATGGGCTTCTACCGCCGCGGATCCCACTATGTCGTGGATATCCCCGAAGGGTGCGCTATCTGCAATTCGGCCCTCAATCAGGTATTGGCGGAGATTCGCCCTGTCATCAGTTGTTTCGCTGAGCCCGACCGTATTCCCCAAGTGGACGTGGCCGTGGGAGATGACGGCGTCACCTTGGCCGTAGTGCATTATATCGGCGACAATCGAGATCGTGCACGGGCGCATTTTACCGCCTGCCGTAGTGATCTCCCAGCGGTGGGTGGACTCCATCTTCAGTGCGGCCGAAAGGAAAGCATTGAACCCCTCTGGGGGGATGATGCTCTCACCTACCGCTTCCCTGGCGACTTCTTGCCGAAACTTCCCTCCATGACCCTGAGCTTCAGCCGAGGCGGCTTCTCTCAGGTCAATTACCGTCAGAACCGGGAACTGCTGCGCGCGGTTCATCGAATGGCGGATCTGACCGGGGAAGAACGGTTGCTGGACCTGTTCTGTGGCAACGGCAACTTTGCCATTCCTCTGTCCCGATATGCCATGGCAGTTGTGGGGATCGAAGACTATGGCCCCTCACTGGAAGATGCAAGGCGCAATGCAGCGGCTAACGGTGCAGGAAAGATCGAGTTCATCCGTTCCGATGCCGCCGCTGGAGTGCGTCAGCTTGTCTCCCGAGAGAAACACTATTCGGTGGTTGTTCTCGACCCTCCGCGGACCGGCGCCAAAGAGGCGGTGACAGAGGTGGCCTCCCTCAGGCCGGAGCGGGTTGTCTATGTTTCCTGCGACCCTGCCACCCTGGGAAGGGATCTCGGGCTCTTTCGCAAGTCCGGTTACGATGTCCGCGAATGCCTCCCCGTCGACATGTTCCCCCAAACGTTCCATATTGAAAGTGTCACCTTGCTGAGTAGAGCCGACTGATCCCTGGCCGTTTTAACAGACTTCCCCATACGTTCACGATTTAACGAACAGGAGGATCCATTATGTTTTTTTCCAAGTTATTCCGGAAGGATGCAGCGTCATGTCTGGAAAAAGGCGAAAAGCTCCTGGCTGCCGGCCGCTTTGCTGAAGCACGGCTTTCCCTGGAGGACGCCCTTGAGCGGCTTGATGCTCATTCTCCCGAAGGCGCGACCACGGCTGCCGTCATCAGAGAAAAAATGGTTGTGGCGGGAAACCGTCTCGCCGAGATGAACCTTCAGGAGGCGGAACACTGCCTGAAGAGTGGAGAGTTTGCCAAAGCCGAGGAACACCTTAATTTGACTCTCGATCTGGCAGATGACGTAACCATAAGGGACAAGGCGGTAAAGTCTTTTGCGCTTTTGGAAAAGCAAATCCCCCATGTGCATCACCATGAGAAAAAGGGGGGGTGTGGCGGCTGTGGCGGATCAACGTCGCAACATTCCGAAAACATTGAGCTTGAAGACGATGGTTTGAATGACATGGACCGGTTCGAGCTCCTTGTTCGTCCGTTGCCGGGTGATTTGCCCGAACGTTATGCTGATCTGGGAGAGGAATTTGCAGGAGGGTATCTGGCAGCCCACGGCGGTGACCAGATGACTGCTGAAAAGGTGTTCGAGCGGTTGTTGGCCTCCGGAGAGAGCGACATTCTTCTGTATGAATTGGCCATTCTCTCGCATCAGGGAGGGGACGGGCGCCGCTGCGAGACCCTGTTGCGTCGGGCGCTTGCTTTGAATGACGCTAATCCTCTCTGCAACCTCAGCCTGGTGCAGTTGCTGACGGAAAATGGCCGCTTTACCGAAGCGGTGCCTCTTCTGGAACGGATGGTTGAGCGGAACATATTGCCTGATCAGGCAGGGATGTTCCTGGGTGAAATATATCGGGTGCAGGGAGAGAGCGATCGAGCCATTGCCCTGTTTTCGCAGCTTCTTTCAACGCCTCTCAAACGGGAAGCGGCTGAGAGGCTGGTGGGACTTCTGGAGACAACCGGACGGTCCCAAGAGGCGGCTTTGGTCGCCAAGCAGTATCTGAAGGGGTGCTGTTAAAGTTTCTTGGCGAATTTACTAAAGTTTTCGAGTCCGCATGCCGAAGAGCTTTCATGAGAGACGTACGTCTCTGCAATTCTTTCTCGATACCTACCGGGAGGAGGTTGTGATGAACAAGTCTGAACTTATTGAGGCATTGGCGGCAGAAAAAGGGCTCACCTACAAGAAGGCGGAGGAGATTGTCTCCATAGTCTTCGATGCAATGACTGACGCCATGGTGCGGAACGAGCGGATCGAGATTCGCGGCTTCGGGAGTTTTGTCGTCAAGGATTACAAGGCTTACACGGGCAGAAACCCCAAAACGGGTGACCCCATTGAGGTGAAACCGAAAAAGCTTCCGTTTTTCAAAGTCGGCAAGGAACTCAAGGAGCGGGTCGATAACGATCAGTAACCCCCTGCGCCGGCGTTCCGGTATCACCAGCTCTGTCGGAAGTTCAGTAGCCGTTGACAAAAAATTGTCTCTGTTCGAAACCCCTTTGGTGTCGTCGGACCCACCAGGTACGCAAGGCGCTAACTCTTCATGACAAGACTTTGTGTTTTTATCATAGCGGCTCTTGTCTTTGCCGCATCGGCCTTTGCCAACCCCGCCATGAACGGCTCGACGGGCCTCATTACGGTGCCTTCGGCCGAAACGCTCGATGCAGGGAATATCTGCGTGGGGGCTTGGGGAATCAGCACGGCGAAGAACAGCGACAACGCACTGACTGTTCCTGTTGCTCTTACCCTCGGCATTGGTACTTTCTGGGAACTCTACGGCTCATATCCGAACCTTCTTTTTAACGGCGACGAGGAGAAGACGGGGCAAGGGTACGCCGAACTGGGGTCAAAGCTCAGGGTAATTGGGAAGCGGAGTTCCCCCTTGAAGCTGGCGCTTGATCTGTTCCTCCAGCGCCAGATATCAGAGAACGCGGCTGTAGACGGTACTACAAATGGTGGTGGGAAGGTCATCGCTTCCTACACCACGGACCGGTTCGGGGTCCATGCCTATTCCGGATACCTGCTGGCTGGTTCTCCCGAAGGCAAAAATTTCGATAATGAGATTCTTTACGGCGTGGGTATAGAGTATTCACCGGCGCTCCGCATGAGAGTCACTGGCGAACTTACCGGTAACACCAGCCGTGATCCAGCCCTTGCGGATTCATTGGAGGGACTGGTTGGTTTACAGTACTATCTCTCCCCCCATCTTACCCTCAACCTGGCCGGAAGTATCGGTTTTGCCGATGGCAGCCCCGATTGGCGTGCGATTTTCGGCCTGACTGCCTGTCAGGGGGTCGGCAGCTACGTTAAGCCGGTGCCACGACTTGGACAGGGACTGGACCCTCTTGATGAACAAAAAAAGAAGGAACCAGTCAAGATCCGCAAGATTATCCCCATCTCCTCACTTCTTGTCAGCTCCCTTGCACCTCAGGCGCCGGCCAACAAGCTTGAGGTTACGGTTGAGCCCGGTAAGGAGGAGATCACCATCAAACCCTACGGTCAAGTGACTATTTCGGCTCAACCTGCTGCAGCCAAGGCCGTTTCTCCCGCCACCCTAGAAGAGGTCTCCCTGACGCAGGGAGGGGAAGAAGTCCGGCTGGCGTCGCGGGTTTCGGGGACTCTGGAAAACTCCGCCCTTGAGTATACCCTTGCCCGTCTCGAAGGGATCACCCCTCTCTACAGTGTCGATGTGAAGGGGCAGAACGTTCAGGTTGCCTCGGCCCGTGAAGGGGATATCACCGACAGCATGAAGGTCTATCGAAAATTTCGCTTCCCGGACGTCACCTTCGACTTTGACCAGTGGAGTCTCTCGGCGGAGGGGAAGAAGTCCATCTCCGAGGTTGCAGAGCTGGTCCGAAAGGACACGAAGTGGGTTTATCTCCGGGTTGACGGCTATACCGACAATATTGGCTCGACCGACTACAACATGGATCTTTCCCTCAAGCGCGCCGTTTCCGTGGCCAGCTACCTCGTGGCACGGGAGGGAATTGATGCGGCCAAGATTTTCATCAAGGGGCTCGGCAAGTCCAAGCCGCTGGCAGACAATGCAACTTCTGACGGGAGAAAGTTGAATCGCCGGTGCGAGATTCTCTTCCTTATCCCCAAGGAAAGCTGATGAAATCGGCTGTTCCTCTCCTTCTTCTCTCGGCATTACTGATCTCTATTCCTGTCTCTGTCTATCCCCAGGCATCGTCAATGCCGGCTGAAGAGATCGGTACGGTGCGCCTGGGGGGCAGTGCTCCCTGTTTCGACACGAGGGTACGTCGAGAACTTGATTCTTTCGTCTCCAGACTTGCCACCCTTGACTCCGGTCGAGTTGTCAAGATTGAGGCAAATGCATCCTGGGGAGCCAATCGGGAGGAACGGGTCAGAAATTCGTTACTGCTTGCCCTTGAAGCACATCGTTATCTCCGGACACGACTCAGATCCGGACTCAACTTGTACATTGCTGCTGCATCCAATCGCGAAGCGGAAAAGATTACCTTCATCAGGGTGGTCTCTTTTCCTGATTCCTTTGCAACAGTTCATGTCTCAACGGTGGGGAACCGGCAGCCATAACCGGAAACTGTCACTGGAGTTGCGCCTGAGGGGCCTTTTCGATTTCCGAGGGGATTGGTTCCTGACAGCATGACCGGGACGTGCTACACTGTTTTTCAGGTTCAAGCTTGGCCTGTAACAGGACCGATTTCCTGCAGGGGGTATATGCAATGAGAACTTTAGTGCTTTCGTTCCTCTGTGGTGCTCTTTTCCTTGCGGGGTGTTCTCTCAAGGTTATCCCGCAGCAGGTTCCCCAAGGGGTCATCAACACCGCCGACAATTCCCAGACAATTACGAATGATGGTATAGCCATCACGGCGGCGAATTCCGCCCGGGAAATGGTTTCCTATAATCTCGACGGAGCGGTCACTGCCTTCGATGTCAGCATCCATAACCGGACCGACCGGGAGGTGGGGTTCGGCGTCGACTCGTTCGTTCTCCTTGATGACCAGAACCGCCAGCATCTCCCTCTTACACCCGAGCGGGTAAAGGAAATAGTTTCACGCGATTCCTACTACCTGATTCCCTATCCCTATGTGGGGTTTTACTATCTGGAAGATTACGAGAGGACATCTTCGTACACTGAAACCGGATCCCAACTTCCCTATTACTATGAAGTCTTTCCCCAGGACATCTTTACCCGGGCACTCAACGCCGCCACTGTTATTCCCGGAGCCACGGCGGAGGGACTCGTCTATTTCAGGATCGATCTGGCAGCAATAAAGGGAATGAAGCTCCTCGTCTTCCGGAAGGGGGCGTCAAAATCCGCACCGCCCGATTTTACCTTCCCCTTTGTCATCTCCAAATAACGCGCAAGGACACGGACGTCCATGACTATCCTCTATGTCCTTGAGGCCCTGGGGGGGCTCGGCCTTTTCATCCTCGGCATGAAGACCATGACCGAAGGACTCCAGAAGCTTGCCGGCGACAGGTTCCGCCGAACTCTGGAGAGGGTTGCCGGTAATCGGCTGGCCGCGGCCCTTCTTGGCAGTTCACTTTCGTCACTTCTCCAATCGTCGAGCGCCGCCTGCATCATTACCATCGGCTTTGTCAACGCCGGGCTCATTTCCCTCTACCAGGCCCTGGGAATTCTCCTCGGCACCGGCATCGGCACGACACTGGCGGTCCAGTTCATCGCCTTCAAGATTACTTCCTTCGCCCTTCCCGCTATCTTCATCGGGGTGGCACTCAGGTTCTTCGTGCGCCGCCGCCGCTGGGTGAACGCCGGCGAGTTGCTACTCGGCGCAGGGCTCCTCTTTCTCGGCCTCCGCGTAATGGAGGCAAATCTCCAGCCACTGCAGCAGAACGCCATCATCATCGGCCACGACACCTTCCTGATTTCAAAGCATGTTACGGCCGTTCTCTTCGGGGCCCTCCTCACCCTCCTCGTGCAGTCGGGAAGTACTGCGATCGGCATCGTCATGGCCCTGGCGGGAAGCGGGCTCGTCTCCTTCGAGACGGGTGCTGCAATGGTCATCGGCGAACTTGTCGGCACATCGGTCATCACTGCTGTTGCATCCATAGGGGGTACCCTTGAAGCGAAGCGCGCAGTCTTTTTCTACTTTGTAATCAATATATTTGCCGTTACCGTTGTGATGCTCTTTTTTCCTGCATTCATCGAGTTCGTCGTTACCCTGTCGCCTGCGGATCTCTCCTCGTCAGCCTCGGTTTCGCGGGTGCTGGCCAATACCCACACGGTCTTCAGCATCCTCAGCGCCTGCATCTTCCTTCCCCTCATCGGCTTCTTCGCCCGCTCGGCCCCTCGCATCATTCCCGGCAGCGAGCGGGCTTCCAGTGTCGAAGCACGGACGGTCTTCATTGACAACCGCGTCATCAACACCCCTCCCATCGCACTCCTCCAGGCCCGGAACGAACTGAGAAGAATGGCCGGAATCACCCGCACCATGTACGATGAAATGGTCGAGCAGTTCTTCCGCTATGATGCCAAGAAGTCCACTGCCATTGCCCAGAAGGAGAACACCATCGACATCCTCCAGAGGGATCTGTCCGATTTTTTGGTGACCCTTTCGCGGCAGCCGCTCCCGCCGGAAGAGTCAATGGATATTCCGGTCATGCTGCAGCTCATCAGTGAGCTCGAGCATGTTGCGGACCAGTCTGAGGCGATCCTCGATTATTTGCGAAAGAAGAAAGAGGAAAAACTCCTCTTCTCAACCACGGCAATGCACGAGATCAGGAATCTGGCGCGCAAGGCAGAGGAAATGGTTGCTCTGGCGGTGGAAACAATCGAAACTCCTGCCGCGGATGCCATTGAAAAGGGGCGGGGGCTGAGGGACGAGGTGGTACAGATGCGGGAGGCGATGCTCAATGGGCATATCAAGCGCCTCTCCACCGGCAAGTGCACCGTGCGGGCCGGGATCATCTACGCTGACATGATTTCGGCGTTTGCCAAAGTAGCCGATTCCTGTCTCACCATCATAGAAACCAGGAGGGAATTCACCTGATGCATGACGTACTCGCGTCTATTGATCTTGGCACCAACACGGCTCGGCTCCTTATCGGGAAAGTGGAGGGAGGAGCTGTGGCCCCGATTCTCGTCAAGCGCCGCATAACACGGCTTGGCGGGGGATTCACTCGGGAGGCGGGGATTTCTCCCGCGGCGTGGCAACGCTCCCTCGATGCATTGATTGATTTTGCCGCAGATATGAAACGCGGAGGCGTTACGCGACTGAGGGCCGTTGCCACGAGTGCGGTCCGCGATGCGGCTAATGGCGCCGCGTTCTGCAGCGAGGTAATTGATCGGACCGGCATCCGGTTGGAGGTGATCGACGGTGAGGAGGAGGGACTGCTGACGCTGGCTGGGGTGATTTCGGGATTGACCCGGAAAGAGGGGGACTTCTTCGTTTTTGATGTGGGAGGAGGGAGCACCGAGTACACCCTGGCCGAATCACGCAGGCCGCTCCATACCGAGAGTCTTCCCCTCGGGGTGGTCAGGCTCACCGAAGGGAAACCCGATGTCCCGGCCATGGAAGAAAAAATCGGCAGGGAACTGGCCGGGCTCGGGAAAAGTCTTGAAGGGAAGGGCCTCCGAGGACGCCTCGATGGGGCAACGCTCGTCGGTACTGCCGGCACGGCAACAACCCTGGCAGCCATCAGCCTCCAGATGACCGACTATGACTACCGCCGCGTGAACAATCATGTCATCACCCGTGATGAGATCGGGAGGATCTTTACGATGCTCCTTCCCCTATCTTCAGAAGAACGCCTTACGGTGCCCGGGCTCGAAAAGGGACGTGAAGACCTCATAATCGCGGGCATCCTCATCACCCTCAAGACTATGGATGTCTTCGGTTTTGACCGGATGACCGTGAGCGACTTCGGACTTTTGGAGGGGGTGTTGCTCGGCCTCGGGGTTTGATAGTATCAAACCCCTACAAAAGCTCTAAAAACCCAAAGGAGTTGACTTACAATCCGCTTATTTTGTATAGTCCTTGAACCGTTAAGGGGGGCTTTCCCCTTATTTTATTTTCCAGGGATTATACACACCATGAAGGAAATTCTCTCCGGCAACGAAGCCATCGCTCGGGGTGCTTTTGAGGCGGGGGTGAAGGTTGCCAGCGCCTACCCCGGCACCCCATCCACAGAAATCCTCGAAACTATCGTCAACTACAAAGAAATAGACGCCTCCTGGGCATCCAACGAAAAGGTTGCCGTTGAGGTGGCCATCGGTGCCTCCTTTGGCGGCGGACGGGCCATCGCGTGCATGAAGCACGTGGGGGTCAACGTGGCGGCCGATCCCCTGTTCACCCTGTCCTATACCGGCGTCGGGGGGGGATTTGTCCTGGTGGTTGCCGACGACCCGGAGATGCATTCGTCCCAGAACGAGCAGGACAGCCGCAATTATGCCAAGTTCGCCAAGGTGCCGATGCTGGAGCCGTCTGACTCCCAGGAGTGCAAGGAGTTCACCCGGATCGCCTTTGAACTATCCGAGCAGTTCGATACCCCGGTGATGCTCCGCAGCTGCACCCGCATTTCCCACGGGAAATCCATCGTTGAACTGGCGGAACCGGTGGCCGGTCTCCCGACCCCGAAGCTCGTAAAGAACCCCTCCAAGCTCGTCATGCTTCCCGGCAACGCCAAGATCCGTCACCCGTTCGTGGAGGAGCGGCTTGTGAAGCTTGCCGAGTATGGCGCCACGGCAACCCTCAACCGGATTGAGATGCGTGACACCGAGATCGGCATTATCACTGCCGGCGTTTCGTACCAGTATGTGCGCGAGGTGCTCCCCACCGCGTCGGTCCTCAAACTCGGCATGGTCCATCCGCTCCCCATGGCGCTCATAAAGGAGTTTGCCGCCAAGGTGAAGAAGCTGTACGTTGTCGAAGAGCTTGATCCCTTTATCGAGGAGCAGGTGAAAGCCGCCGGCATCGCAGTCATCGGCAAGGAGATCATCTCCCGTTGCGGGGAGCTCACCCCCGGAAGGCTCCGCAAGGCATTCAACCTCCCTGACGCAAGCCAGACCACCGTTGAAAAGCTCCCGGGCCGTCCTCCCAACATGTGCCCCGGCTGTCCCCACCGGGGGGTCTTTTACAGCCTCAGCCAGCTCAAAGCATACGTCACCGGCGATATCGGCTGCTACACCCTCGGCTTCATGCCCCCCCTCAACGCCATGGATACCTGTGTCTGCATGGGGGCGAGCATAAGCAGCGCCAGCGGCATGGTCCGGGTCCTTTCCCCCGAAGAAAAGAAGAAAGTGGTGGCGGTCATTGGCGACTCCACCTTCCTTCACACCGGCATAAACAGTCTCATGGAGATGGCCTACAATCAGTCTCCCGCCACGGTCGTGCTCCTCGACAACCGGATAACCGCCATGACCGGCCGCCAGGATAACCCCGCCTCCGGCTGGACCCTGTCGGGCGGCGAGACCAACGCCGTCGATCTTGTGCAACTCTGCAAGGCCGTCGGTATCAGGCACGTACGGGTGGTCGACCCCTTGAACCTGGAAGAAACCCGTGCTGCGCTCAATGAGGAGATGGAACGCCCCGAGCCGTCAGTCATCATAACCAACCGTCCCTGTGTGCTGGTGAAGCGTGAAGGGGTATTCAAAAAAGGGCTTCTCCTCTCGATTGACCAGGATCACTGCACCGGTTGCAAAGCATGCCTCAAGATCGGCTGTCCGGCAATCGAGTGGCAGCCAGCCCCTGACGGGAAGAAGGGGAAGGCATACATCGACCCGCTGCTCTGCAACGGATGCGACGTCTGCCGACAGCTTTGCAAATTCAACGCGATCGGGAGTGCCAAATGAGCGACACCATCACCAACATCCTCCTTGTCGGCGTGGGTGGGCAGGGGATTCTGCTCGCCTCGGAGGTTCTTTCGGAGACCTTCATGCAGGCCGGTTACGACGTAAAGAAAAGCGAGATCCACGGCATGTCCCAGCGGGGAGGGAGCGTCGTATCCCACGTTCGTTACGGCCGGGAAGTTCACTCCCCCATCATTCCCGAAGGTGAAGGGGATATTCTTTTCGGCTTCGAGATACTGGAAACCTACCGCTCACTTCCCCTCATGAAAAACGGTGGGACAGTGATTGCCAACGACCTGCGCATTCCACCGCCATCGGTTCTCCTTGGGCAGGAGACCTATCCGGACGACCTTCCCGGCAAGATCGCGGCCATGTTCCCCGATTCACTCCTGGTTGACGGCCAGAAGCTGGCCACCGAGGCGGGAAATGTCCGTGCAGCCAATACGGTGCTTCTCGGGGCCGTGTCGAAGCGGCTCGACATTCCCGATGAATGTTGGATCAAGGCCCTGGAAAAGATGATTCCACCGAAGGCCCTCAAAGTTAACCATGTTGCGTTCCAACTGGGCCGGGGTCTTTGATCGGGTAAGGAGTTCACGATGAGCTATTACAATGAAGAGTTCGAGACGCTTCCCCGCCAAGCCCTGGAGGCCCTGCAGCTCAAACGGCTTCAGGCCACCGTAGCCCGGGTTTGCGCATCGGTTCCCTTCTACCGGCAGAGCTTTGACCGAGCCGGCATCACCCCCGACAGTGTCAAGTCCCTCGCCGATCTGCAACGGCTCCCCTTCACCCTAAAGCAGAACATGCGCGACAGCTACCCCTATGGCCTCTTTGCGGCACCCATGGAGGAGATTGTCCGCATCCATGCTTCCTCCGGCACCACCGGTAAGCCGACCGTGGTCGGCTACACCCGAAAGGACATCGATACCTGGTCCGAGCTCATGGCCCGCTCCTACGCCGCCGCCGGGGTCCACCGGGGGGACATCATCCATAACTCCTACGGCTACGGCCTCTTCACCGGCGGCCTTGGCGCCCACTACGGCGCGGAGAAGCTCGGCGCTTCAGTCATACCCATGTCGGGGGGGAACACCAAGAAGCAGATTATGATCATGAAGGATTTCGGTTCCACGGTCCTCACCTGCACCCCGTCATACTCGCTCTTCATGTCCGAGGCCGCACGGGAGGAAGGAGTGGATTTCCGCGAGTTGAAGCTCCGCGTCGGTATCTTCGGGGCAGAACCGTGGTCAGAGGCGATGCGGAGCGAGATTGAGGAGAAGCTGAACCTCTGCGCCATCGACATCTACGGCCTGTCGGAAATAATGGGGCCGGGTGTGGCCATCGAATGCTGCGAGGCGAAGAAGGGGCTCCACATCTGGGAAGACCACTTCATCCCCGAAATCATCAATCCCGAGACCGGTGAGGTTCTTCCGGAAGGGGAGCGAGGCGAACTGGTCATCACCACCATCACCAAGGAGGGGATCCCCCTCATCCGGTACCGTACCCGCGACATCACAAGCCTCACGTACGAGCCGTGTGCCTGCGGCAGGACCCACGCCCGCCTTACCCGTATGACCGGCAGAAGCGATGACATGCTCATTATCCGCGGAGTCAACGTGTTCCCGTCGCAGATTGAGTCAATCCTCATGGGAATCGAGGGGGTCGAACCCCACTATGTTCTCATTGTCGACCGCAAGGATAACCTGGATTCCCTTGAGGTTCAGGTGGAAGTGGACGAACGGCTCTTCTCCGATGAGATCAAGGTGCTCCAGTCCCTGTCCCAACGGGTCGAAAAGGAGATAAAGGACATTCTTGGCATATCATGCCGGGTCCGTCTTGTGGAACCCCAGACCATAACCCGGAGTGAAGGCAAGGCGAAGCGGGTCATCGACAATCGGAAAAGCAGCTGATGCCCGCCGGGGCACACTCGTGCCGCGTCCAAAACAAGGAGAGCGAGCAGGCCTGACCCTGCGAGGAGGATGGAATGAACGTTGAGCAGATCTCAATTTTTATTGAAAACAAGTCCGGCCGTCTTGCTGAAATCACCAAGGTCCTTGGCGACGCGGGGGTAAATATCCGTGCACTCTCCCTGGCTGACACCTCTGACTTCGGCATTCTGCGCCTCATCGTCAATGACCGGGAAACAGCGAAGCAGGTCCTGAAGGAAAGGGGCTTTACCGTCAGCAAGACCGAGGTGGTGGCCGTCGAGGTCCCCGACCGTCCCGGCGGCCTCTCCCAGATCCTTCAGGCACTGGACCGCGATCAGATCAACGTGGAATACATGTACGCCTTTGTGGAGCGGTGCGGTGAGAATGCCGTCATCATCTTCCGTTTCGACGAGACCGCAAAAGCAATCAGTACCCTCACGGGAAATGGATTCACTGTTCTCAAGGGCGCCCGGCTCTACGCCATGTGATCGCTACGCTGGGAGAGCCGCGGGGATCATCAGGGGAGACTGGGAGTTGGTGAAGTAATCAACGGGGAGGTTGTCCATGCTGAAGAAAAGTTCTTTCATACTGACGTTTGTCGTGTCGCTGGCTCTTCTGGCCGGAAGCGCCCTTGCGGCTCCCCTCATCAAGATCGGCGGGCTCTTCGCTGTGACTGGTCCTGCATCGTTCCTTGGCGAGCCTGAGCGCAACACCGCCCAGATGGTGGTGAACGGGATCAATGCTGCCGGTGGCGTCAAAGGTCGCAAGCTTGAACTGATCGCCTACGACACGCAAGGGGATGCCACCAAGGCGGTGCAGGCCGCCAATCGCCTCATCAAAGAGGACAAGGTTGCCGCAATCATAGGCCCCAGCACCACTGGTGACACCATGGCCGTCATTCCGGTTGTGGAACGGGCAAGAATTCCGATGATTTCCTGTGCCGCCGGAAGCAAAATCACCGAACCGGTCAAGAAGTGGGTTTTTAAGACCGCTCAGAACGATGGCCTCGCCGTGGCGAGAATCTACGGGGATTTGAAAAGGAAAAAAATATCAAAGATTGCTATCCTCACCGTTTCCGACGGTTTCGGTTCGTCGGGACGCGAGCAGCTGAAGGCCCAGGCATCGGCCTACGGGATCAGGATCGTGTCTGACGACACCTATGGCCCGAAGGATACCGACATGACAGCCCAGCTTACCAAAATCAAGGGGAGCGGTGCCCAGGCCGTCATCTGCTGGGGCACCAATCCGGGGCCGGCAGTGGTTGCCCGCAACGCCAAGCAACTGGGCCTGAAGCTTCCCCTCTACATGAGCCACGGCGTTTCCTCCAAGAAGTTCATCGGCCTTGCCGGAGGCGCTGCCGAAGGAATCCTTCTCCCGTCGGGACGCGTTATCGTGGCCGATCTGCTTCCCAATTCAGACCGTCAGAAAAAGTCCCTTCTTGCCTTCGTGAAGGATTACCAGAAGCACTACAAGGCAGAGGGTGACCACTTTGGCGGCCATGCCTGGGATGCGATCATGCTTCTCAAGGGCGCCATCGAGCGTGGCGCTGACAATCCAACAGCCATACGGGACCAGTTGGAGCGGACGCGGGGTTTTGCCGGCATCGGCGGTGTTTTCAGCTACTCTCCTTCCGATCACGCGGGACTCACCAAGGACGCTTTCGTCCTTGTGGAGATCAGAAAACAAGATTTCGCCTTGGTCAAGTAACCGCTTATTCATACACCAATCAAGGGAGCGCAGGCTTTGTCGGTCTGCGCTCCCTCCTTGTGAGCCAGACACATAATCTATGCATATCGGTCAGCAGATAGCGCAGTACCTTCTTTCAGGCCTGTCGACGGGAGCCATCTACGCCCTTATCGGCGTCGGCTTCGCCATTATCCACAATGCCACCGGCATCATAAATTTTGCCCAGGGTGAATTCGTGATGTTGGGGGGCATGTTCACAGTGTTCTTTCTCACGGTTCTCAATCTGCCGCTTCTGGTCTCGGTAATTTTGGCAATAGCCGCATCAACCATTGCGGGGGTTGCCTTCGAGCGGCTCGCCATCCGTCCCATGAAGAACGCTTCCCCCATCAGCCTGGTCATCATCACCGTCGGCGGGAGCATCCTCATCCGGGGAATCGCCATGCTCGTCTGGGGGAAGGATACCCATGCGCTCGAAACCTTTTCCGGCAACGAGCCGATCCAACTGGGGGAAGCGACGATCCTGCCGCAGCATCTCTGGATTTTCGCCGTAACGACGGTTGTCATCATCTGCAGCAAGCTCTATTTCAACTACACCATCAGCGGTAAGGCCATGCGGGCCTGTGCGTACAACAGCCGCGCCGCGGGGCTCGTGGGAATCGACGTCAGGCGCATGGTGCTTTTCTCCTTTGCCATCAGCTCCGCCATGGGCTCCATGGCCGGCATCATCATCGCTCCGCTCACCATGACCTCCTACGATGTCGGCGTGATGCTGGGCCTCAAGGGATTTTGTGCCGCCATCATCGGAGGAATGAGCAGCGGACTCGGCACCGTATTCGGCGGGATTATCCTCGGTGTCCTCGAGTCCCTCGGCGCCGGATTTTTTTCGTCCGGCTACAAGGATGCCATCGCCTTCATCATTCTGCTCGTCATTCTCTTCATACGTCCCCAGGGGCTCTTTACAAAGGGCGATACTGAGCGGGTTTAACCACTACGGACTGTCGTTATGATGAAATCAAGATCGTTTCTGAAACATGAGTTGGTGAAGTTCACCCTGTTCACCCTCCTGATCATCTTCCTTCCCCTGGCTTTCAGGGAAGGGTATCTCCTCAATGTATTCGTTTTTGTGGGCATCCACACCCTTCTGGCAGTGGCGTTGAACCTACTCCTCGGGTACGCCGGGCAGATTTCCATGGGCCAGGCCGCCTTCTTCGGCCTCGGCGCCTATGCATCGGGGATACTGACCGCAACCCATGGCCTGAACCCCTGGCTGGCCATGGCGGTTGTGGCGGCTGCCGTGGGCACCCTTGCCTTCATCATCGGGTTCCCGATCCTGAAGCTAAAGGGGCACTACCTGGCCATGGCAACCCT
This sequence comes from Geobacter grbiciae, assembly GCF_018531165.1. Lineage (NCBI taxonomy): Bacteria > Pseudomonadati > Thermodesulfobacteriota > Desulfuromonadia > Geobacterales > Geobacteraceae > Geobacter > Geobacter grbiciae. Next base: position 184,021 of record NZ_JAHDIW010000002.1, on the reverse strand, counting down.
AGGCTTCGGCATTATCGTGTACATCGCCTTCAACGAGGCGGTTGACCTGACGGGGGGGCCGTCCGGGTTTTCGGGGATTCCGAACCTTGCCCTTAGCGGAATCTCTTTTGACACCGATTTCAAAAATTACTACCTCATATGGGGGATGACGCTGGTGACGATCCTCCTGTCGCTCAATCTGGTCAATTCCCGCATCGGGAGGGGATTGAGGGCGATCCACGATTCCGAGGTGGCTGCACGGGTGATGGGGGTGAACGTACGGTTTCTCAAGGTACAGATTTTTGCCCTGTCGGCGGTAATTTCTTCCATAGCAGGAAGCCTTTACGCCCACACCATGACCTTTGTCTCCCCCACCTCCTTTGGTTTCAATTTTTCGGTGGAACTGGTGACCATGGTAATCATCGGCGGACTCGGGAGCATCTACGGCTCGTTCCTCGGCGCAGCGCTCCTGACATTCCTGCCCGAGATTCTCAGGGCGTTTCAGGATTACGACATCGTGGTCTACGGCCTTCTGCTCATCTTCATGACCCTGTTTATGCCCGGCGGCCTTGTCCGGGGGATTCCGGCGCTCGTGGGCCAGATCGTCTCGCGGGCCGGGGCAGGGAGCAAGGCCGATGCTTGAGGTTCAGGGAATCACGCAACGTTTTGGTGGGGTCACCGCCCTCGAAGATGTCTCCTTCCGGGTGGCGGATGGGGCCATCACCGGCATCATCGGTCCCAACGGCGCCGGGAAAACCACGCTCTTCAATATTGTGACCGGCATCTATACGCCAACCAGCGGTACGGTGCATCTGCAGGGAAAGAACGTGACCCGTTTCGCGCCGGAACGGCTGGCTTCCCTCGGCATGGTCCGTACCTTCCAGAATATCGAGCTCTTCGGCAGGATGACGGTGCTGGAGAATGTGATGGTCGGTCTCCACACGAAAGGGAAGAGTGGCATCATCGCTTCGTCTCTCAGGCTTCCCTGGCAGGTGGCCGAAGAGCGAAGGTTCCGGGAGCGGGCTCTTCACTGGCTCGAATTCACGGGGATCACCGACCTGGCTGACCATGAGGCGGGGAGTCTTCCCTTTGGCAAGGGTCGACTCCTTGAAATCGCCCGGGCAATGGCCCTAGAGCCGAAGGTAATTCTCATGGACGAGCCGGCCGCAGGCCTCAACAGCCGGGAAACCCTTGAGCTGGCGCGTCTCATCCAGAAAATCCGGGAATCGGGTGTCACCGTTGCCCTTGTGGAGCATGACATGGAACTCGTCATGGACATCTGCGACGCCATCGTGGTTCTCAATCTGGGGCGCAAGCTGGCCCAAGGGACGCCGCGGGAAATTCAGGAAAATCCGGAAGTGATATCAGCCTATCTTGGGGAAGGATAGGGAATGCTGAAAATCAAGAACATCAACACCTTCTACGGCAAGGTTCACGCCCTCAAAAACATCTCGATTCACCTGAAGCAGGGAGAGATTGTCACGCTGATCGGCGCCAACGGCGCGGGCAAGACGACAATCCTCAATTCCATCTCCGCCGTGACACCACCGGCCACCGGGCAGATTCATTTTGACGACCAAGATATTGCTGGCCTCGGACCCGACAGGATCGTGAAGCTTGGCATCTGCCAGGTTCCCGAAGGGAGGCAGGTCTTTAAACCCCTCTCCGTGGAGGACAATCTGGACCTGGGAGCCTATCTCCGCTACCGGGGGAGGGAAGGGCGGAGCGCCATCCGCAAGGACCTGGACGACATGTATGCCCTCTTTCCCCGGCTCCACGAGCGGCGCAAGCAGGCTGCCGGAACTCTTTCCGGCGGCGAGCAGCAGATGCTGGCCATGGGGAGGGCACTCATGGCGCGGCCCAAACTCCTCCTGCTCGATGAGCCTTCAATGGGACTTGCTCCCCTTGTGGTTCAGGAGATTTTTCGGGTCATCGAGCAGCTCCGAAGCGAGCGGGGGACCACCGTGCTCCTCGTGGAGCAGAACGCCAAGGCGGCCCTCAAGATGGCAGACCGGGGGTATGTGCTTGAAACAGGTAAAGTAGTGCTTGAAGGAATTGCCTCTGAGTTGTTGGAAAACAAGGAGGTTCAGAGGGCTTACCTCGGGAAAGACAAGAAGGAAATCTGGGAAAGATAGGCGAGGTCACCGTATGCAGATCTGGGAACCAACATACGAATGCATGCCGCGCGAGGAGCTGCAGCAGCTTCAGCTGGAACGGCTCCAGGCAACCATCAACCGCGTATACAAGAATGTCACCTGCTACCGGAACAAGTTCAACGAGCTTGGTATCGTCCCCGAGGACATCCAGTCCCTCGAGGATCTCAGGAAACTCCCTTTCACCACCAAGGAGGACCTGCGCCTGAACTATCCCTACGGGATGTTCGCCGTGCCGCTCCGGGAGGTCGTGCGGATCCACTCCTCGTCGGGAACCACCGGCAAGCCCACGGTGGTCGGTTACACCAAGCACGACATCAAGGTCTGGTCGAATCTGGTGGCCCGCTTCATGACCGCCGCCGGCGTCACCCTCGACGACGTGGTTCAGGTCGCCTTTGGTTACGGTCTCTTTACGGGCGCTTTTGGCCTCCATTACGGGACTGAAACCATCGGGGCGTCGGTGATTCCCATGAGCTCCGGGAACACCGAAAAGCAGATCATGATCATGCAGGACTACAAGACCACGGCGCTGGTCAGCACCCCCAGCTATGCCATCACCATCGCGGACCGGATGGAAAAGATGGGAATCGATCCCAAGACCCTGTCGCTCAAGGTGGGGCTCTTCGGCGGTGAGCCATGGTCAGAAGCGATGCGGAAGGAAATCGAAAGCAGACTTTTCATCAGTGCTACCGACAATTACGGTCTCTCGGAAGTTATTGGCCCCGGCATTGCCGGCGACTGTGAACACAAGTGCGGCATGCACATCTTCGAGGATGCCTTCATCCCCGAGATCATCGATCCGGATACCGGCGAGGTGTTGCCGCCGGGGAGCGTCGGTGAACTGGTGCTGACCACCCTCACCAAGGAGGCGTTCCCCATGATCCGTTACCGGACCCGGGACATCACGTGCCTCGATTACTCCCCCTGCGCCTGCGGCAGGACCATGGTCCGCATGCGGAAAACCATGGGGCGCAGCGACGATATGCTCATCATCAAGGGGGTCAACGTCTTCCCGTCCCAGATCGAGGAGGTTCTCTTTGCCATCGAAGGGTGCCAACCCCACTACCAGATTATCGTCGACCGCAAGGGGACTCTCGATACCCTGGAGATCCAGATCGAGGTCACCGAAAACATCTTCTTTGACGAGATGAAGCGCCAGCGTGCGTTCCTCGAAATGGTCGAGAAGCGGATCGATTCGGTGCTCGGCGTTGGTGCCATGGTCAAGCTCGTGGAGCCGAACAGCATTCCCCGCCATGAAGGGAAAGCCCAGCGGGTCATTGACCGGCGCAAGCTCTGAACAATCCCATCCACCACTCAGCAAACATTCAAGGAGTTCCCATGCCAACAGCAACCGCCCGTCACATCCTCGTGTCCACCGAAGCCGAATGCCTGCAACTCAAGGCCGAGATAGAAGCTGGCGCCGACTTCGCCGAGATAGCCAGAAAAAATTCCGCGTGCCCGTCTCGCATGCAGGGCGGCGACCTCGGCGCCTTTGTCCCCGGTCAGATGGTCAAAGAGTTCGACGAGGTCGTCTTTTCCGCTGAAATCAACAAGGTTCTCGGACCGGTCAGGACCCAGTTCGGCTATCACCTGATCGAAATCACAAAACGCTGGTAGCCACCATGAAAGGAACACCCGGAATGACTCAACTCGATGAGGCGCTGGTTACCCTGCGTCAGGATATGCGCGATGCAAAGAATCAGTCGAAATTCTATGATCTCTTTCTCAACTCCACTTTTTTCGTTCCCATTCTGGATGAGCAGTCCCGTGCAGAGGTGGTAGAGGTACCGCAGGACGGGCAGGTGCTCCCCCTGGTCATTGAGGCTGAGGGAAATGACTACCTGATGCTCTTCGATACTCGGGAGCGACTTCAGGCCTGGACCCAGACCGACGCCAAATGCGTGGAGGTGCCGGGCCATGTTCTGGCGGCAACCACTATGCCGCCGCTGCACTGGGCGCTCAACGCGGGGACCGAGTACTCCAAGCAGTTTCATCCCGAAGAGATCGCTTGGCTCAGGGACGCTGTTGAACGCTGCAACGCCGAGGCAGCCGGGCGAGGTGATTCCTCTCAAGGAGAAGTTATATGAAAATACTGGCGATACTTGCCAGCCCCAGGGGAACGCGAGGAAATACCGGGCGCTTGCTGGATGAAGTCCTTGCCGGAGCAAGAGAGGCCGGGGCAGAGACCGAAGTCCTCTCCCTCTCCGCCCTGAAGGTCCAACCATGCGTCGGGTGCGACAACTGCCACAAGACGGGCATCTGTCCCATCAATGACGACTACGAAGGCATCAAGGAGAAACTTCTTGCCTGTGACGGGTTCATTCTGGCCAGCCCGAATTACATCTTCAGCGTCACCGCCCAGATGAAGGCCCTCTTTGACCGCTGTAACGGAATGATTCACTGCATGGCCCTGGAGGGTAAATACGCCGCTGTCGTGGAAACCTCCGGAGGAGGCGAGGACGCGGACGTTATCTCTTACATGGAGCGGGTCATTAACATGCTGGGGGCGACTTCTGCGGGCGGAATAGGCTCTCCTGTCGCTGGCGTACGGACGTTCCCCGATGAGGCAACCCTCTATGGGAAGGCCAGCGCCCTCGGCCGTGACCTCTGCCGCTGTATCAGCGAAAAACGAAGATTTCCGGACCAGGAGCGCTTTCATGAGGCATTTCGATCAAGGATGTCCGGCCTCGTAGACTTTATGAAAGAGTTCTGGTTATTCGAACGTGATTACTGGCAGAAGAAGACACTGGCAAGGTAGCGACCATGTTCGAAACGCAGTACAACGACGAAATGGAAGCAGAAGTGAGGCGCCTGGAGGCGAAGAAGCGGGCCGCCGACGCGGGACATCCGGAATGGGTGAATGCCTGTGTCCGATGCGGATGTGAGTTGCCGTCACCGGACGTTACAACATGCAGTCACTGCGCTTGACATAACATTTTACGTAATCTCCCCTGAACGAATAACGGGCCGAGTCTTCTGATTCGGCCCGTTGTGTTTCGGCCGATTTTTCAGGGCGGTCGGACCGCAGGGTAGTGACCAGCCATGATACGACTTCGGGCGAGGGCGGCTATCTGCGCGTTTGCAGGTAATTGATCATTCATCCACCTGAACGGGAGCGGGCAGTTGCAGTGACGACGGAACTGTTACGGTTCAACTAATAATAGCAACCAGTTAGCTTCTGTCAAAATGGGAGAGGCATCAATCTTCAAATACCCAGATAGGTCAGGGGCAAGATCAGCCCTATGGCTGTGGCAATGTCATCAACAACTACGAGGGAATAGGGGGGGGATGAGAAAATTCGTCAAGTCTTTTCGCAGCGGAGGGGTTCTCGACCCTCCGCTGCCCGACCAGATCGTTCCCTATATCGCGGAAGAATCAAAGGTGAGGAAGGAGCAACAAGCCTGGTGCGATTAGCATGGAAGTAGCATAAAGTAAGTACATTCTGCCGAAGCTACAGCATATATCCTCGAACAAAAACCATCATTTCGCCGGTTTCACTGTCCACTGCAATCTGCCGTTCTTCAGGCGTCAGCATTTCATGGAGATATTTACGAGCCCGTTTCCGGTTGCCTGCAATACTATCTGAAATCTTACACATGATGGAAGCCGGCAGACCCGACCTGTAGCCCTGAACCAGCTTGGCGATTTCCTCGCGCCGTTGTGCATTGCTCCAAGTCTTGTAAATCTCGGTCCCAACATCCTCCTTAAGCATGACTTACCCCTTTGGATTAATTGATATTGATATTGGCTTTTGCAGGGTCGCATAGTCTTCTGAATCTTTCAAGGGCACAGGACAAAAATTTATTTGCGTACTTGACATAATATATCTTGCTGGTTTTTATCGGACATCGACCCACCCCTCATGATATAATGTTATGCCGACGCGCCGCCGCTATTGCCTCAGCAGCCCTTGTCTTCGTATAGAGGAATCTGGACACGTGAACAAGTAACTCAGCCAATTCACGGACAGGCGGAAGCATGTCCGAGGGGATACGGACGGTAACAACTGAAATACCATCTTCCCCAGGTTCAACCTTGACATGTTCAGAGCAGAAGAATTGCATGGACAATGTATACCTGACAGGAATATACCTGTCAAGCATATTCTTAGGGGGAATATTATGGTTGAGCAATTTCTTAAATCAGTAACAGAGAAGGGGTTAAAACAGGAAGATATCCAGAGACTTACAGGATTAACACAAAGCTATATAAGCAGGCTTTTAAGAGGAGCAACCCCAAGTCTAGAGACAGTAATCAAGCTTGCAGATGTTTTCGGCGTATCAACCGACGAGGTACTAGGAAGAAAACCAAAAGCGTAAGACAGGGAAAAGACATGGACAAAACAGCAATAATGATAGCAGGACCGATATTGTCAGCTTTAGGGCTATACCTCAGATACTAGAAGAAAACCGTCAACGAATGGATGCAGGCGCGCCGGATAGACGGCAGAAGGAAAGAAACGGGGAAATGCCCGGAGTGCGGAGCAAAGATGAAAAAAAGAACCAGCTACACAGGAGACAGAGAAGGCAAGACGGCCATGGTATGCAGCAATTACCCGAAATGCAGAACCGTCAAGTGGGGATAAACCAATAGGCAAGACAGAGAATCGGAAGTTACCCCCATGTTATAGGATGGGGGTCGTTGAGGCAGACAAAAGGCGAGTTGTTGAAAGGGTGAATTGACCGAGGACGCCATATCGACATGAATACTCACACGATACAGCACCACGCTGAACGCGACATTTTGAACGGCGCGGTTTGCCTCTCGGCTCCTGACTCGAAGCACGGTACACGACCAGGAACAACGCCAGTTGCTGAGGCAGAGCAACAGCAGGAGTACCCCCCCCCCCCCCCCCCTCAACCACAAGACATACGCAAAACGTGAGCCAAAATATATGGCATAATTATTGCCCTCATATAAGTTGCTAAAATTATTGCATTATTTGACTTGGCACAATTATTGCCCTAACAAAAAATTACTAATCATATTATTATAATATTATTTTTTATTATGAATCAACAAAAGACCGCCGAACACAGCATTGCCGACACGACAGTCACGAAGGTTCAAGTTGCTGATTCTCCCATTTTGACCAAAGGCAATCAGGAGAGAGAGAAGAGACACGAGAAGGAGGAAGGACTACCCCCCCACCCCCCCCGCAGAGCGGGGGAGGCGGGGAGCCGCACAGACGAGGGGGAGTATCCTGGGTCCAAGAGTCTTGGCTGAACACTTCCAGGGAATCATAAAGACGAGCAGCCCATAGAGGCAAAGGGTAAAGGTCGCGGTCGGCAATTACCGAAGCACCGGCACCAAGACCAGCATATCGACGAATGACGAGAAAGAGGGGAAAAGGCGACATGGGAAGCCCAAGAACAGGGAACTTGAGCTTTTGAAGGTTACGGAAACGACTTTCATATTCTGCCAATGGCCGAATTTGTGAATCAATCATCTCAATCGTATGTGCAATCAAGATTACGTTCCATCCTAACTTTCGGTGTTGAGTGAAGAACTCAATCCAACCCATATTTTTATCCCACCTACGAGAATTGAAAACAAGCTGAGCCTCATCGAGTATAAGCAAGCCATTACCTTCAGAGTATTTACCGTCATCCTGGTACAGACCAACGGACTCGGCCCGAGGGTCAATAGAACGAATAGCGGAGAGAGAATCAACCCGATAAAAACGCTTGTGAAGGGAAGAAGCAAGCTTAAGAAAATGTTTTTCAGAAAAACGAGAAAGAAGGCTACGCTTAGCAACTTCTAAAGCCCAACCATCGACAAGAGAGAAATTGGCAGCGACAACGCCACCTTTCTTAAGATGAAGAATAGCTCTAGCAACAGCAGCCGCACTTTTGCCGCTGCCGGGAGTACCTTGCTGAACTTCAATCATAATACCTCCCATCAAGTTAAGAGTTTTACCCACCGAGCAAGGGGGGCAATAACGAAATAAGCCAGCATACCGGCGACAAGGAAACCAACAACCGTGACAACATACGACACCGGAAACAGCCAATTGAGAGCGGTCAAGAAAAAGTCAAGGACCGGGCCGACGACACTATGAGGACTGTCAGGAACCGAAGAACCAGAAGGGAAAAGAGAAACAACAGAGACGGCGAAATCGCAGAAGCCATTAAAAACGGACTGCAACAAGTCAATAAGGACATTATAAAGCCACGTTAAGCCGTTACGGAAAAGGCCAGAAAGAAAAGCTGCAAACTTAGCAATCATAATTACCTCCCACGCCAAAACTCAACAAGATACCACACGCAACCAACAGATAGAAGCAAACCTATTGCCCACCGACAAACAGCGGCAACAGGGTCAAAAATAGACAAATCAACACGCAAAGTATTAGCGCCATAAATAGGCAAGTCAAAGACAGGGGCCTGTGGCTCACGGACCAAGACACTAAGTTTGTCAACAACACCAGACAAGAGACTAAACGGCCACGCATTAGCAAGAGCACCTTTCAGCTGAGAGAGCTTTGACCAATCAAAAGTCTTTAGAGCGTCAGGAGAAGAGTCAGGAATAGACTCTTCATCGGCTTTGTCTTTTGCAGCATCGGCGGTTTTCGTAGCGGTATCAGCTTCAACCTTTGCAAGATTCGCTTCAGCAGCAGCAGCGGCAGCCTCGGCAGCTTCAGCCGCGCGAATATCATTAGGGTCGCCAGTAGCGTCAGCACGAGCACGAGCATTAGTTGCAGCAGTACGGGCAGACGTAGCAGCATCACGAGCAGCAGCGACGGAAGCAGAAGACTTTGCGTCAGCATCTTGTGCAGACTGAGCAGCGTCAAGCTGAGCCATAGTAGGAGGAACGGGAAGGACAAAAGGAGGCGCACCATCCGCGTAGCCAGAGTCATCAGTATCAGCATACTGCATAACATTGGGGTTTGACTTTATGAAGTCATCAATCTCACCATAGTAATCAGAATAAACATTGACAGGAGCAGAGAGAGGAGAGGAAACATTAGCAAGCGACTGAGAATACTGTGGGACCGTACTGTCAACAAGGGGAGCAGTTCCGGTAACCTGAGTAACATAATACTGTATCTGTTTCCAAGAATAAGGTGAAGCCCCGCCAGTAATAGACGTTATATACAAAACGTTAGGAGACTCAAACGCAGCAGCATAATTAAAAGATGGGGTACCATTATACGTAGAATAAGTTGTGCCCTGTTTAAGCCCAGTAACGCGGAAAGCCTTACCCGCAGCAGTAGGATAATAATTACCAGACGATACATAAATGGTAGACCCCACAACAGAGGAAGGACTGGCCCAATTTGTCGAAGTTTCAGAAATATAGTCAGAACGAACAGAAGCAGCATAAAGCTTAGGATAACGAGACGGATTAGCTTTTACAACAGAGGCAACAGCAGACTGAGATATTGTAGCGGTAACATTACGAGTAATAGTATTGACAGTAGAGGCACCTAGAGCGATATAAGAGATAGTCATATCGCGCGCGATAGTACCAGACGGCGTAACTTTAGTGCCAGAAGCAACACGAGAACCGCCATTCTCACGGTAATAACGCTTTGCATAGACATAAGCACCACCAACGATAACAGATGACGCCAAAGCAGCAGCAGCCACACTAATAGTAATAGGGTCAACTATAGCAACAGCGTTTTTTGTGTCATAAACAAGAAACGTACAGAGAGCAACCAACGAAACAGCAATTAAGCGCAGACCTTTAAACATGCCACCACCCCCCCCCCCCGTCAGATACAAAAAAAAAGGGGGCCGAAGCCCCCTTAAAACCGCAGGGCGGTTTTACTTGGTGAAACGCTTGTACAGCTTCCACCCGATACCAGCGGCAAGAACAATGCCAGCGATAGGCATTGCCGCAGCAATAGCGGGGGTCAGTTCACCAGTTACAGCAGTACCAACGGCGGTGAAGTCAAGAACAGGAGTTGCAAGAGCGGCAGAGGCAGAAGCAGCAACGGCAACGGCAGAACCAACGACAGCAAGGAACTTTTTCGACATGATGAAACCTCCAATGTGAGTTTTAGCCCCTGTGGGGCGTGATAGCCTGACGGCCCGGAACCGTCAGGATACAAGATTTTTGAACATGAGCCAAACACGATTCAAGCCATAGGCAAAGAGCCAGACACCCATACCGATTGAAAGAGCAGCAAAGAAGTCTGCATTCATATACTTACCCCTTCCACGTAACGGCAAAAATCAGAGCACAGATGAAACCGGAGACAACAGCAGCACCAGAGTTTATTGCATCAATGACTGGCTGTAGCTGCTCCGGAGTCATGCAACGGCCTTTTTATCGACGGGAACAGCCTGAACGAAGTACAGCGAAGTACGCTCTTGAAACTTAGACACATTGACCTCAATTTCAACCATCTTTCCACAGAGCGACTTTACATAGCCAACCTGCTCCTGTTTCAGGCCAATGCGGCGAACTTCGGGATAGTCGAGGCCAAACTCGAAGACAATCAAGTTGTGAAAAACAACACCATCTTTCTTCCCGTGCTTTTCGTGAACTTCAAGACACAGACCAGTAATTTTTGCAATCATAATAAAGCCCCTTTCTTAGTGGCATAATGGAGCAGGGTTGTACCCATGCTCAAACATATCGTTGTAATCGGTTTCGCAGCAATCTATCAGTAAAGCTTCATGCTTGAGCTTGAAGGCGGCTTCTTCTATCGCTTCTTCGAAGACAGTGTCGAAGCCACTCACGGCAATCCGAAGAACTTTCATTGCTGCGGCAGCGCCGAGACAGTACCGGAACAGGTTTCCAAGGTCGGGATTTTTCCGCACCAACTTGGGGCGCTTATCATCAAACCTCGAAAACATGGCAAGCCAGAGAGGACAAGCGACAGACTTCTTTTTATTGTGACGCGTCTTTGCCACTGACTCAGCAGATGAAGCAACGTAGAACATAGGGCGGATATAGGAAGCGAAGAGGGAAGCCAGAGAAGCGACCAGGCCAATACCTTCCGCATATTTCAAAAGTTGCGAGTAGGCGACTTTTGCAACGTCCCCCCTAAGTTGCAGTTCAAAACGGGTCCAATCGGCGTACCCCTCCCGCTGTCCCGGAGCAATGCCTTGCTCACTGGCTTTATCGTATATTCGAAGTCGGGCGTCACTTTTGGGAGAACCGACATAGAGAGTCTGGCCCGGAGCCTCCCGAGTAAACCCCACAAATCCAGTGATATGCCGTGCCGTTCCGCCGAATGCACCCCGTAGAAGACACCCCCGGACATCCTCAACAGTGTAAGCACCGTCAAAGGAATCAAAGGCGATATCAAGGCGGGTCACTTTCGCATGGTCGGGGAGGGACAGGACGTCAAACATATCGCAGCCACGGCCAGAGAGTTGGACATGGACATCGGGGCGGTCAGGGGAATAAAGAACGGTACAACCGGGGGCAACGTAGGAAAAGAGATAGCCATAAAGACCTTTCTCTTTTGACTTAAGGTCGAAACCGTGAAGGAGTTTGAACGCTTCCGGCAGATGACCGTAAGGGAGCGTGAAGGAGAGAAAATCAACTTGATACCCGTTCACCGAACACCCCCGAGAGAGGGAGCAACGGCACCGGAGAAGCAGCAAACAAAACACCGTTCAGGCGAGGATGAACAACCGAAACAAGACGGAAAAGGCCGGAAAACCGCCGTATGGCGTACTTTACATAATATATCTTATGGGACGTAAACCATGAGGTAATTGCCGCCGTGCCAGGTCATCGGCGGTAAAGGCTCCTTCCGTCCCTGCTGGTCAGGTTATAGGCACAGAATGGCACCAGCAGGCCATCGGGAGACACAACCGATATGCAGCACCCCCTGAGGCGCTCCAGATCCAGGTTTTCCGCATCCTGAAATGCCATGGCAGAGATGGTGAAACTCCTGGTGGCGACATCCCTGAGAAAGCTATCCAGATCAATGGCCCCTTCGACCCGGACCGGGTTTGATCTGCCCGACTCACAACAATCGGTCTGCTCCGATTCTCTGGGATTGCCGCAGCATGATGCGGCTGAGGGAAGCTTCCAGCGGCGCGACACGGTATCCACGGTCCTCCTGATTCCCCCGCTGCCACAGTTGGTCGTGCAGCAGGAATCGCCCCCCATCGCCCCGAGGGAGCGCAGCCCGCCGTCGGCCGAGTAGAGATATGTGGCGTGAAAGGAACAGTGGGCATGTTCCCCGCCGGGAGGAGAGAAATCGGCTAGCCTGAGCAGTCCGTCGGTCTGCTCTTCGAGACACCCCATCAGTTCGGGTAAAGTGAAGCGGTTGCCGCAGCCCTGCTCAGGGAAACGGCCAAAATAGCTGACAGGCTGGAAGTGAATCCCCCGCACGATTGGGGCCAATTGAAGGGCCTGCCGCACGATGGCGCCGACGGCATGGCTGTTCACTCCGCTCACGATTGTCGGGACCAGGATCACGCCGAGGCCGGCCTCGCCGGCATGCCTGACGGCCCGGAGCTTCTGCTCCAGAAGCGGACTTCCCCTCAAGGTGCGGTAGATGCCGTCGTCGACCCCGTCGAACTGGAGAAAGACTGCCGAAAGCCCCGCCGACCGCAACCGGGCGGCATAATTCCCGTCGGCGGCAAGGCGCAGGCCGTTGGTATTGAGCTGGATAAAGGAAAAACCGATCCGCCGCGCCGCTGCCACGATCTCCGGCAGATCGTCCCGCAGTGTGGGCTCTCCGCCGGACAACTGGAGATTGCACGGCCCAGCCGCTGCCATGGCCCGTTCTAGCAGCCAGGTGATCCTGTCCAGGGAGGTATCCACGGAATCCTTTCGGCCGGAATCGGCAAAACAGACGGCGCACTGCAGGTTGCACCGGTCAGTCACCTCCAGTAGCACCGAACAGGGCATCTGTGCATGGGCACTGCAGAGGCCGCAGTCGAACGGGCACCCCTGCTCGACGGTCCCGTAGCAGAGCTCGGGGTGGACGGGCGGCTTCGGTCTCCGCCACTCGGCCAGTGACGGCTTTCCGCGCCAGATAAGGGTCCTGAACGAACCGTGCTCGTCGCACTCCTTGACCTGGAAGACCTCGTCACCCAGCACTTGTCGTGTCGCCGCTATCCTTTTCAGGCAGACGGGGCAGATGCTTTCGGTTTCACCCAGATTCACTGTTTCCATGACACTATCCTTTATCTGTTACGGAAGCGGGTCTTCAGCCTTTCGGGCCACCATGAGGAAATAGCCGAGGCCCCCACGGGCCGCCTCCCCTTTCCTCTCCGTACCACCCTTCCACGCATCCGGCAGGCATTCGCCGGCCAGGATCATGCGGACCGCGAATTCCTTCAGCAAACGGTCGTGGGTTTCCCACCGAAGGAGAGTGAAGCCATTGCCGGCCACCGCGTCAAGGAGTTTCTCGCGGGTGAGAAGCCCACCGGCCTGTTCTGCCCCATTGTCTCCAGCCGTGCTGAAAACGTCGCTCACTACCAGATACCCGCCGTCCTTCACGACCCGCGCAAACTCCCGGAGGGGAGCCGACCGGTCAGGGAGGACGGAAAGGACGCATTCACACAGAAGGAGATCGACGGTGGCGCTCCGGAGGGGGATCGTTGCAGCCTCCCCCCGGATAAGGCGGGCCGTTTCGAGGCGGGGGGCGGTACCCCCGAGAAGGGGCTCCGACGGGTCGAGCCCCACCAGGCGGCGGAAACCGGTCCGTTCCAGGTGATACAGGGTTCCGCCGGCACCGCAGCCGACATCGGCAATCAGGGAATCGGCGGAAAGGTTGCAGACCTCCAGTGCCCGGTCTGTAAGCGCGGTCCCCCCTGGCCGTAGGCACGGACCCACGGTGCGACAGAGCTCCAACCAGTTGAGTGCGGTACCGTTCATCGGTTCACCGTGCCGCCGGAAAGTTACTTGTCTTCCAGCGCCTGTTCTGCCGCGGCCAGCTTCCCGGTTGCCAACTCCTCAGTGACAAGGATGAAGCCGCACCCGGAGCAGGCCGGAAGAGTGATGGGAAATATGGACTGCATGTACTGGAGCCTGACAGTTTGCTCCTCCAGGGGGGCCTGGCACTGATTGCAGAGCCATTCGCTGCCGCTGCCGGATTTTACCCACTCCTGCGTGCTCCCGCTGGACTTCATCGCCATCCGGTGGGAATACGCGGTGACCAGCCGATAGTCATCACCGGTCCGGACATACTCTGCCCAGTAGGTGACCGCTTTGGGGCGATGGAAGGCGAGAAAATGGCCGGTGGCAGAGTTGAGCAGCTTCCTGCTGGTGGTCTCGGCATGAAGGATGACCTTCTGCGCATCCTCCCTCAGGATCGAGCGGTCCTCCATGAGACGCTCGACCTCCCCGGGTATCTGCAAACTGATCTGCTCATACGCGTTCATCTGGCGGTCCCCCATCCTGTCGCATGATATCTGCCCCCTTCCCTAACGGGTTGCCACCCGCACCCTTCTCTCGAAGGTCTCCCCCTCTTCCGACACACGGTCATCAGGTACGCAACCGGCAGTGAGGTTCGGTTCTTCCAGCAGGACCAGGTCACCGCGCAGCAGATGTACCTCCACCTCTTCCCCTGCCGCCACCACCGACGGTCCTTCGGGGAGGATGACAATGGCATTGGCCCGTTGGATGGTACTCAGCCGGCACGCCTTGTGGTTTCCGACCGTGGTGGCCATGTAGCGGCCGTTCTCCGCTTCTACCCGGACCGACTGGCAATGGACCCGGCCGGGCTCCTTGCGGATATCTTCCCGCAGCCGTGCCTTGAGGTTCGGCCTGACCGTCCGGCGATGCCCCATCAGCCTGAGCAGCCCCGGTCTGACGAATTCCTCGAACGTGACCATGGTCGACAACGGATTGCCGGGAAGGGAGAAGACCGGGATCCCGTCCTTCATGCCGAAGGCCTTGGGTCCGCCCGACTTCATGTCAATCTTTCCGAGCATCTGCCTGACCCCCACCTCAACCAGCACATCCCGCACGAGGTCCCGGGCTCCTGCCGAGACGCCGGCCGTAGTGATCAGCGCATCGGCCTTCAGTCCCGTCTGAAGCTGCTCTTTCAGGCTTTCCCGGTTGTCACGACCTATGCAGAGGAGAATCGGCTCGGCGCCGATCTCCCTGAGAGCCGCAGCCAGATACTGGGCATTGCTGTTGATGATGCGTCCGTTTGACGGATGCTCTCCCAGTTCGATCAACTCATCGCCGGTGGAGAGCACCGCCACCCGCGCCTTCCGGTAGACCGGCACCACCGCTTGGCCGAATGAGGCCAGCAAGCCTATCTCCTGCGCCTGAATGACCGTCCCCTCCGTCAGCACCAGGTCGCCGCCTGTCAGATCCTCACCCCGGAAGCGGATATGCTGCCGGCGACGGACCGGCGCCATGACCGTCACCATGCCGTCCGTCTCCAGGGTATCCTCCCCCGGCACCACCGCATCGCAGTTGTGGGGGACAGGTGCACCGGTCATGATCCGGACGGCGCACCCCCCCAGAACCGGCTCCGACACATTGCATCCGGCCGGAATAAAGCCGGTAATCCGTAGGGTGGTCCCCTCGCCCGTGCAGTCCGCACTTCTTAGGGCGAATCCGTCCCTCGCCGAATTGTCGAAAAGCGGCAAATCCCACGGTGCCGCCACATCCCTGGCCAGGACCCTCCCCAGGGCGGACTGCAGGTCGACACGCTCCACTCCGAGCGGAGTTATGTTATCAAGAATAATCCGGAGGGTTTCCTCTGAGTCTGGCATCTCACCTTCTCCACAATCCGTTCAGCTTCCATGATGGACGCATGTTGTGGTCCCCCCGGCAGGGCCGGGGGGACTATCATGCTACCCGTTCTTGCGCCCGGAAGTAGTATCACTTCTTCGACATTCGGGCAACCGTATCCATTACCTTGTCGAAACCATGTTTTCGCACCAGCGATTCCAGACCGACCTCCATCTCGGTCACCGTCGTTTGTATATCCTTCTCATCCACTTCCACTTCCCGTTCTTCGTAGACCAGGGCATCGACCAGGCACCACTTGACACATACCGGCTCGTCTTCGCCGTCGCACATGTCGCATTTCAGGGGCAGACCCGAATCCGGTTCCTTGAAGAGGTCCCGGGAGGGGCAGGCGGCACGGCAGGAGTCGCACTCGTTGTATTCCTTGCCGTCGATGATGTACTTGTTCCGCCCCATGCACTCGGATTCGGTGTACTCGCCGGCAAAGACCGGCATCCAGATGTCCTCGAGACGGTTGGTGATGACCTGGATGCGCGACCGTGCCGGGTTGTTGCTGCTGTACGGCGGAACCGCGTGGAAGGCGGAGCACATGATTTCGCAGGTCCGGCAGCCGTTGCACTTGTCGGCATCAACCGTGATCGTCCTGACTTTCCGTTTAATTTTGGCCATTTTTCAAGATCCCCCTCTTTTCCAGGTCGTCGGCGACATAGCCCAGGTCCAGTTCTTCCAGCTTTTCCCGTGTGGGAATGCCGTCGTGGTTCCATCCCTTGTACGTGTAATAGGTGGAAAGAAGCTGCTCTTCCAGTTCGGGGAAGCGTTTCTTCCAGTGGTCAGCGGGCGGCTTTTCGTCAACTCTCCTGATACCCAGCCTGTTGTTGTAGGCTCGGTGCAGGTTCCGGCTCCTGTTGGCAATCTGCTTCAGCCCTGACTCGTCCAGATCCAGGCCGGTAGCCGCGGAGATTATTTTCGGGTAGTTGTGGATGTGATAGGGCGGCTTCAGGCAGAAGGACGACATGCCGCAGCACATCCCCACGGCGTCATCGATGTTGTGCATCATCTCCATCCAGTCCACGATTTCAGAGCACATGTCCGGTGTCGGGAAGTAGGGAATCGACTTCTCCCCCCTCAGTTCCCAGTCCAGCACGATCTGCTTGAACTTTTCGTCGGGAATCTGGGGCCAGTCGCGGACGAATTCCTCCCGCTGCTCCATGGTTGGGAAGGCCGATTGGGGCCACTGTCCTTCCATCTGGGTGATGCTGATCTTCTCGTTGGTGGAATACATGAGGAAATAGAGCGGATCCAGGGTCCCGAGCTTGACCGGGAGCTGCTCGTGCTTCTTGATGGTGTTGTGATCGAAGGCTTCCGCACCGTTGCCGATCTTGCGGGCTGCGAAATAGACGCCGTCGGCCAGGATATCGCCAATCCCCTCACGACGTGCGACCCGGTCGAGGAGCCAGAAGAATCTCCCTTCCTTGTCGGACGGACACCCCTTGAAGTCCTTGTCAGTGAGAATGCCGGCTTCATAGAGCTCAACGGCAAAGGCAAGAATCTGGGGCGTCGAGAAGGAATCAACCCCGTACTCGGTGGCGCGCTGGAGGATCTTCCAGGAGAAATCAAGGTCATCCACATAAGCCGCCATGGCATAGGTGAGCTTGCCGAAGCATTTCGCCATATACCGTGGGGTATCCTTGTGGGAAATAAGCGCCCCGCAATGGGTCGGACAGTTGTAACAGCTGATCAGACGCTTTACTGCGCCATGCTGTGACTTTGACCATGACTCGTCGATCTCTTCGGTCCAGAAGTCCCTTCTCCGGGTCCGGGCATTGCCCCAGGCGAAGTTCTCCGTATGCCATTTTTCATCGGTATGGAGCATCTCCTGGGGCGACCCGATGCCGGAAAGGATGGTCATGACGTCCTTAATGGGGTTGGCCCATCGGTACTTGATATAATCCGTCACCCCCTGCAACTCTTTCATGAACTCTTCCGGCCGGGCAAGGAAGACATCGCCGGTGCCGCGGACAGCCACGGCCTTGATCTTCTTGTCGCCCATGATCGCGCCGCCGCCGAGTCGGCTGGCGCTTGAGCGGGATTGCTCAATGGAAGCCGTAAAGACCCGGTTCTCACCGGCGATACCGATGGCAGCCACCTGGGCTTTCGGATCGTTCAGCTCCTTCCGGATGAGTTCCTGGGTCTCAACCGCCCCCCTCCCCTTCAGATGCGACGCATCACGCAGCTCCACCTTGTTATTGGAGACGTACAGATAGACCCAGTCGGGCGACTTGTTCTTGAAGATGATCTTGTCGTAGCCGGCATACTTCAGCTCGGCCGCGAAAAACCCCCCCATCATCGGATAGGCCAGCGTGCCCGATTGGGGCGAAATGAAAGAAACAACGGTGCGGTTGGCGCTAAACACCGGCGTGCCGTTCAGCAGGCCGGTACTAAATACCAGCAGATTTTCGGGATCGAATGCCCTGGTTTCCGGCGGTACCCTGTCCCAGTGGAGCTTGACGCTTGTTCCCAACCCCCCGAGATGGAGCTCCATCAGCCTGGGATCGGTTGCGACCCGTTCGATGTTCCCCTTCGCCAGGTCGACTTCCAGATAATATCCTGCCTCTGCGTATCTCATTTTTCCTCCTTTTTCCCGATGTACACCCTGTGTCTAATTTTCTATGCGGAGGCAGGTCTGTAGCGAATGCTGGCAGAATCCCCCGCACGCTTCCCCGATGCAGGCCCCGGGACGTCCCAGATGCTCTCTCATCACCTCGGGTTCCAGCGCCACCCGTTCGATAGTTCCCGTTGCCAGATTGATTTCCAGATAACATCCGACCTCTTCGTATTTCATATCCTCCTCCTCTCACCACTTGTTGTCGTAATCCGGCATCATCACACCGGACACGTTGGTACGCGGTCTATCCCGCAAAAAAAACAAAAGGGGCGCTCTCTGGATAGAAAGGCCCCTGAACGTCGCGGACATACCTCCGCGTCGCTGGGTCCCCTTTGCATAAGGAAGGCAACGCCGTTTCCAGCGATACCCATAGGCCGGACCGCCCTGGGGATGTTCCCTTTAGGCGCCGCGGCTCGGAGACGGTTTTAAATTTTTTCAAGTCCCGCTTCCCGCCGACAGCCCGCACTAGAGCCTCGGAGGGAAAAAACAAAAGGGGCGCTCTCCTGGATAGAAAGGCCCCTGAACGTCGCGGACATACCTCCGCGTCGCTGGGTCCCCTTTGCATAAGGAAGGCAACGCCGTTTCCAGCGATACCCATAGGCCGGACCGCCCTGGGGATGTTCCCTTTAGGCGCCGCAGCTCGGAGACGGTTTTAAATTTTCGCGGTGCAAAGCATCTGCCGCACCCTGTTACTACAACTCCACCATAAGCTCACGCTTATTTGCGTAAATTAGTACTACATTACTATTTTACTTGTCAAACAAAAAATTCTCGCTTAGTGTGCAAATATCTGTAAGGTGCCTTGTCTGCCCAAGAATGACAACAGGCCAAAAAAAGATTCACCTGGAGAACAACACCATGAACGACCAGTCAGTGAACACGATCACCTTCGATGGCCCCTATCTCGACATTTTGCTCATGAAGCATCAAGGGCTCTGTTGCAGCCAGATCGTGGTCAAGCTGGTGTTGCGCGACCTGGGTCGAGACAACCCGGACCTGGTCAGGTCGATGGCGGCCCTCTGCAACGGTTTTTACGCCGGCGTCACCTGCGGGGTGCTCACCGGTGCGTCATGCGCGTTGTCACTGGCACTGGATGGTTCGAGGGAGCGGGAGAGGCAGGACTCGGAGTTTCCCCTGCTGCTGGCTGAATTGTGGGACTGGTTCTCGGTCAAGGCTGAAAAAGAGTACGGCGGGATCAACTGCGACGAGATCCTGAAGGCGAGCCCCGACAAGCGGGCCTGCTCGGACCTGCTGCTGGCAACCATGGAGAAACTCCAGTCGATACTGGCGACCGTGGGCGGTACAGGTCAATGACCACTCCGTTACCACCTGTGAAACAAGCATGGAAGAAAGGGGTGCCGCGATGAATAGGACGCCGCTGGAGGGGTGGATACGGGACAAGCTGCTTCTGCCCGGCACGCAGGCACTAACGCGGAGCGACCTTGAGACGTTTCAAGTACGAAAACTGCGGGAGGTGGTCACCTATGCCCAGACAAAGAGCCCCTTCTACCGGAACCTTCTCGCCGAAGTCGATGACCTGGACGTGAAGGATCTGCAGGCATTCAGCCGCCTCCCCTTCACGACGCCGGACGACGTGAGAACCCAGGGGATGCGGATGCTCTGCACCTCCCAGGACGAAATCGAACGGGTGGTCACCCTGCAAACCTCAGGGACCAGCGGCGAGGCAAAGCGGATATTTTTCACGGCAGAAGACCTGGAGCTGACGGTCGATTTCTTCCATCACGGCATGGCGACCATGGTCGCTGCCGGGGCAACCGTCATCATCTTTCTGCCCGGCGAACGACCCGACAGCGTTGGTGACCTGCTGGCGCGGGGATTGAGACGGCTGGGGGTGAGGCCGGTAACCTTTGGCCCGGTACGGGACCCGATAGCGGCACGGGCGGAGATTATGCGCCACCCCTCCCCTTGCCTGGTGGGGATACCGACCCAGATTCTTTCTCTGGCCCGTGGTGAGGGTGGCGAGGCGATTCCACGGGGCTGGGTGGAGAGCGTCCTTCTTTCAACGGACTACGTGCCCACGGCGATCGTGGAGGAACTGAAGCAGAACTGGGGCTGCCGGGTCTTCACCCACTACGGCATGACGGAAACCGGGCTGGGGGGAGGCGTGGAGTGTGAGGCAAGGGACGGCTACCATCTGCGCGAGGCCGACCTGTATACGGAAATCGTCGACCCGGCCACAGGCCGGCCGGTAGCCGATGGCGAGTTCGGGGAAGTGGTCTTCACGACCCTCACCCGAAGCGGGATGCCGCTCGTGAGGTACCGGACCGGGGATCTGGCGAGGATGATGCCGGAATCCTGCCCCTGCGGCACGGTGCTGAAACGTCTCGGGAGGGTGCAGGGACGAATCGGGGCGACCGTGAGGCTCAGGGATGGGGCAAGCATCGCCATGGCAACTCTGGACGAGGCGTTGTTTCCGATTCCCGGACTGCTGAACTTTACGGCCGAAATCGCCGATAACGGCGGCCGGGATCAACTCAACCTCTGTCTCCAGGCATGCGAGGGGCAGGAAGAACAGGTCGCCAGGGGGGCCGTTGCCGCCCTTGTGCGCGCCGAATCAAGCGATCCCCTGTTCCGGCAGGGGGGGCTGACGCTGGGGAGCATCACCTTCGACAGGGCCGGCTGGTTCACGACCGGCACCGGGAAACGGCAGATCAGGGATGTCCGGCAGGAGAACCAAGGTGCCGTATGTGCATAAATTCCTTCTGCAGGGTAATCGGCACGCGGTTGGGCACTCCCCGAAAGGTTGCTCCGCTATCCTTTCTGATGTCGCTGAACGTTTCGTCCAGCGAACTTCCTGAAAGATGTCTGGACCAAGGCGGCGAAAGCCAGCGGGATAACCGACAAGGTGCCCTACTCCATGCGCCACTCCTTTGCGGCTTGGGCGCTTACCTTGCGGATCGATCCCAACCGGCTGGTGCGGCTCATGGGCCACGGTTCCAAGAAAATGGTCTATGAGGTCTACGGGGATTACATCGACGGACTGGAGGAGGACTTCTGGAAGATTCTGGAATACTTCGGCCGGGACTTCGTGGAAACTAGGGCAAAGCGACCGCCCCACCTCTTGGGATACCCCGGCACTATTTACCCGATGGTTCCCGGCTCTTATCTCCAGCTAGAGCCAGAACAACAAAGCCCCGGCCTTCAGTTAAAACTCTCTTAGTGAAAGTTTTGGTGAAAGTCGGGGCAACAAAAAAGGAATCCCGAAGGATTCTTTATTGTTAGATGGAGCGGGAAACGGGATTCGAATCCAGCTCAATCAAAGGCTCAGCTTTTAAACGATAAAATAAAATCCGCTAAAATTTCAACTAATTACTCCAATTTTCTATCCGGCTTCGGTTTTATTTAACTGCATCAGAACGCATTGGCCTCCGTGAGCCCAGTGAGACCTTGGTGAAACCATGATTACTCGATTACCGGCTTCCCCCCTGGCCCATTTATAGTCTGCCGAATGCCTCTAAACTCACGGGTCAACTGGCCTACCGAGGGCTAGATATTAGGGGTCACTAAAAAGATGGCCTCTAACCGCATCTGGGATTCCCCTTTTAGTCTCTCCTGCCACCGAATAACTGAAGCATCATCAGGAAGATGTTGTATGGCGATAATATATGTTGCCAATGTATCTGCATGA
Source organism: Geobacter grbiciae (assembly GCF_018531165.1). Lineage (NCBI taxonomy): Bacteria > Pseudomonadati > Thermodesulfobacteriota > Desulfuromonadia > Geobacterales > Geobacteraceae > Geobacter > Geobacter grbiciae. The sequence continues at coordinate 161,946 of NZ_JAHDIW010000002.1, read as the reverse complement.
CTGACTGAACCCTTTGATTGATATACATTTATCCGCTATAGCGGTTGATAATTTAGGACATCTATCACTTGAAATGTCCTAAAACTTACCATTTGGGGCTCGATTTGGCAATTTTAGGACATTTCCTTTCTCCCTCAATGGTAAAACCCGGATCGGGATTGCCCCCCCGATCCGGGTTTGTTAAATGATTTTGCACTTGATCCAGGCATCTTCATCGAAACCGTAGATTGCGCATAAACGATGATAGCCGTCTGCAATGACAACTTTGCCCTTCTTCTCGTCCCGGACCAGAAGCAAGGGAGAAAGCGGCGTGCCTGCCTTGATTTTCTTGCGGTCTTTATCGACGTGGGAGTTGCTGATGCCGAGTAACGATAGCTCTGACGCCCTGAAAATGTCCTTTGCCTTGAACTGGGTGATTTCTGCTTTCCGCAGGTCGGAAATGATTTTCCGGACTTCATTTTCACCGTACAAGAGAAGCAGGTATGACTCTGCTGCCGAGTAGTCGTGATCTTCCACGTCCGAAAGCCATTTGATTTCGTCAGATTCAGCGTCCTTGCCCATGGCGGCCCCCTAAAATGTTGACGGTGCAGTTGGAGTTTCTTTGACCGTAGGCGATCCTCACGGCGTCGACAGTCTGGAAAATTGCATCCGCGCCTAACAGGTCAGTAAGTCGGGAGCGGTCGAATTCGGCACGGACTTCGTCGACGACTCCGCACATCACGAGCCTGACCCCGTGCTTCGCTAGATTGTAGTAGATAATACGCAGCGTTTCGGCCGCCGTGAAATCCACATCGTCTACAGCAACGGCATCAATGCAGAACCAGGACAATGGCGGATCGGCTCTTCTGACAAGTTCACTGATCTCATCGCTGAGCACCTGACTGTTGGCGTAGTACATACTGTGCATGAAGCGATAGATCATCAGGCCGGGCGCGGCCTGCCCCCCGTCCCCGACCGGCCGCTGCCGCCAGCCGAGAGCTTGATCGGGAACGATCAGCATATTCTTGACGAGATAGCCATGCCTCGTATGGACCGCGAGCGAAAGGACTATGGCCAAGAGGATGCTCTGTTCGACCCCAACCAGAACGACCGCCGCCGTCGTAATCAATGCCACCCAGAATTCCCACGGCCGCTCCGCGTAGATCTTCTTCATACCCTTGACGTCGACCAGTTCGAGGCCAATCAGAAAAACCACCGCAGAAAGCACCGCCTTCGGCAGATAGGCCAACGGAGCAGTGAAGAAGAGAAGCACCATGAGCACGATGAAACTGGTGGTGAGCTGCGAGAGCTGGCTCTTCCCACCCGCACTTTCGACCATCTGGGTTTTGGTTGGACTGCCATTGACGACAAAGGTTCCCGATAGGCCGGCGCCGATATTGGCCAGACACAGACCCACCAGATCGACGTTCTCGTCGAAACTCTCGTTGTAGTGCACGGCATAGGCTCGTGAGGTGGCGGCACTCTGGGAAAGAATAACCACGAACATTGCAAAGGCCGTGGGGACCAGCTTCTCAATCAGCGCCATGTCGAAGTTTACTGCCGGCAGGGCAATCGTCGGAAGGCCGCCCGGTACCGGACCGATGACCTGGACCCCGTAACTTTTCAGGTCAAGTGCCCAACTGGCGATAATGGCACCGCTTACCGCAATCAGGGGACCCGGGATCTTCTTCGAAATGCGGTGTGATCCGACTATGATCACGAGGATGGAGACTGCCACGATGAGCGAGTTTAGATTCGCATGGGGGATCTCTCGAAGGGTAAAGACCAGTTTGCCGATGGTACTGTGCCCCTCGGGGGGAAGATCGAGCATCCCGGCCAATTCTCCGGTAGCAACCTGCATACCGACCCCGGACAGAAAACCTACCAGCACCGTGCGTGACAGGAAGTCGGACAGGAAACCGAAGCGGACGATTCGGGCCAGCAGCAGAAACCCCGCCGCCAGGAGCGCCAGCAGACCGGCCAGGGCAAGCCACTCACCCGACGCGGGAATCGCCAGGCCGGCGATGCCTGAGGCAAGGATGGCAGCCGTGGCCGAATCTGCTCCGACCACCAAGTGTCGGGATGATCCGAAAATGGCGTAAAGGACCATCGGGATCAGGATAGTGTAGAGGCCGGTAATCACCGGGGTGCCGGAGATCTTCGTGTAGCCCATCACTTCTGGAATGGCAAGGGCCGCCAGCGTCACGCCGGCAATGATATCGGCAGGCACTTGGGCACGGTCGACCGGGAGGATTCCCTGGAACAGGAGGAACCGGCGCGTCCTGTTTTTAACGCTAACGTTTACCATGGGAACATTCTCCCGACTTTGACACGCTGTACCGCATCGTCCCGTCCAGTTCCTCAAGGGGACAGACTGACATGTCCGCTCCCCAACAATAAACGGTATGCTTCATTATACCGAAAGCTCAACCCTGCACCATCCCTGGCCAACGCAGACACCTGGCTCATTTTCCGGTCTACTTCATCCCATCAACGAAAAAACCCGGATCGGGGTTTTCCGGTCCGGTTTTTTCGTAGCGTTATAATCAACCGTTGCACAAAAGTCACATCGATAACACATAGTCATGTTAGCCTTACTGCATGACCATAACATTTCCAGACCATAACCAGTGCCAGACCGTCAAAACCCCGAACACCAACCTGTTTTACCGCAGGATTGCGGCTGAATCCTTCCCGGCCTGCACCCATGCCATACTGTTCGGCGACGACGTCCTCTGTCTTCACCCCTGCAATCATCTCTACGCCCGTTGAGTATCCCTCACTGCTTCAGATGACGGGGGCAGTCTTCGCACTTCCGGCATGATTTTGACTTGCCGTGGAGACCATACTGGCGAAACACGGAACAGTACATAGCGATCACCTCCTCGAACTACCGGCATTGTGAAACGTTCTGCCTCCCCTGGTGGCCGAATCCGCCCGCGCCCACAAACCACGTATTAACGCATCTCGGCACATTCAATGCTCCCCTCCCGCGCCACCCTCCCGGACCAGAGGATAAGCATTGGCCACCGCCTGCACGGTGTTGCGGGTCGGCTTGTCGGCGCTGTCTTCGTCGATGGCGTAGATGCCGTCGGATGAGACCCGGTAGACCAACTCTGAAAAGCGATAGAGGGGCGGAGGGAGACCTCCCCCTGAAGCTGCCGGCTCCGCCATCAAATGAATCCGGCTCCCCTGTGGTATCCGTCCAGATAAATACAGTGGATTTCTTTAAAGTTCAGTCCAACCTGCGAAAGTATTGCGAAAGAATTCAAGTTTGATGGTTCGAGACCGCAGCAGACGTCCCCCAATACAGACAAATTAGGGCACTGACAAGAATGTCTCCCCGTGACGTCTCGGCAGGTAACCCGACGCGGGTTTATCCCGACCGAGTTCACTGGTCTCGTTGAAGGTCTACTCCTCTCTATTTCTTCTGCCATTGAGAGCCTCATATATTTAGCACATATCTGAATGACCCGGCTACGATTGGAGATATGCGCAGCGTCCCGCCCCGAGCAGAGCGGCACGATCATTGAGTATGACCTTTACCGGAATCGATTCCAAAATGGGACTTAGACGCCCTTTGGTCGTGAAGGCGCTCATGAAATCAGGTCCCTGCAGCTTCTCAATGATGTGAGGTGCGATACCTCCACCAATATAAACGCCACCGATAGCGAAAAAGCGCAGTGCAGCGTTGCCTGCCTCGGCCCCGTATATACTGATGAAGAGGTCAATGGTAGTGCTGCACAATGGACAGCTGCCATTCATGGCGGCGGTAGTTATCGCTTGAGCAGGATCGACCATGAGCATCGCATCAACGACAGCAGTTGTCTCGGAAAGCTGTCGCTCATCCCGTAAAAAACGATAGATATTTACTATGCCCGGACCTGAGACTACCCGCTCGTAACTGACCCGGCCATACTCGGCTTGCAGAAAAATCAGAAGCTCGGTCTCCATCTTGGAGCGCGGGGCAAAGTCAGCGTGCCCCGCCTCACTGGGAAGCGGCCGATGAAAGGCGCCATCCCAGTAGGCGAGCGCCTCTCCCAGTCCGGTCCCGGCTGAAATAACGGCGATTGTACCGCTGGGGTTTGATTTCCCCTGATTGAGAACTGCCATGTCTTCATCTTTCAAGACTCCAATACCATAGACATTGGCATCCAGATCATTGATGAGCTTCACGCTCGAAAGCCCGATAACACGGGCCAGATCGCCCGACTCAATGCTCCAGGGTAGATTGGGGGTCATGACTTTTCCATCAAGTACCGGACCGGCAATGCCGAAGCAGGCCTGTTCAGGCGTCAATCTGTGTTCCTGAATGAACAGCATGACAATCTCCGCCAGGCTGCCATGCTGCCTGCTCGGGTAATGCATCTCAGCCACAACTGCAAGCCCGGTGTTGTCTGCTTCAAAAAAGGCGAGCCGCGTGGAAGTCCCCCCAACATCCCCCGCAAGAATCAGCATTCGTCTTCCTCCCGGTCACTCGGCACGTTATCCTGCATTGCGATCAACAAACCTGTTGCCTGGAATCAACACTGACAACGAAGTCAGCACCTTCCCAACGGCCCGCTTCCGGCCAGTAGAGCGTAAACTTCACCTGTCTACCTTCCGGTAGCGATTCGGTCGCTAGGTCTACGAAATGGATTGCCAGCCCGGAATCGCACGTGTTCGAATCGAGTACCGTGATCCACTCATCAACACTCCAATGAATTACCGCACGCGCCAGAGTCTCTATGCGCAGTGTCTTGCCAACAGGTATAAAACGAATCTTGTGATTGAAGCGCCAAACCAGGCACGCCGACTCGTTTTTGTCCATCAGGTAACGCTGCACGGTTTGCGGAGGCATGTCGAAAACCCTTCCGTCGTGCAGTGATCGCAGCAGTTTTAAGTATTCTGCGTGTGCCCATACGAGGGGCATGGCTGATCCTGATGGCCGACCTAAATATAGTTCCCGCTCCGGCATATCAGGCGCATCCCAGATCTGCTCGGGAAGCAGCCCTTGCGCTCCGGCAAAGGATTCCATCGTTGTTTGAAGATGCTGGGCTTCCTTGACCCGGCCTGCCGCCAGTTCAAAATGGGCCCGTTCCCCGGTCAAAAGTGGCCACGCCCGGCCGATCCCGGTGCCGTCAAAAGGCTCACCATCCTCATGTTCACCATAGCCGTCACCATTGTAACGTCGCCAGACCGGTCCCTGTGGCGTCTCCACCTTGAGCAGTGCGTCAACCAGCCTAACCGTGTTGAGAATGCGTTGGTCATCTGCTTCGCGCAGGCCAAAACGGACCAACGCCAGAACATCGGGGCTCACCAGATGACTGGCGAGTCTTTCGGCCTGCCCTGGGGCCAGGTTCTTTACGCAAACACTCTTCTGGAAACGGGACACTCCCTCATCTGTCACGACCGGAGCGATCCGGACATAATACCCCGTGACCTTGAACTCACGACACCAGTCGGTACCGGTCACGTACATCCAGCGATCGATGGATGCGTTCCATACGTCGGCAGTCTCGCGCAGATAGGTTGCAATTGACGGTTCATGGTGCAGATCGGCCAGGTCCGCCGCCGCCAGGAGTGCCGCGATTTCGGATGCAACCGTAAACGGCGAATATCCGGGATCTTCCTCCCAGCGGTCCTGCGGACTGACCGGTCCGTTGCGGACCAGGTAAGCCGCGGCTTGTCTCACCATCGGCCAGAAGCGGGCCACATCGTCCGCGGTCAACGCCTTTTCGCGCCGAGCCAGGTCAACGAGGAGAATTGGCAGGGCCGTTTCGTCCATCTGGACCCCGTTCCAGTAGGGCGAACCGTCCAGCCACATGTTCTGGGCCCAGTGTCCGTCTGCTTCCTGAGTTGTCTGCAGATAGCAGAGCACGCGCCGGACATCCTCACCTGCCCCCACTGCCAGGAGACCACCGGCCGACTCCACCAGGTCGCGGGGCCATGTCAGGTGATAACCGCCCAAATCATTGTCTCCTTTACTGAATCCCCATGGAATCGAAAGGCTGGCAATGATCCCGCCAGGGAAATTGAAGGCCTCATGTGAGCGCACGACGGCTGTGCTGACCCGGTAAAAGTTCTGCCGGTCATCTGGCTGGAGCCTGTCCAGATGCAACAGTCGATCCTGCCACCTCTTCCACTCGCCGACATACTCAGTCCGTGCGGTGTCGAAGCCGTCCTGGAGCGCGGCGCAGGCACGGTTCCCCGCTTCGGCGGCGTTACGTCCAAAACCCAGGGCCAGCAGGAATTCTCCCTGACCCGCTTGCAAGTCAATCTCAGCCGTCAGGGCGACATTACCGTTCTCTGCCCGCGTGTAGTCCCATGTCATCTGTTTGTGTGCGAGTAAATCCTGCCAGCCGTCCGAGAAACCAACAAAGCCCACTGAACGCTTGAGCCAGGGTACAGAACATGCCAGTGCCAAGGCATTCCCGTCCCGTTCGGCGAATAACAGGGGAAGGCCTTTATATTCGCCAATCCAGGCGGAATTATCGGCACCGTGATTGCCCAAGTGCGGCGCGAGCAGCACATGGAGTCGATAATCAGAGAACCGCCCTTCTTGAGCGAAGAAGCGGGTTTGTTGCAACACGGCGTCCCGTTGGGGGTCGGCCAAAATCCGCTTCTCGATACGGTAGCGACCATGACGGCACGTGTTGACCAGATTGAAGGCCGGCACACCCTCGGCCATCCAGGTGACCTCGGTGCTGGTATCACGTTTTTCCTCGGAGAAAAAGTCCGTTCCGTCAGTGATTATCAATCCCATATCGCGCACACAGGCCTGATCGATCCGCGGATAATAAATCTCGTTGAAAATTCCATGGCTCAAGGTGAACCAGATATGGCTTTTATTGCCCAGGGCAGTGCCCACGCCCGACTTGGCGCTGGAGGTCCAGCGGGCCGGGATGCCGGGCCAGCCGGGTGCGTAACGATTTGTTGTATCCATATACGGTCACCTCTCGTGAGACTCCGTTCCCAATCCCTTGGGCAAATTTACTGCCGTATCAGGCCTGATCAGGCGAGCAGCCTCCCGATCGACCAACCATAATAACTCACCGTTCAGCGGCTTTATGAGTTGGGCGGGAATTTTGCGTTGGTCGCGCGCCCCATTCAGCACCTTGAACAGGATTTGGGCCTTGGCTGCACCTGCCACAAGGAAGACGACCAGAGCACCCTGATTGATGATTGGCGCCGTAAGAGTCACCCGGTAGAGATCCTCCTCTTTAACGTAGACCTCCGAAACCCAAAGGTTCCTTTCATCAACAACAGCGGATTCGCGGGGGGAGCTGCCGTATGGGATGGGATGGACCTGAGCTGCAGGGACAAGGACATGATCGACCAGCTCCTGCTGTACCATCCGTGCATTGCTGCGCGGGTCGCCAGCAGAGACATACCGTTCGTCTCCCCAGAAGACGTGGACAGAAGGCCACGGCACTTGATCCTTGAACGGTGCGGCAGCCAGGAGTTGATAGGTGCGCCGGGGTGTCTCTCCGCCTGAGAGGAGCACCACGAACCGGCCGCGTGATGAGACAGCCCGGAGCGACTCCTGTGCAAAGAGTTCGGCAGCGGCCTTACTCAAGGCTTCGACATCAGTGTACACGGCAACCATGTTCAGTCTCCGTCCTGGACGGCTATTTATATTACACCTTCGGGTTGTACCACGCCCCATGATCGGCTATGACCTGGTCTGCTTCAGCCGGTCCCCAACTATTCTGCTCATAAAAGTAGAGCGGCGACATGTCCCCGAGGACCGGATCAATGATCCGCCACTGCTCCTCGACCGTGCCTTCCAACGCAAAGAGCGATGCGTCTCCACGAATGGCATCACCGAGGAGTCGTTCATAGGGGGCCATCGCATCGCCTTCGTTTTGGGCCATGATGAGTTCAATGTCTTCGCCCACCCTTCTTTCTCCCGGAATCTTGACCCGGATTCCCAGCCCAATCGAGACATCAGGGCTGAGACGGAAACGCAGGTGGTTAGAGAACGCCGGCACGATCTCACCGAAGGTCTCCCGGGGCGGTCGTTTGAATTCTACGGTAACCGTTGTGGACGTCACCGGGAGTCCTTTGCCGGCCCGGACATAAAAAGGCACCCCTGCCCAGCGCCAGGTGTCTATAAAGAGCTGCACCGCAACAAATGTTTCCACGTGCGAGTCGGGAGCTACTCCCGCTTCCTGGCGATAACCGTGGAACTGGCCTCGTACTATGTGCAAAGGATCAAGCGGTTTGATCGCCCTGAGCAGCCGTCTGCTCTCTTCGCGGATCGCCTCGGGGTCATCACCGGTTGATGGGTCCATGGCCAGGTAGGCAACGACCTCCAGCAGGTGATTCTGCAAGACGTCACGGATTGCACCGACCTCGTCGTAGAAACTGCCCCGCCCCTGCACCCCGAAATTTTCGGCCAGGGTGATCTGCACACAGGCGATGTGATCCCGGTTCCAGAGCGGCTCAAAAATGGAGTTCGCAAAGCGTGTGTAATAGATGTTCTGCACCGGTTCCTTGCCGAGAAAGTGGTCGATACGAAAAATTGCCTCCTGGGTAAAGGCGGTTTCGAGGATTGCGTTCAACTCCCGGGCCGAGGCCAGATCGCGCCCGAACGGCTTCTCGACGACGACCCGCGCAGCCCGGGTGCAAACAGCACCGGCCAGACCCTGGGTGACAGTAGCAAACATGCTGGGAGGGATTGCCAGGTAGTACAGAGGGCGCGCGGAGCTCCCCAGCATCTGGCAGAGCCGCTCGTAGGTCGACGGTTCACGATAGTCACCATCAATGTACTGAATCAGAGAGCAGAGCTTCGAAAACGTCTCCTCATTCAAGCCGCCGTGCTTTTCCAGGCTATCCCTGATCCGCTCCCTGAGTTTTTCCAGATCCCACCCGGATCGCGCAACGCAGATGATGGGGACGTCCAGATGGCCGCGCCTGACCAGTGCATGCAACGCCGGGAATATCTGCTTATGGGCAAGGTCGCCAGTAGCACCGAAGAAAACAAACGCATCCGAGGCAACACTGGTCATGATCAAGCTCCTTTCCCGCTGGCGTCCTTTCACAATCCGTTAGAGCGATAGCCCCCAATGGTTGTGATCTCTGTAGTCATGATTCCGGCTCCAACCGAGGCGTGAAGATGATCATTCCTGCGCAGCGCGACGCTTCTGCTCCAGCGCCTTCATCAGGCTGTCAAATGGTTTGACGAATTTTTCCACCCCTTCATTTTCCAGCTGCTCGGTCACCGCATCAAGATCGATTCCCGCCTTGGCTAAGCGTTGCAAACAGTGACGAGCCTCTGCTGTCCCCTCTTTCAGACGTGATGCCGGGTTCCCGTGATCCCGGTAGGCGCTGAGGGTTTCCAACGGGAGAGTATTCACCGTTTGCGGACCGATCAGCGCTTCCACGTACTTTACGTCACTGTAGGCGGGGTTCTTGGTGCTGGTGCTCGCCCACAAGACCCGCTGAGGATGGGCACCACTGGCCGCGAGCCTTTGGAACCTCTCACCGGAGAAGATTTCTTTCCAGATCTGGTATGCCATCCTGGCGCTGGCAATGGCCACCTCGCCACGAAGCGAACCGGCCAGGTCGGCGACCGGGCCTCTTTCAGCAACCTTCTTTTCCAGGAGAGCATCGATCAACACATCTATGCGGCTCAGGAAGAAACTGGCCACAGACGCCACTGACTTCAGCGGCCGTTTTTGGGCAACAGCTTCTTCCAACCCGTCGATGTATGCTTCGGAAACGGCCCGGTAGCGAGGAAGGCTGAAAAGAAGCGTCACGTTAACGTTGATTCCCTCACCTATCAGCTGACTAATGGCGGGAAGTCCCTCCAATGTGCCGGGAACCTTGATCATTACGTTCGGCCGGTTGACTCTCTGCCAAAGCCGGCGGGCTTCCGTAAGAGTGCCGACGGTGTCATGGGCCAGATGCGGTGAAACCTCCAGGCTGATGAAACCGTCCTTGCCTTCCGTCCGGTCGTAGAACGGTCGAAAGAGGTCAGCGGTCAGCCTGATATCTTCCACAACAAGCTCATCGTAAATTTCCGCGACGCTTTTGCCGGCGCGGGCCAATGTCCGGATGGCGTCATCGTAGTCGCCGGTTTCGGCAATGGCCTTTTCGAAGATGGCCGGGTTGGAGGTTACACCGCCGAGTCCGTCCTCTTCGATCATGCGTGCCATCTCTCCGGAGGAAAGCATGCCGCGGCGGATAAAATCGAGCCAGATACTCTGCCCGTACGATTCGAGTTTCAGAAGCGGATTCTCTTTCATGATAATTCCTCCATTTTACCTGGTCCGGCGGCAATTCTGTAGCGCTGGATCAGCTCATTGGTCGAACTGTCATGCTGCAGCTGCGGCTCTTTGCCCCGACTCAGCTCAGGCTGGATTCTCTTCGCCAGCACTTTGCCCAGCTCAACTCCCCACTGATCAAACGAGTCGATCTGCCAGATCGTTCCCTGAGTAAAAACGCTGTGTTCGTAGAGCGCCACCAGTTTGCCGAGAGTTTCCGGCGTCAACTGCTCAACCAGAATGGTATTCGTCGGTCGATTCCCTTCGAACGCGCGGTGTGGCGCCAACCAGTCAGGTGTTCCTTCCGTCCTCACCTCTTCAACCGTCTTGCCGAACGCCAAAGCTTCGGTCTGTGCGAACAGGTTTGCCATCAACAGGTCATGATGCGGTCCGAGCGGATTGAGTGATCTGCAAAAACCGATGAAGTCACAGGGGATGAGCTTGGTCCCCTGATGAATGAGCTGATAAAAGGAGTGCTGGCCGTTGGTGCCCGGCTCACCCCAGATTATAGGGCTTGTCTGGTAATCGACAGTTGTGCCGTTAACGGTGACATGCTTGCCGTTACTCTCCATTGTCAGTTGTTGAAGATATGCCGGGAAACGTTTGAGATACTGGTCATAGGGAAGGACCGCCATGGTCTGGGCGCCAAAGAAGTTGGTGTACCAGACAGAAAGCAGCCCCATCAGCACCGGAAGGTTTCTGGCAAATGGCGCGGTGCGGAAATGCTCGTCCATCGCCCGAAAACCGCCAAGCAAAGACTGGAAATTTTCAGGACCGATGGCGAGCATGGTTGACAGACCTATTGCCGAATCCATCGAGTAGCGACCGCCGACCCAGTCCCAGAAGCCGAACATGTTAGCCGTGTCGATGCCGAATCTCGCAACCTCTCCAGCGTTGGTCGATACGGCTACGAAATGTCGTGCGACAGCGACCTCGTCTTTGAGTGTCTGCACTACCCATTGACGCGCTGAATGGGCATTGGTCATCGTTTCCTGTGTGGTGAAGGTCTTTGAAGAAATGATGAACAAGGTTTCATCGGCACAAAGATCACGGGTCGCCTCGGCAAAGTCAGTGCCGTCCACATTTGAGATAAATCTGAAGGTCATGTCACGCCGGCTATAATGACGCAAGGCTTCAAAGGCCATGACCGGTCCCAGGTCGGAGCCGCCAATGCCGATGTTTATGATGTTGCGAATCGGTTTGCCGCTGTACCCTTTCCACTGGCCGCTAGTTACTCCATGAGAGAATCGGGTCATTTTATCGAGGACCTCATGCACTACAGGGGTCACGTTTTTCCCGTCGACCATGAAAGACTGATTACGGGTTGCGCGCAGTGCCACATGGAGCACGGCGCGGCCTTCCGTAATGTTGATCTTGTCACCATGGAACATGGCATCGATTCGTTCGCAAAGTCCGGATGACTCTGCCAACCCCAGAAGCAGCCGTATTGTCTCCTCAGTGATCCGGTTTTTTGAATAGTCAAAATAGATACCCTCCGCTTCGACTGCGAAACGAGTTCCACGTTGAGGGTCGTCAGCAAAGAGCTGTCTGAGGTGAACAGCGTTGATGTCCCGATAGTGGGCGTCCAGTGCGTGCCAGGATGGCTGTTGCGTGAGCGGGTTTATAGTTAAGGTCATGACTTCATCCCCCTTCACGGTTCATTTATCAAAATCAGTCGGTCTGGGTAGTAAACAGGTAAGATCCCCATTACTGCTTTCTCCGTGCTTGCTGCCCGCACGCCGGAAACTTTGTTGGCAGCAATGGAAGCGCCCACTCCGCTTGAACAGAGAGCAATGCCCCGATCAAGCTTATGTTCTGCCACGGCTTTTGCCAGGGGGATGACGAAATCCGGGTAATCATCTCCCGGGGAAAGTTCCTTGGCCCCGAAGTCCATTACTTCATATCCCGCCTCCCTGAGGGCGGCTGTTATAACTTTCCTTCATGGTGAAGCCGCCATGGTCGGCGGCAATGCCGATCCGCATGGCTGTCAATCCTTTCCCCACTCCAGCAGTTTCAGGACACATTCACAGACGTTCCCCACAGTAAACCCGTACTCACGCAGCACAATTTCACCGGGGGCCGAGGCGCCGAACCGGTCCACCCCGATGACCTCGCCCTGTATCCCCAAATAGCGGTGCCACCCCTGAGGAGAACCTGCCTCTATAGCTATGCGCTTGCCACAGTGTGGGGGGAGTACCTCGTCGCGATATTCCTGGGGCTGTTCGTCGAACAGCTCCCAGCTCGGCAGGGAGACGACCCTGGTGCGGATGTTATGATCGTCAAGTTTTTCCCTGGCCGCCAGAGCCAGCGCCAGCTCTGAGCCGGTGGCAATGATGATGAGATCGGGGTGACCTCCGGTAACGTCGGCGAGAACATAGCCACCGCGCTGTAGACCCTCTGCCGGGGCAAAGATGGCCCGGTCCAGAGTGGGAAGGTTTTGTCGGGAGAGTATCAGCGCCACCGGTCGATTGTTCATCTCCAGGGCCACCTGCCAGGCGACGGCCGCCTCATTGGCGTCTCCGGGGCGGATGACGACCAGGTTCGGGATCGCCCGGAGCGCCGCCAGTTGTTCCACCGGTTGGTGGGTGGGACCGTCCTCACCGAGAGCGATGCTGTCGTGGGTAAAGACGTGGATTACGTGGAGTCCCATCAGTGCAGCGAGGCGCAGTGCGGGACGCATATAGTCGGAAAAGGTGAGGAAGGTGGCGCCAAACGGGATGGTACCACCGTGGACGGCCATACCGTTCACGATTGCCCCCATGCAATGTTCACGGACGCCGAAGTGGAGGTTGCGACCGCTGTAGTCCCATGCTCCTCCGGTTGCACCCTGGTGATCGTCGGTGTGAACGGTTGGGCTCTGGAAGTCCCCCAGCCCGGTCAGGGCGGTATGCGTGGATGGGTCCAAATCTGCCGATCCTCCGATGAGCTGTGGAACCTGTGCGGCAATGGCGTTCAGCACCTTGCCCGCAGCGACACGGGTAGCGATCCCCTTCGGGTCAGCGGCAAACACAGGTATCAGAGTATCCCATCCGACGGATAGCTCTCCAGCTATCACCTGGCGAAGCTCCTCAGCGAGTTCCGGAAATGCCCTCTCATAGTTGGTGAAACGTCCACTCCACTCTGTCTCCTCTTGCTGACCACGCTCGATGGCCAGGCGGAAGTGGCGGAGTGCTTCATCCGGAATATGGAACGCAGGCTCAACAGGCCAGCCGAGATGCTCCTTGGTAAGCCGCACTTCTTCGACACCCAGGGGTGAGCCGTGCGCCTCGAAGGTATCCTGTTTATGGGGAGAGCCGTAGCCGATATGAGTCCGGATAAGAATGAGAGAGGGGCGATACGTCTCGGTCCGTGTTGCTTCCAGTGCAGCTTGGATGGCTATCAGGTCGTTGCCATCATTGACCGTCTGCACGTGCCAGCCATACGCTGCAAAGCGGGCAGCGCGGTCCTCGGTGAACGAGAGATCCGTTGCAGCGGACAAGGTGATCCGATTATCGTCGTACAGGCAGATAAGCTTGCCGAGACGCAGGTGGCCAGCCAGGGAGGCGGCTTCAGCGGTGACCCCTTCCATCAGGTCACCGTCACCGACGAGACAATAGGTGAAGTGGTCAATCACCGAGTGCTCTGGCCGGTTGTAACGGGCAGAAAGCCAGGCCTCGGCGATTGCCATCCCGACGGCATTGCTGAATCCCTGACCAAGCGGTCCAGTGGTCGTCTCTACTCCCGGTGTTGCTCCCCGCTCGGGGTGGCCAGGGGTCTTGCTTCCCCACTGGCGGAACTTTTTGATTTCCGCGAGTGGGAGATCATAGCCGGTGAGGTGGAGAAGGGCATAGAGGAGCATGGAGCCATGACCGGCCGAGAGGACAAAGCGGTCGCGGTCGAACCAATCAGGAGTGGCGGGGTTGTGCCGCAAAAAGCGGGTCCAGAGGACGTAGGCCATGGGGGCGGCACCCATCGGCAACCCCGGATGGCCGCTGTTGGCTTTTTGAATTGCATCCACTGCCAAAAACCGGATGGTATTGATGCAGAGCTCGTCCAGTTCGGACGATGGAGGCGCGGCCAAGCGTTCTTGCTTCACGGTATTACTCCTTTCTCTGCACAACTAGGGATGGCGTGGGTTGCCGTTCTCGGGAAACGGGCGAATAATCATGTGCAACGACTTTTGAATATAATTTTAACGCACAAAAATGCTTAGTCGAAGTTTCCCTGGCATTGTTTATGATCTTTGATATCAGCAAAAAAGTTGGCAGAAACTGCCAAGAACGGTCAAGAGTTGCGTTCACTCCTTTCCATCATCTGTTCATCCAGAAAATTCTTGAGTGCCAGGGCGTTGTTGTGCGCTTGGTCATGGGCACTATAAATAAGAGTAACGGTTCCATACAGAGTCGCGTCCAGAATCGGCTTCCAGCTACTGCTGTTTTTTTCCAGTTCTGCTACGTAACGGCATCTGAATTCTTCCCATTTGTCCGGGTCATGTCCGAACCAATGACGTAAAGCATCGCTGGGGGCTGCATCTTTCAGCCAGCCATCCAATAGTAGGTCTACTTTTTTAATCCCTCGCGGCCACAGCCGTTCCACAAGGAATCGCTTACCATCTCCGATATCGGGTGGCTCGTAAACTCGCTTGATCTGGATCATGGGCTTTCTCCCGTTCTCTTTGTGTAAATGCTACAGCGGTGATGCATGCGCCCGCATCGTTTCGCAAGGCTTCATCGAAAGCGGATTGTGAAAACACCCCGTCAGGATAATTGTCCAGCTTCGTTTAGCCGGTCCAAAAGCAGTTGAAAATAGATTAACCCTCCATACGGCTGCCAGCGGATCAAGTGCTGCCAAATTCCATCATAGTCGAGCGGATCCGGAAGCTGTAGCCAGCGCTGCAGATTCCTTTGTCCTCCCACGTCGTCTCCCGGAAACACATTTGTCCGTCCCAGCGTACGCAACAGGAGATATTCCGCCGACCAGCGACCAATGCCTTTCAGTGCGCAGAGGGAACGAAGTGCCGACACATCATCAAGCGCTTCCAATTCCTCCACGCGAAGGCCACCGTCCAGCATCGTACGAGCCAGCCCGATCATGGTTTCCCCCTTGCGACGGCTGAAGCCGAGGGCACGAAACGCCTCCGGCTCCAGCCCTGCCACGTCCTCCGGGCGCGGGAAGCCATGCGGCGCGCCTTCTTTCGAGGTCAAGGGCAGGCCAAAGGCGCCGACCAGCCGATTGATGAGCTGGATGCCAAAGGTGAGTGTCAACTGCTGGCAGGCAATAGCATTGACAAAACCTTCGAAGATGGTCGGGAAGCGCGGCGGTTTTACCCCCTGAAAACGCTCGGCCAGTGCGCCAAGCTTCGCGTCATGAGCGGCCAGCTTATAAAAGCCGCTCAGGTCGCTCTGCAAACCGAGCATCAGTTCCAATGTCGCCGTTGCCTCCCTTGTCATTTCTGCCGTCAGAGGAGAGGCGGAAAGTGTGACGTGGAGCTGGGGTGAAACGGTGCTGCCGCTTTGCCGGACAGCGGCAAGAGTGGCGACGTTACGCAACACAAGGACTCGTTTATATGTGCTTCCGTCCCAGCGGTCGAGAAGATTGTCGGGGCGGCGGCGTAAAACCCAGACAGTCAGGTCGAGGCGAAAGGGGGGGAGCGGATTCAGGGTAAATGTAATGGAACCCATTTCATGCCTTGCCAGAACTCTTTTCGAGACGTGCCTGGCAAGATTGCCGGTTCCAAATCACCACCTGCCAAGGGCGCCACAAATAGCGAACAGGAAACGTGAAAATATGCACAAGCCTTGTGAACGGAAAGAGGAGGATTAAGATGAAACCGTTGACAAAGTGGAACTTCACCGCCAGCGGCAGATGGACAACCGTCGCGGAATCGGCGTTAAGGAGAGCCAGCGAGCGAAGCCAGGGGACAGCGGTATGGAGATACCAGAGGGAACCCCATCGATAACTGAAAGCAATGTACACGCCCAGTGCCACTTGCAGAAAAAGGGGCCCGAGCAGGAGCCAGTCCATGATTGAGGTGACCGCTCGGGCCTTTGCATTTACCAGCCGCCGGAAGACCAAAATGATGAGGCCGGTCAGGGTCAACAGCCCCAGTGACATCCCGATCAGCTCCAAGGTGGCAAGTCTGTTCGGCCCGCTAAGGAGAGAGCTCCACCAACCAGGAACTATACTAGCCAAGAGATGAGCGAGTAATATCGACACGATCCCGTAGTGCCAAGGAACAACTCCCCAGAAGAGCATCCGATGCTCTAAAAATTGCGAGGAAAGACTGGAAAAGGAGAAGCGGTCGCCGAAATAGCGGTAGATACCGCCAGTCACCGCCAGAACTAGGGCGACATACGGGAAAACGATATATAAAAAAGTATCAACCACAGCTATTCCTCCTCGCAACTTCAGACTCGGCTTTTGTTAAAAAGGAGCAGCGTGCAGCTTCACCCACGCGATATAGCGGTCCATCCAAGCTTTCAGGAATTCCCTAGTTCTTTCGCTTGAGATGTTGCCGGCCTCATCAAAAAATCCGTCCTCTATCTGGATGAATGCTTCTGGTTGACAAAGTGTCGGTGCGTCTACGTGGGCGAGAATGTTACGCAAATGCTGTTGGGCCAAGGCCGTGCCGTTGGCGCCGTCTGATGCGCCCAATACCCCTGCCGGCTTGCCAGCCCAAGCATTTTGAACCCAAGGGCGCGAAGCGTGGTCAATGGCATTCTTGAGCACGCCGGGGATTGAGCGGTTGTATTCAGGCGTGACAAAGAGAAGGCCAGAGGCGGCCATTATTTCTCCTTTCAACCGCTTCGCTGGTGCGGGTGGATTTGGATCGTCATCCTGGTTGTAGAGAGGTAAATCGCCGATTTCCAACTGCTTGAAAAAGAATTCCGATGGCGCTATTTTTGCGAGGGCACTAGCCAACTTGCGATTGATCGAATCGCGACGCAGGCTGCCGACGATAACTGCTATTTGGAATTGGGTCATGACTATTTCTCCTTACAAAGAGGTGAATTCAAGTTCTAAGTTATAGCCGTCATGGCGTAGCGGTTGCGAATGGATGCGTCAAGAACACTCCCCTTTGTGCTGGCATCGTTATTTTCTTGCAGCATCAGACCCGCTTCTTTCCCTGAACAAGAGGATAAGGGCCTGGAGTAACCCTCGATAAGGATTTGTCGTCTCGGCAAAGCCCGCTTCCATTTTCTTCAGGGCCGGGACCAGGCATTCCGTGACAAGCTCATGCTCAACCTCCCCCACTTCCCGGCCGGAGAGAAATCGGAGGATGACGCAGAGGTGGTCCGGCAGATCGCTACCGGCGGCGAACCCGCAAGAACGGTAGTGTTCCCGGAGCCGGGCCATGAACATGCCGCGACGGTATTCTTCCCCGAACATCTGGTATCCCACATACGGGTAACAGAGCGGCTGCAGGTCAAAGGTGGCGGAGTAAACCTCTTCCATCTTCGCCGTCGTGGTCTCCGCGGCGAACTCTCTGAATCGAGCCAGTAACTGCCCGGCCGCATCATCGACAGCGGCGACAAGCGATAAAAGCTCATCGATCCGCTCGGCCAGGGACGGCATCGGATAGTCGAGTATGTCGGCAAACAGGCGATATTCCTTCATGGGCTTTTCCCCTCACCCTCTTTGGCAATTACCTTCACCAGCTCCGTTTCGGCGGACGGCTGAAACCGAACCCCGTTTCCTCTTTCCGTTTCAGCGGATCGAGCACCGTCTCGATGGCCATCTCCCGCTGAAAGGGAGGGACAACATGCCGCTCCGCGAAACCGGAGAGCGAGGTCAGGCGATAGATCGCCTCCATCTCTTGCGGGGTGGATTCCGCTTCGTCCAAGGCCCGTTTTATCGTCTCCGCCATTATGTCGCCCACGGTCTCCTGGCGCCGATGGAGTCGCACCGCGAGGAGCTTTCGGTATACGGTTGTGACCGAATTTTCGTTGCCGGCGGCAAACAGTGAAGCAAAATACCGGATGGGGAGTCGTCCCGCCACCGGGTCGCCAAACGGAGCGCCACCGAGCTCATACCAACCGTTCTCCATGGTAGCCGCCACCGGCAGGAGCGGAGGCACATAGAACAGCATGGGGATTGTGCGAAACTCGGGATGGAGCGGCAGCGCCAGCTGCCATTCCTTGACGAACCGGTAGACCGGCGATTTCCTTGCCGCTTCGATGATGGCCTCGTGGACCCCGTCCTCCCGCGCTTTTGCGCATACTGCCGGATCAAACGGATCGAGGATCAACTCCCGTTGGACATCAACAAGCTCATGATCGGGCCTGGCAGCCATCTCGCCGATTCGATCCGCATCATAGAGAAGGGTTCCCAGATAGCGGATCCGGCCGACACAGGAGTGGAAACAGGCCGGTGCCTGACCTGTTTCCTGGCGGGGATAACAGAGGATGCACTTCTCTGATTTCCCTGTGCCCCAGTTGTAGTAAACCTTCTTGTAGGGGCAGCCGGAGACACACATCCGCCAGGCCCGGCACTTTTCCTGGCTCACGAGCACGATCCCATCCTCTCCCCGTTTGTAGATGGCCCCGGTCGGACAGGCAGCCACGCAGCCCGGGTTAAGGCAATGGTTGCAGATGCGAGGGAGATGAAAAAATACCAGACGTTCCAGGATAAAGAGTTGTTGCCGCTCCTCCGCGGTCAATGCGGCCAGGTTGAAGTCGTTCGTGGCGTAAATCCCCGAGCCTCCCAGGTCGTCATCCCAGTTGGGTCCCGCCTCGATCTCCATCTCCCTGCCGGTGACCATGGAAACCGGCCGCGCCACAGGCTGGTCGTTACCGGCAGGGGCGTTGGTCAGATCTCCGTAACGGTAATTCCAGGGCTCGTAATAGTCATCGATACTGGGAAGACGAGGGTTGTGAAAGATGTTGGCCAGTCCTTTCGCACGACTGTGAAGCCGCAAGCGGAGTTTGTTGCCCCGTTTCTCCCAGCCGCCACTGTATTTCGACTGATCTTCCCAGAGGGTCGGATAACCGGTGCCCGGTTTGGTCTCCACGTTGTTC
This sequence comes from Geobacter grbiciae, assembly GCF_018531165.1. NCBI lineage: Bacteria > Pseudomonadati > Thermodesulfobacteriota > Desulfuromonadia > Geobacterales > Geobacteraceae > Geobacter > Geobacter grbiciae. Next base: position 142,721 of record NZ_JAHDIW010000002.1, on the reverse strand, counting down.
CACCACATGTATTCGCTGCCGCTGCGGTCGGTCCAGATATTCTTGCAGGCGATGCTGCAGGTATGGCAGCCGATGCATTTATCGAGATGGAAGACCATGGCGGTCTGGGCGCGTACCTTCATAAAAGTTCTCCTCAGTAGCGGGGTTTCCCCGCCGTCTTGTGGATGTACACGTAGGTGTCGCGATCGCTTCCCGTCGGCCCCCAGGCGTTGAAGGCATAACAGATCTGGGCATAGCCGCCGGCCATAAGGAGCGGTTTCAACCGGGTGCAGGTCAGGCTGTTATGGCCGCCGGCCCGCCGGTTGTCCCGCAAAGCGGATTTGGGGACGCCGATGGTCCGCTCCGGGGCGTGATAATACATGCCGATGCCCCGCGGTATCCTGGCGCTGACCGCTGCCCGGGTCACTACCACCCCATGGTCGTTATAGACCTCCACCCAATCATTATCAGTCACCTCAATCTCTGCGGCGTCCTGTTCGTTCAACCAGAATGGCTCCATGCCCCGGGACAGGGTAAGCATCCGATGGTTGTCGTAATAGGTGGTGTGCATGTGCCACTTGCCGTGGGGGGTGAGGTAATTCAGCAGCAGGGATTTAGCGGCCGGGCCGCTCTTTCTCAGGCCGTCGAAGTCGCGGGGGCCGATCTTCCCCTTGAAAGTGGGTAGTTGCTCGCCGAAGGCAAGGTACCATTGGTGATCTATGTAGAAATGCTGCCGCCCGGTGAGGGTTCGCCAGGGTATGAGCCTTTCGATGTTCTGAGTGAAGGCGGCATACGGTCGCCCGTTGTTCGTGATCCCCGACCAGAAGGGTGAGGTAAGGACCCGGCGCGGCTGTTGCATCAGGTCGCTGAATGAGTGGCGGGTGGCCCGGGTGTCGTCAGCCAGCTCGGTAAGGGGGAGACCGACCTTTCGCTCCAGGGCCTGAAACGCGCGCCAGGCAGCTTCGCCGTTCGTTTCCGGGGCGAAGTGGAGGATGGTGTTGGCGGCGTCGACCACGTTTTCCAGAGACGGGAATGTTTCGCCATGCCACTCCCGCACCGGCGCACCCGAGAGGAGTTCGTCGTAAAGGTCTGCGACCGGCCAATGAATACCCTTATCCGCCATCCCTTCTCGCAGCTGAGATCCGAGAGAGACGAAACGTTCATAGAGGTTCGCGTAATCGCGCTCTACAACTGTGAGCCGTGGCATGGTAATTCCAGGGATCGCCTGGCACTCACCCCGGTACCACGCTTTTACTTCTCCTTGAGCGATCTCGTCCGGGGTGTCATGCAGCAGGGGTGCTGCGACAACCTCACGAAAGGGTACTGAAAAATGGGTGCGGGCCAGCTCGGAGGTCTTTTCGGCCAGGGCCTTGAAGATGTCCCAATCGCTACGCGCTTCCCAGCAGGGGGGGACTGCCGCCGAAAGGGGGTGGATGAAGGAGTGGAGGTCGGTGGTATTCAGGTCGTCCTTCTCATACCAGGTGGCAGCGGGGAGAATCAGGTCGGAGTAGAGGGCCGAGGTGTCCATGCGAAAGTTGATGTCCACTACCAGATCGAGTTTTCCCCGTGGAGCGGGACCATGGCGATCAATCCCGTCAAGAGTAGCGCCGGACGTCTCTTCGGCAACGGAGTTGTGGTGAGTGCCGAGATAATGTTTGAGGAAATACTCGTGACCCTTGGCGCTTGCAAGAAGGGCGTTTCCCCTCCAGATGAGCCAGACCCGCGGCCAGTTTTCCGGCGCGTCCGGATCATCGACGGCGAAGCTGAGGCGCTTTTCTTCCAGTTCCCGGGTCACCCAGGCGATAATCTCCTCATCACTGTTCGCACCGGACTGTTCCGCCTCGGTTACCAGACCGGCCGGACTGCGGTTGAATTGGGGGTTGAACGGGAGCCATCCCTTCTTCACCGCGTCAGACTGGAGTTCCATAGGGTGTTTCCCGACAGGGCCATCGTCTCCTCCGACCTCTTGTTTCATCGTCCCCTGGTCGTAGCACCACTGGTCCGAGTGGACGTAATGGAACGAAGGGGTATTCTGGAGCCGGGGTTTGGCGCCCCAGTCATGGGCAAAGGCAAGGGTTGACCAGGCTGCTTCGGGATGAACCTTTTCCTGGCCAGTGTAGTGGTTGAGGCCGCCGCCGTTCACCCCGACACAACCGCACAGGATCAGGGCCGTGATGCCGGCCCGGTAGGTGAGATTGCTGTGGTACCAGTGATTGGCGCCCGAGCCTACGATGATGGTGCATTTCCCGCCGGTTCGCATGGCTGTCTCGGCCCACTCCCGGGCGAAACGTACCACCGTATCCCGCCCAACCCCGGTGTAACGCTCCTGCCAGGCTGGTGTGTAGGGCACCTCCTCATCGTCGTAACCGGACGGATAGCCGCCATCCAGACCACGGCCAACGCCACAGTGCGCCATGAGGAGATCGAAAACCGTGGCAATCGCCACCTTCCCTTGTTTTGTCTCAATATACCTGACCGGCACCCCGCGCCCGGGAATCGTGTCACCGGCATAATTGGGGAACGTAACCGGCAGCACATCGTCCCGGTGCTCAAGCAGGGAGAGTAGTGGTACGATCTCAGCACCGTCCTGACCGTCCTTCATCTCCAAGTTCCATTCCCCTGGTTGATCCTGCCAGCGGAATCCGACGCTGCCGCGCGGCATTCGCGGTTCACCGCTCTTTTCGTCGAACACCAGGAACTTCCACTCCCCGTTTTCCACCTCGCAGTAACGGCTGAAGCTGGCTGCGCGGACAAAACGACCAGGGGTGAAACTGAGGCCATCTCCGCTTTTTTCCAGCACCACCAGGAAGGGTGCATCCGCGTAGCGGCGCAGATAGTCGGTGAAATAAGGGATTTGGCGATTGACGTGAAATTCCTGCAAAATAACGTGGTTCACCGCCATCCAGAAGGCCCCGTCGTGCCCGGCGGTAACCGGCAGCCACCAGTCCGCGTACCGGGAAGCCTGGCTGAAATCAGGGGACAGCACCACCAGGCGGCTCCCGTTGGCGCGGGCTTCGGCGACGAAATGGACATCAGGGGTGCGGGTCATGTTGAGGTTGGTTCCCATCACCACGATCAGCTTGCTGTTGTACCAGTCGGCACTTTCGGCCACGTCGGTCTTCTCTCCCCAGGTTTCGGACGAAGCGGGGGGGAGGTCGGCGTACCAGTCGTAAAAGCTGAGGATCACACCGCCCAGCAGGGAGAGGTAACGGGTGCCGGCCGCATAGCTGCACATGGACATGGCTGGAATGGGCGAGAAACCAACCACCCGGTCCGAACCATAGCGTTTGACGGTGGAAAGATTGGCGGCGACAGCGATCTCCAGCGCCTCCTCCCAGCCGATGCGGCGGAAACCACCCTTCCCCCGCGCCTCCTGGTAACTGCGGCGTCCGGCTTCGTCAGACACAACCGCTTCCCAGGCGGCCAGCGGATCGGCGTGTTTCTGCCGCGCAGTGCGCCAGAGATCAAGCAGCGCCCCGCGGATGTACGGGTACTTGATCCTGAGCGGACTGTAGATGTACCAGGAGAAGGATATCCCCCGCTGACAGCCGCGCGGTTCGTACTGGGGTAGGTTCCCATCGAGGATCGGGTAGTCGGTCGCCTGCATCTCCCAGACAACGATCCCCTCCTTCACGTAGACCTGCCACGAGCACCCCCCGGTACAGTTGACGCCATGGGTGCTCCGCACGACCCGGTCGTGCTGCCAGCGGTTACGGTAGAATTCCTCCCATCGCCGCGCCTTCGGATCCGTCAACTCCTTGATCCATCCCATCTTACCTCACCTCCCCCCCTGATTCGCCTCATCCACCAGGGCACTGCGGACACTCCTGAGCCTTCGGCGCCCCATGGCACCGGTCAGGAGCAGGAGCCCCAGGAATCCTCCCCCCGCCCACAGGGCGATACGCGTTGTTGCTGTCACCGGCTGTCGCGGTGCCGCTTTTCTGAAAAAGGCCAGCAAATCCCCCTGCTCCCCGCGGGTAAGGGGATGGTCGCCGAAGATCGGTTTCATGGTCGGAAAGGGGAGCGTTGCAAGGGCAGAGGAGAGCGCCGCATCACCGAACGTCGCGGCAATCGCGGTCAGGTCGGGGCCGAGGGCGCCGCCCCCCAGAGGAGGAATGCCGGCCACCTGGTGACAGGCGATACAGGGGGTGCCACCTTGTGCGAAGGGGAGCACGCCGGTAAAGAGTTTCTCACCCTTTGAAGGATCTCCCTCCTCCTGAACGGGTGAGGCAGGGGGGGTGGACTTGGATGGAGATATTCCTTCCGGGGCCGAAAGATAGTCGAGGAGGACATTGACCTGATCCTGGTCGAGCCCCAGGTTCGGCATCGGTACCTTGTTGGACTCCTGGAACAGCTTGGCGGCAACCGGATCCCCGCTTGCCAGCACCTTGTCCGGCGCGGAAATGAACCGTTCGAGCCATCCCCGGTCCCGCCGGGCCGTCACCCCCTTGAGGTCCGGACCCACCAGCCTGCCACCGCCGATGGTGTGGCAGGGAGAGCATTTCGCCTGAAAAAGGGCCTTTCCGTCCCCCTCTGTTCCCTCTCCGGCAGCCCCCTGGCGGGGATGCATGGCGGAAACCAGCAGCACGATCACCATGGCAACGAGCATTCTTCGCGTCATGGCGAATTCGCTCACGGCGCACCTCCCGGGGCATTCCCACGGGGCGAAGGATTTGGACACTATCGGGATTTCCATGGCGGCGATCCTTTCCTTGGCGGGCAGTACGAACAGCCACCAATCACACGGCCTTCACCGCTTGGTTTGCCGCCACCAGGAGCGGGTCCCACACCGGCGCGTAGGGAGGCGCATAGCTCAGGTCAAGCTCGGCCAACTCGAACACCGTCATCTGTTTGTAGATGGCGGTGGCGAGGACGTCGAGCCGCTTGGCCACCACGTCCTGCCCCACCATCTGGCCACCGAGAAGGAGCCCGCTCCCCTTTTCGGCCAGCAGCACCCGCATGGTTCCGCCCCCCGTAAACGACCCCCGGGTGGGGGTATCCACGAAAACTTTCACGTAATCCGCGCCCCGTTCCTCCAACTGTCGCTCGCTGAGACCGGTGGTGGCCACCGTCAGGTCGAAGAACTTGAAAGCCGCCGTCTGGTCGATGCCGTGAAACATCTTCATGGCACGATTGTTGACGATGTTACTGCCGATAAGGCGCCCCTGCTTGTTGGCCACCGGTCCGAGGGGCATGTAGCCGTTTCTGCCGAGCTGCCGGACGTAATGCTCGGCGCAGTCCCCCCCCGCAAAGACATTGGGGAGGCTTGTCCGGAGATACCGGTCGACCTTCACCGCCCCGGCCACACCAAGCTCCCCTCCTGCGGCGCTGAAAAGGGACGTGTTGGGCCTCACCCCGATGGAGACGACAACCAGGTCCGCCCCGAAGTCGCCGGCGGTGGTCCGGACCACGTTGCCGCGCTTCTCCAGTACATCCACGCCGGGGTAAAACCCGATCCCCTTTTCCGCGATCTTCTCCAGCACCTTTTCCCGGATCTCCGGGGCAAAGGCGGGAAGGATCGTCGGGGCCTTTTCGACAATGACCGGCCGTACCTTCATGTTGTACAGGACGTCGGCCACTTCCAGGTTGGTGTACCCAGCGCCCACCAGGAGCGAGCGGGACGGCGCCCTCTCGAAAATGAGACTCTTCACCTGCCGGGTATCGTCGAGGGTCTTGAAGTAACAGACCGCGGGGTCGTCAAACCCCGGAAGCTCAAGGGGAATTGGGCGGTTGCCGGTGGCGTAGACCAGAAAATCGTAGGTTTCCCGGTACTCGCGCTCCGACTGTCGGTCGATGACTGTCACCTCCTGGCGCGCCGGATCAATGGCAACCGCTTCGTGGCGGAGCCGGTAATCGATGCCGCGCCCCCCGCGGATCTCGTCGAGGGTCAGCGCATACAGATCCTCCACCGGATTATCCCGGTAGAAGAGGTTATAGGGCATGCCGCAGGCGGCATAGGAAACGTCGCCGGACTTTTCCAGGACAAGCACCTCTGCATCCCGATCCGCGCGCTTGATCTGGCTGGCGGCCGACAGGCCGGCGGCCACCCCGCCGATAATCACCGTTTTCATCTCGCTCCCCTGCTCTCCCTCACGTATAGATCATGATGTCGTCGCCCACCACCTCGACTCGGTAGGTCTTGAGGGTATAGTCGGGGAAATCCTTGCATCCCCCGTCCGCCAGATCATAGTGCCAGCCGTGCCGCGGACAGGCAATGACCCCGTCCTTGACGACGCCTCCCAGCATGGGGCTCCCCTGGTGGGGGCAGTAGTTCTCGCAGGCGTAGATCTTCCCCTTGTCGTTGATCAGCACCACCTCTTCCCCGTTGACGGTGACGAGTTTTTCCCCCAGAGGGGGACTTCGGCGAGTTTCGCGGCGAACTGCATGTCGGGTTCCTCCCCATCCGGCTTAGTTAAGAGATCGGCCTTCTCTCCTCACAGCACTTGCTTCCAGTTCCTCGGCCTTCTCCTTAAGCCGCTGTTGCTCTTTCTTGATTTCTGCGGTCATCTCTTCTTTTTCCTCTTTCGCCCCTTTCATGGATTCCAGCTCAAGAAAGAATTGCAGATCAACAGGAGCCATGGGGTTTTGCACGGAACTGGGAACCGCTTTTACGATTAGCTTTCCGGAACAGGTGGGATGGTCGATCAGTTCGCGGTGAATTTTCCTCTCCTTATTGCTTATCCGAATCCTTTCCCGGTAAGGCACGCCCCGCACCGTGACCTCCCTGGTAATCGAGCTTTCAAACACAAAGGAGTCGAACACTCCGGAGGCGCACACGTTGTCATTTTCCGTGCTTTTGATCTCCTTTAGCGTTCCCCTTTCGAACACGAAAAAATCAAAGCACCCGGGCGCGGACTCCATGCCACGTATCTTGAGTTCCTTGGTAATTCCACCCTGATGCCGTTCCAATACCCTGATCGCTTCCACATCTGACATGTACCTCTGCGGGTTCTCAACACTGTCCAAAACAACGGCCCAGACGGTCTCTAATTCTGCTCGCACCCATGTCCTGAAGGTTATTGCCATCATCGTCTGATCTCCGGAGAAGGATTATCGGGTAGTGGGAAATGAGTATGCTGGCCGGCACTACAGCCGAGTTGAATGATGTGAATGATGTCCGTCCAGCTTTTCCAAAACCCTCTTGAACCTTCAGGCTAATGTCTGGCGCAGCACATAGGGCAGAATCCCGCCATGACGGTAATAATCGAGTTCGTTGGGGGTGTCGATGCGGACCAGCACTGAAAATTCCCTGACGCTGCCGCCGGCGCTCCGGGCCGTGACCCGAAGCGTCCCGCCGGGAATCAGGGAGGCGAGCCCCTCGATATCATAGGTTTCCTCTCCGGTGAGGCCGTGGGTCTCGCGGCTTTCTCCCGCCATGAACTGGAGCGGCAGAACCCCCATGCCGATGAGGTTGGAGCGATGGATCCGCTCAAAGCTTTGCGCAATCACCGCGCGAACCCCCATGAGTCTGGTCCCCTTGGCGGCCCAGTCCCGGGACGAGCCGGTGCCGTACTCGGTGCCGGCCACGACGATGAGGGGAATGCCGTCCTGCCGGTAGCCCATGGCCGCGTCATAGATGGGCATCGTCTCTCCCTTGTCCTTCCCTTTTGGGAAGTATTTCGTCACGCCCCCCTCGACCCCCGGCACCAACAGGTTGCGGATCCGAATGTTGGCGAAGGTCCCCCGGACCATTACTTCATGGTTGCCGCGCCGGGAGCCGTAGGAGTTGAAGTCCTCGGGCCTGACTCCCAGGGAGACGAGATAGCGGCCGGCCGGGGACTCCGGGGCGATGGCGCCGGCCGGGGAGATGTGGTCGGTGGTGACCGAGTCTCCCAGAAGCGCCAGCACCCGGGCGCCACGGATATCGTCGACCGGTGCCGGCACGGCCGTGACATCGGCGAAAAAGGGGGGTTCCTTGAGATAGGTGGACGTTTCCTCCCATTGGTAGAGCTCGCTGGCGGGAACGGGGAGATCCTCCCAGGCCGTGTTGCCCCGCAGGATATCGGCGTAGCCGCGGCTGAAGTGCTCCGGCGTGACGTGGCGGCGCACCAGGTCGGCGACTTCCTCGTCGGCGGGCCAGATATCCTTGAGGTAGACCGGCTGGCCGTTCGGATCGATGCCGACCGGATCGCGGGCAAGATCCATGGCGATGTTGCCAGCCAGGGCGTAGGCCACCACCAGGGGAGGCGAGGCAAGGTAGTTTGTCCGGACATAGTTGTTGATCCGCCCCTCGAAGTTGCGGTTTCCCGACAGGACCGCCGCTACGGCAAGACCGCCGCCCACAACGGCCTGAGCGATATGGTCGGGGAGCGGCCCACTGTTGCCGATGCAGGTGGTACAGCCATAGCCCACGAGGTGGAAGCGGAGCCCTTCCAGGTATGCCGTGAGCCCGGCGGAGGCGAGATAATCGGTCACGACCCGGGAGCCCGGGGCGAAGCTGGTCTTCACCCACGGTTTGACCTGGAGGCCCCGCTGCACGGCGTTTCTGGCCAGAAGCCCGGCGGCCATGAGGACCGACGGGTTCGAGGTGTTGGTGCAACTGGTGATGGCGGCGATGACGATGGAGCCGTGGCAGAGGTTGTACGCCACGCCGTCGGGCTGCCTGACCGGTATGCACCGTTCCAGGGGACCGAGCTTCTCGTCCGGCGGGGAAATTGAAAGCTCCGGGGCCACATAGCGGGGAGCCCCCCCATCGCCGAACCAGCGGTCCAGGATGCCGCGGTCGATACGGGCCGTCTCGTTCTGCATGAGCCCTGCCAGGGATTTCCGGAATGAGCCGCGCACCTCTTTGAGGGGGATCCGGTCCTGGGGGCGGGAGGGGCCGGCCAGGCACGGCTCCACGGTGCCGAGATCCAGCTCGATGGTGTCCGAATACCACGGCTCCGGCTGGTCGGCGTCGTACCACAGCCCCTGCGCGCGATAATAGGTTTCGACGAGGGGGACCAGAGCGGACCGGCCGGTGAGACGCATATAGCCGAGCGTCTGTCCGTCCACGGGAAAAACTCCGATGGTCGCCCCGTATTCGGGGGCCATGTTGCCGATGGTGGCGCGGTCGGCAACCGTGAGGGAGGCCAGCCCCGGACCGAAGAACTCCACGAACGCGCCCACCACCCCCTTTTTGCGAAGCATCTGGGTGACCGTGAGGACCAGATCCGTGGCCGTTGCCCCCGGAGGCAGCCTCCCCAGGAATCTGAACCCCACCACCCGGGGGATCAGCATGGAGCAGGGCTGGCCCAGGAGCGCCGCTTCCGCCTCGATCCCCCCCACGCCCCACCCCACGACGCCGAGGCCGTTGACCATGGTGGTGTGGGAGTCGGTGCCCACAAGGGTGTCGGGATAGACCCAGTCCTCACCATCCTGTTCGGCCACCATGGCAATCCGGGCAAGGTATTCGAGGTTGACCTGATGGCAGATGCCGGTATCGGGCGGGATCACGCGAAAATTGCGGAACGCCCCCTGTCCCCAGCGGAGAAACTGGTAGCGTTCACGGTTGCGCCGGAATTCGAAATCGGCATTTGCCGCCGCGGCCGATTTGGTGCCGTAGCGGTCCACCTGCACCGAGTGGTCGATGATGAGGTCAGCCGGCTGCAAGGGATTGATCCGAACCGGATCGCCCCCCAGACGCTTCAGGGCCGAGCGCATGGCGGCAAGATCGGCGATGGCCGGCACGCCGGTAAAATCCTGGAGCAGAACCCGGGCCGGCATGAACTGGATCTCACGGTCCGGGAGAGTCCGGGGATGCCAGTGACCGAGCGCCACGATATCGTCGCGTTTGACCGTGACACCGTCCTCGCGGCGCAAAAGGTTTTCCAGAAGAATTTTGATGGAGTAGGGAAACCGTGAAATATCGGCGCGGAACGACTCGGCGAACTTCGGCAAAGAGTGGTAGTGGTAGTGGGATTGGCCAACGGCCAGAATCGCTCGGCTTCCGAAACTGTCGGGGTTGTTTCGTTGCATGCTCTCACCTCACGCTGTCTTTATGCAGAGCCCGCAGCTTATGCATCCTGCCTATCGGCTCCTGGCGATTCAGGCCCGTTTTTGCACTAATCCCACTTTTCCATTCAAACTTGTCGCAGCAGGCTGTTTATCTCATCCTTGATCTGGTCGTAACGATCCTCCCACGCTTCATCGCTCTGCTCCGGGGCTTCTCTGAGGGATGTAACTTCTTTCCTGATCGCCCCGATTCTCTTTACGGTTGCCTGGTCGAGAAGAGAACTTTTCATGGCCTTGTCAAGATAGACGGCGGCCCTGTCGAGCTCTTCTGAGGCTTTTGTCGGCTCTCTGGTTATTACCTGGTAAGTTTCCCCGTACGAGACGTGCAGCTTTGCTTCAATGAGATCATCGTCCGCCGACAGGGTCGTTTCTGCCTCTTCCCATCGGGCTGCTAGATATTCAGATTCTCTCTCAGCCAGGGCCCTGCTCTTATTCCAGGCTGACGCCAGAGCGGATTCAGCTGCCTTATCCCTTTTGTCCAATTTTTGTTCGAGTTCGGTCACGCTCCGGGAAAGTGTGCCAACCTCTTCCTTCCCCTTGACGTTTCCTGTCTTCGCTGCCTTTTCGAGATACGTTCTTGCCTGCTCGATATACGTCCGGGCTTCAGCCAGCTTGCCGGCGGCATAGGAGCGGGAGGCCCTCCAGAAACTGCTCTGTGCCCTTTGAAGCGAAGACTCCATGCCGAAAGAAACCGCCTGAGCCTTTTCCTCCGCCACTTTTAGTGCCTCATCGGCCTTCTTGACATCGTTTCGGGCGAGATACTCCTTCGCCCTGGTCACATATGTCTCTGCTTTGGCCAACGGAAGTTCCACCTCTACAACAACGAGTTCGTTGTCAGCCAAGAGCAATTCCCGTTCAGCGCCTTTATTCTCCCCCTTTTCCAGATACCTTTTGGCGTTGTCAATATGCCGTTTTGCCTTGTCTGTCGGGAAATACTCCTCTATATCGCGCAGGGCGCTAAAAATCGGCGGTAAATCCCCCATCACCCTCTGGGCGGTTTCATACTCCAGATGTGTTCTGGCAATCCAGATGCGGTTTCTTGCCACGGCAGTCGACAGGTCGGACCGGATGGTTTCCATGAGTAGTGTTGCCTCGTTCAGGTCATGACGGGCCTTTTCCAGCATCTTCTGGTGAATGTCCGCCCGCGCCTGGACTATGGAGCGGAGCGCCATGACCGCGGTCCTGGAAATGACCCCTTCCTCACGCTGGGTTATGCTCCTGTAAAGACCAGCGGAAGGAGTATCGACTGCTTCGGCTGGAGCAGATGGACAGAATGGGAGGTAACCTGCCAGAACTGCCAAGAGAACGAACGCTGATCGTTTCATGCCTTACTCCTTCTTGAGTCAATGCTCCGTCATATGCAAGCTGGTCCATGTCCGTTATTGCCGTGTCTGAGTATGACTGACCTTCCCCCGCGTACCCCTATGAAGCTTCCAGCGTCACATAGAAAGTCTGACTTCCCCGCTTGAGCAGCAGGAGGACCGGTTGCCCTTTTGCGGACTTCTCCAAGGCACTGCTCAAGTCCGCCAGGTTTCTGACCGGTTTGCGATTCACTTCCTTGATCACATCCCCCGCCCGGATACCCGCATCTTCGGCGATGCTCCCGGGCTCCACTCCGGCAACGACAACTCCCGCTTTCTCTTTGATCCCGAGTTGTTGCCGCACCTTGGGGGTAATGTCGATAAACGTCATTCCAAAGCTTTCCGTCGGCGCCTCGGTCTGGGCGGTAATTCTCTGCTCCGTGAGTTCCTCGACTCTCACCTTGCAATGCACCTCTTTCCCTTCCCTGAGCACCGTGACATCCACCTCTTTGCCGACCGGAGTTTCCGCTACGATTCGGGGCAGTTCCATGGAGTCCGTCACATTTTTCCCGTCAAAGGAAAGGACGATATCTCCCCGCCTGATTCCCCCTTTGGCGGCCGGCCCCCCTTCCATGACGTCGGAGACGAGGGCCCCCTTCGCCTCCTTGAGGCCAAAGGAGGCGGCCAGGTCGGGGGTTACGGTCTGGATCGTCACACCGAGCCATCCCCGCACCACTTTCCCCTTCTCCTGCAACTGCTTGAGCACCATTTTGGCCACGCCGCTCGGGATGGCGAAGCCGAGCCCCTGCCCGCCGGGGACGATGGCGGTATTGATCCCGATCACCTCCCCTTTGAGGTTGACCAGGGGGCCGCCGCTGTTGCCAGGGTTGATGGGGGCGTCGGTCTGGAGGAAATTGTCATAGGGCCCGGAACCGATCACCCTCCCGGTGGCGCTGATGATCCCCTGGGTCACGGTGTGTTCGAGACCGAACGGGTTCCCCACGGCAAGTACCCAATCACCTACTCTCATTTTGTCGGAGTCGCCGAGGGGTAGGACGGGGAGATTTCTAAAGGGGGAGGATATCTTGATCAGCGCAAGATCGGTTTTGGGATCCCTTCCGATAACCTTGGCCTTGAATTCTCTGCCGTCAGAGATCTTGACCTTTATCTCCTCGGCATTATCCACCACGTGGTTGTTGGTGACGATGTACCCGTCCTTGTCGGTGATGATCCCGGAACCGAGACTCTGCTGCTTCAGCTCGCGGTCGGGCATGTCACCGAAAAAATGCTTGAAGAAATCACCAAACGGCCCTTCTTCCTCGGGGCCGAAAAAGTGCCTGAAGGGATTGCCGGGTACTTTGACGGTTGATGTGGTGCTGATGTTCACCACGGCGGGTCTGATTTTTTCAGCGAGATCGGCGAATGATTGGGGGAACCCCACGAATTCGGTTTTACCCCTTCCATCGCATCCCCCCAGGAAAATCAGCGAAATCAGGAGAAAAGCTATCAGAAGAGATATTTTGCCAATAGATTTCAGCGTCCAATGCTTCATGGTGTTCCTCCCTGAACGAAAACCCATGGAGACAGGAGCAAGTTGGCCATCAGGCTCCAGGTGACAAGGACTCAGAGCATCATAATTTTTCTCACAGAGCTTCCCTCGCCAATCTCCTCAACCGGCAAGCCTTCCTGACAATAGGCCTTGAACCCGCCAATCAGGGAATGAGCGTCTTTCCAACCATGCTCCTGAAGCAGCCGGGCCACCCTGACGCTCGGTTCATCCCCGGGGCAGGTTGAATAAACAACGACGGTACGCTCCCGCGGAATTTCCTCCAGATGCGCCTCCACCTTGTCATCGTCGATTCGCAATGCGCCCCGTACCTTCATGACCGCCAGGTCCCAGTCCTGGTGGTGCCGGAGGTAAACAAAAAACAGCTGTTCTCCGGCGTTCATGAGCGCTTTTACTTCTGCCGCGGAAATTTCGAACCCGTACTTCATCAAACACCTCCTTCGCGGACCGCCCCTCAATCTTCTCCTTCGTCACCCGCCTGCTTGTCAATCTGTGGCGGCTTTCCCTTCCTGAAGTAGAAAAAAATGACAAAGAAGAGGATGAACAGGATGATCAGTATGTAAATCAAGGCCGCTGTTGTTCCAAACCATTCCCAGGTTTTTTCAGTCATGATCTTCCCCTTTCGCCTTAAGAATCCGCAGTCCCGCCTACCCAGCTTTCTCAGCCAGCTGTTCGAAGCGCTGATGGACATCAAGGCCTATCTTTCGTTCCACTGCCCCGAACTGCTCCACCAGCCCCTCCTGTTCACGATCGTCCAGGATCTTGTCGGTCATGGGAAACAGGAGGTAATTTTCCCTCCAGATATGACCAGGATAAAGCGCTACGACGCCACGCAGGGTCGTTACCAGAAAGTGCCCCATTCCCGAGGGATCCTTGAGATACGCCTCGACCGCCGCCCCCAAGTCGGTCGTCAGTTTGCCGGCAGTCTGGTGCTCGTGAGTCAGTACACCGATCGGGCACCCCGCTACCGGCACTCCTTTCTTTACCAGGAGGGGGAAGAGGTGATTTTCTTCCTTTTCGTGATGGCACTTCTCCACGAATACCTGCATGAAGTCCACGAAATTGACGAGTGTCTCTTTTTCCGCCACCTGTCCCTCGAACACCCGGTCAGCCAGCGCGGCCATGGCGCCGACCACCTGCTGGATCAGGTGGTGCTCTTCTTCGAGTATCTGTGTCGCTCTCTTTTCCATTGCCTGCCTCCGCATTCGGGCATGACTGTCTCAATCAAGCCGATCTTTCCAACTTCTCTGCTGCTTCGTTATGGCTATCCAGCGATCACCTCGTAGAAGGCGGGGACAGGTCTACCATCAAACAATGGCATGACTTGTTCGCCGTACATGTCGTGAACGGGGCTGTTGTGCATGGCTTGGAAGGCAGCCCGGGTTTCAAATTCAACGATGGCGGCATAGGTCTCGCCTTCCACCGACTTCAGGAGCCTCCTCCGAACAAAACCTTCGAATCCGGAGAACCCTTGGTTCGACAACGCAAACCACTGCTGGAATTCTGTCTCTTTGCCCGCCTTGATTGGCGGAAAGCTAACTATGACAACAAACATGGCAACCTCCACGTTCCAAGAGTTCTTTTACCTCGTCGATTGTCGCCCTGAATCCTTTCATTTTCCCCCCATGGCGAAAGTTCTTCGTCGTGAAATGCATTGTTATTTTTGAACATTATCACTGAAACCGGCAACCGCAACTCTTGCCGTAGCGCGCCAAGACAGGTCGAACATCCGCAACATGAAAACTCACAACTTCACCGTGAGAGGCCGCTGGCAGGATGGTACCCGCCAGGGACAGAACGAAAGGCGATCCCCAAGCGGTTCCAACCATTTATTGCGACGACGGCAAGCGTGAGGTTAACAAGCTCAACATCGGTGAACTGTTTCCGGGCTTCCTCATAAACCCCATCAGATACATGACCATTGGTGACTAACGTCAGAGCTTCGGTCCAGGCCAATGCGGCCTGTTCCCGCTCAGTGTAAAACGGTGATTCCCGCCAGGCATCCAGTTCGTAAAGCCGCTGCTCGGTTTCACCTCGCGCCCGGGCATCCTTCGAATGCATGTCGATGCAATAGGCACAACCATTGATCTGCGATGCCCGCATCTTTATCAGGTCGAGCAGTGGGCTTTCCAGATCGCTTTTTTCGACCTGATGTTCTAGACACATCATCGCTCTGTACACGTCAGGCACCACTTTGACATATTCGATTCGCATCCGCTGCCTCCTTGCATGAAGTCTCCCTTGTCAATCCGTGGGGCTTTTATACTTACCTCCTCCAGGTAAAAGTTTAGGCGCCGAACACGTTCGGCGCCCCTTGGACACGTAACAAACCTGTATTCCATTGTATGTTGCACCAAGGGTACTATGCTTCCCCAGGAATGCAACTCAGGCGGACGATTGATGCGTTGAATCGGCTAGATGGCGACCATCGGCCGGGATGTCCCGGCCTTGGGAACTTGCCGTCTTGTCCGAATATGCCCGGATTCAGGCGTTGACGTTGGGCGCTGAAACTGGCATCCACCTGGGGATAAAGCATCGATCCCGCCCGGGTGTTGATCGGCATCCAATTTTGACCCTTTTCGGCGTCGAAGGGTGACCCACCAGCATTTGATAACTACTTGATATCAGGCTACCAAGGAAGATTGACCCACTGCCTATGTAGGGTCATTTTTCAAAGCCGATTAACACTATTTGGCGGTGAAGTGCAACGTTGCGGCCTCGACCCAGAATCAGGCGTTTAATTCGTTGCTATTTCTCTACCGCCACGCGCTCAAGGTCGACTTCGGTATCCACAAAGATGTCCCACGGGCCAAGAAGTCCCTATATGTACCGGTGGTCCTCTCCCGAGATGAGATCAATGCCATTCTGGGCCATCTGTCCCATCCGTTCAGCCTAGTGGTGAATCTATTATTCGGTTGTGGCCTGAGGCTCTTCGAATGCCTGCAGTTGCGGGTGCGGGATTTCAATATCGACGCCGGCATCCTGACGGTGCACGGCAAGGGGAAGAAGGACAGAACTGTGCCGCTACCGGCAGCGATTCTTTCGGAGTTGAAGGCCCAGAGGGAGTTTGTGGGGAAGCTTCATGGGAAGGATCTGGCTACGGGCTATTTGGGAGTGTTTCTCGATGACGCTGTGGAGAAGAAGTACCCCCAGGCACCGAAGGAGTTGATCCATCAGTGGTTCTTTCCACAGCAGTCATTGAGTCTGGTGACTGAGACGGGTGAACTCAGACGCTACCATCTCCATGAGTCCCTGTTCCAGGGAGCTCTGTAAACGGCAGTCCGCAAGGCAAGGATACCCAAGAGGGTTACAGCCCACACGTTCCGCCATTCCTACGCGACCCACCTGCTGCAGTCCAATTATGATATCCGCACCATCCAGAAAAAGCTTGGGCATGCCAGCCTCAAGACAACAATGATTTACACCCACTGCGTGCCGGTGAGGACTGTGAAGGAGGCGATGAGCCCTCTGGATCTGCGAGGCGGAGGGCCTTAAATATCTCTTTCTCTCTGCCCGCAACGAGGCCGGTATTTTGGGGAGGCAATGTCAATTTTGGAGTTGAAAGGTATTTACTCCTGTAATATTGGCCTGTATTTACTCCAGCAACTAAACATAACAACTCTGCCGTAAGGACGCTGCTTACCGAACCCCGTTTGAGCGGAGCAAGCGCCGCCTCTACTACCGTCTCCGCCTAGGCCCGTAGTAATAACATCCATACTCACGGTCGAGTGCATTCGGACTCATCCCAAGGAAAATCAGGGCAGCGCGCAGGAGCCACATGGCAGACTGTAACAAAATAAACCCGCCAAGCATTAACCCTATCGATCCCCACATAATTTTGACACTTCCCCAGCTGCCGGTAACAGAGTACGTAAAGCCGGTAGGAATGCCGACTATCAACAAGACAACAGCAATTTTCGCAAGCACTTCAAACGAAATTTTCACTTGAGTATCCTCCTGTTTTGAAAATCCTGTTTATTCACAACGGAAAGCAGGGGTCCGCTGCCTTCTAGGGTTTTCTTAATGGTGACTCGCCTGTTGACCGGCGTCGGTATTGACCCACCTGCGATTTGTGATCGGTCCAAGAGTGGTCAAAGTGAATGCCGACGCAGGGTTAAATCGCCTCACACACCGTTACCTGTTATTGTTTGGTTTGCGACAGGCTGATGCACTGCGCGGTTACCTGTTGCGCTATTTCGTGCGGATTTTGCTCAAGAGCCGAACAGTTCCCCTGATTGGCACTGGCTATACCCGACTGAATGAATTGAGCAATTCCGTTTTCGCCAATAAGACGCCGAGTGTCTTGCTTGAACGCGGCAACATAGGCTTTTGCATTGCCAACCGGGTCAGGGTGGCCAGCGGGAAAGCACTTGAACCCCATGGCATTCACAAAAATATCCGCTCCATCGGAGCATATCTGCCGGTTCTGCTCTTCGGTAAACTCGCTAGAAGCGTGAACCGAAGTTGCAAGTGTCACCATAACGGCAAAAACTGTAACTATCTGTTTTTTCATGATTAACACCTCTGGTTATCCTTGGTACATATAAAAGGGTGGCATAGCCAGCCTTTCATCATTCCTTCACAGTTTTAACGAACCGGCCGACCAGGCTCTTCATCATCGCCTGCCGTTCACCCGGATCCGCCATGTTGCCACTCCGGGTAAACTGTTCTCGGTCGTGGTAGACAATCTTGCCGTCAGGGGTGATGACGGTAAGAAAAGCAATCGTAGTTGGCGTACACCCAACCACCGGAATAATGGCGCCAGTGAGAGCGGTGAGCCCAATACTCCCCCCCGCCATGGCGGTACCAACCCATCTGTTGCCACAAAGAGAAGAACTCCCTGTCAGCAAGATAAGAGCATCAATATCTTGCCCACTAAAGACCGATTGCACATCACCAATAGTAGAGGAATCGGTGAGTTGCTTTACACCGCGCCAGTTCTCGGGTACGGCCTTATATTGCGCAGGGACACTACCCAAATTGTCCTCTGGTAGAACCTTCGCCACAAGCCCATTTGTAGTGCCAGCCTGCTGGAGATCATGGACCATAACAGCCTTGGCCCCCTTCACGTCTTGGATATTGATAGTGTAATCCGACACCGTGACGCCGTACCGCTTCACCTGGGCGAGGTCTTGTGCGGCGTCCTTACGGACAAACGTCGGTCCGCCACAGCCAGTCATAATCATGGGAAATAATGCCATTGCAACCACAGACGGCTTATTAATCTTATACATTCCCACTATTCCTCCCCTAGATCGCCATAACGGCTCTTTATCGAGGCCCATTCGCCTCGTCAAACCTCGACTAAAGACACCTCACTGAATGTCAAGACTAATTAAAATATACATTATTTGTTGACTATAGTCAACAGAATATTTGTATTTGTTCTGCTATGTTACCCACGATTCAGGGGGTAACATTGGGGATCGAAGATGCATTTGGCCAAGTAGTACGACGGATGCGAAAGGAAAGGCATCTTTCCCAGGAAACCCTCGCCTTTAACAGCCACCTTGATCGGTCCTTTATCTCGCTGCTGGAGTGTGGTCGTAAACAACCGACCCTCATCACTATTTTTCAGATCGCCCGAGCCCTGAACGTATCCCCTTCCGAGATCATCAAGGCGGTAGAAGAACTTGAAGGCTAATATTGCAACCCACCTGCAATCTACTGTAAAAGAGCCAAAATAATCCTTGACAACCCCAATCCACCTCGCTAACGTAAGCTCATAATTCTCTCCGATCCTCAAATTTGAGGACAAATTCTCCGCACCGCCCCGGAGTCTTCATCCCGTCTGGCAAACGGCTTAACGAAGCGGACAAACCCGTCTACATCAAGGGAATCTGTCTGCTGGGAACCAAGGTTTTTTCCAAAACCGATCACCTATCCTAATAGTACGTTTACGGGAGAATTGTGCCCAGACGTCGACCACCGCTAACCCATACCGCCACAGGCGAGATGGGTTTTTTCATGCCTTTTATTCAGCAAGCCAGCACTAGATGATATGAGCCGCCGTAACCAAGGCAGGGTACGTAGTCGCTGGGGAGAGCCCAGGCACAAGCCCACCTTGGTATAGCCCATCCCTCATCTGCCCCTCTGGCCGTCCACCTCCTTGTCAGGGAATTTCCCCCACGAGAGAGCAAAGATCTCCCCAATCAGCCCGCACCGCTGGAGATTTGAGCCTCTGTACCAACAATCACCAGGTCGAAAGATGGAATGAGTCGCTGGCAGGCATGGCACGCAGTCACGGAAAGGTCCGTGCGCCACCGTCACGCACTGCCGCCCATACACCATCTTTCCGAAGCGACCACTACCCTCGCTCCCTCTTGCCCCCCCGCAAAGGGATACCATGAGCGGAGCAGCCCGACTGGCCTCTGAACTAAACTGTCCCTTACCTAGGGAAACGGCCAGTCATTAACCACCGTTCAAGCGCGTCTCTTGCCTCCATAGCAAGAGACGCGCTTCTAAGTTCGCGATTTATCGCGCATTGATTGGGTTATAGCATGCGATCCTAGTGCGACAGGAAATGCTATCACCCACCAGACCCTCCCCCACCATCCCACCACTCTGTCCCACCGCGACCGGGTTGCCCTGGCACCCGGTACGGCCACCATCTTTGCGCTCGAAAGAGCGCCGCGATCCTGCGGGGTCGCGTACCGAGATGGCTCCGACGCGATATCCAGCCTGCGGGCTGGCGTGTCGTTCGGACGCAGCAACAGATTGCTGCGCGGCCCTTACACTCACCATTAATCCAGTCGCTCGCGGCGGCCACAAGGGAGGAGAGGCACACAATTATCGATAATTAGCAGCGGCGCCCACAAAGGACCACACTCGACTGATTGGGGCGCCATTGGACGTATATCACCCACGATGGCAGTGAGGATCGGATTCCCGGGAGCTCTGCATCAAGGCTACCCGCAATCTGATAACCATACTGCCCGACGAGACGAGCAAAAACTTTGCAGCGGCTCAGGTCTGAGAGACGGTCACTCTCGTCCCCTCGGACCCTCTATATCCATTGCCCCGGTCGGCCACCGGAAGAAAACCCCCTGGAGCGCCCAGTACTCCCCTCGCGGGAGCAGGCACTCCAGGGGGTTTTTTTTATTCTATTCCGGCAAGTTAAAAACTTCCTCCGTTGTTTTGTCATACCCCCAGCGCATTCATCTTATGACACTCAAGAATGCCGTCGCGTTCAGACGGGAAAAAATTACGGATTAAAGGGAGGAGATTATGGAAGGCAAGCCCCTCGAAAGGCAGGCCCTGGAAAAGGTGGGGAAAAACTGGAGCAAGAGCTCCCTCACAAGGCAAAAACTGCATTCCAATATCAGGGAATTTGCGGGATTTTGCGCTAAAAACTATGGTCTCGATCGGATAGAGAACATCAAACCTAAGATGATCGAAGCCTACCTGAAGGACCTGGAGGCACGGGGATTGAAGCCCTCCACCATGGCGGATAAGCTGACAGCGATCCGAGTTGTGGCTGACGCCATTGGCAAGAAGAACATCGTCGACCGCGAAAACAAGTCCTATGGAATCCTTAGGGTGCGAGTTAACCCCCAGCCGGTCGATCACACCAAACTGGCTGAGATCAGGGCAGAGATCGAGCGGCGGGCCGCCTCCGGGAATCAGGTAGCCATGATGGTGAGAGCGGCAGATTCGCTGAGGGAAGCGTTTGGGCTTCGGGCGAAGGAGTCGCTGATGTCACAAAACGTTGTAGAACGCGACGGTAAACGGTTTCTGGTCGTGGAAGGCACCAAGGGAGGGCGGCCAAGGGAGTTGGAGGTGAATACCGCCAACAAACTGCAGGCAGTCAATCTGATCAAGGAAACCTCGCGAGCACTGGGGTCCGGAACGGGAAGAATCATTCCCGTCGATATGTCGTTGCAACAGGCCTATGACGCCCAGCGAAATCTCTGGCGGGCTCTAGGAGGAACCCGTAGCGCCGCAGCCAACATGCATGGGGAGCGCCACATCTACGCCCGACAGCTTGCTACCGATGGAGCCACCAAAGGTGAAATCATGGCGCAGCTCGGGCATGGCCGGGACAGGTCGCCCTCAGCATACTTGGGAAAGCAATAGAGCCGCCCGGCCAATGGCGCGTGGAACTCGGTCGCGCTGGAACAGTAAACTCAGGATTGCATCATGCATCATCAACCCCTCGAGATAATTGATTTGGCAACCTTCGCCGAGCGGATGCAGGTAGCTGAAACAACGATCCATAAATGGATCAGAATCGGCAGACTCAAACCTGGCCGGCATTTCATCCAGATCGACCGGGTCATTCGTTTTTCCTGGGGACCGGAACTCATTAATCGGCTCCATGAGGACTGCCTGGAATCGCAACAGGCGGACAAGAACGATCCAGCCCAAGAGGAAAATAATAAGCGGCACCCTGTCCGGAACGGACAGGGTGCAATAAACTTAACATACTAACTTTTTTGACTTTTTACCACTCTTGTGGCATCCTCTTACCGGCACTGAAGCCGGATAGAAAGGAGGATGCCTATGGAGAGAAGCTAAATGAAGAGACCGACGAAGACGATGAATCTGGAAACCCTGGACGTGAAGCCGTTATTCGGCTCCATTGTCAAAATGAAGCGCTCCACGTTTCTGTACGTGGACATCTATTACCACGAACGGCGAGTCCGGATGTCGTCCGGCCTTGATGACACGAGGGAAAACCGGGAAAAGTTAACGAAGTTCCTGAACAAGGTGGGCGAAAAGATCGAACAGCGCACCTTCTGCTTTGCGGAAGCTTTTCCGGGTGCCGACAACGAGCTGAAACGCTTTTTTGCGGGAAAAGAGCAGCGGCAGATTCTCCCTGAACCGGAGCATGTAATCTTTGGCCAATATACCAAACGGTGGCTGAAGGATGTCCTGCCCCGGTTCTCGGCGGGAAAGCGGGACGATTACCAGAAGGACATCGAGTACCGACTCCTCCCCTTCTTCAGCAAGCTCCCCTTTGCCCGGATTACCGGGGTGAAGCTGCGGGAATTCGTGGACGGACTTGTGTGGAAGGATGGGAAGAACAAGGGGCAGCCCCTGTCGCCCCACAGAAAGCGCAATATCCTCATTCCGCTGAAGGCCATCTGGGAGGATGCCTGCGACGAGTATCAGTGGGAGTTAAGGGACCCGTTCCGGGCGGCGAAAAAGCGGATTCGCGAGGATGCGGGGCAAAAGGAGAAGAAAGAGCGGGAAATTTTCCTGTTCGACGAATGGCAGCGGTTCCTTGACAACATGGACAGCTTCTACCACCCCGTGACGGAGATCATGCTGATGACCGGCATGATCGCCTCGGAAATCCTGGGGCTTAGGAAAACAGATATCTCGGTCAAGTATATCCATGTTCGCAGTTCCGTGGTGAAGGGGAAGGAAAAGGGGACGCTCAAGACCCAGTACCGCAAACGGGACATCCCCATTACCGCCGCCATCAGGCAACGGCTCATGGCGGCCATGTCGGCCTCGAAGAGCGAGTATGTCTTTACCATGCAGGACGGCAGCCTCTTCGATTTCGGTTCCTACCGCAAGGTCGTCTGGAATCGGGCGCTAACAGCCTCCAGGATCACCAACAAAGTCCCCTACTCTGCCCGACACTCCCTGGCGGAATGGTCGCTCCTCATCGGGGTAAACCCGGTGCGGCTGGTGGAACTCATGGGCCACGGCAACAAGAAGATGATTTTTGAGGTCTATGGGCGCTACCGGGAGGGGTTGGTGGAGGAGAAGCAGCAGATCCTGGATTATCTCGGGGAGGACTTCCTGAATCCTGAAAAAGCTTCGGCCCTTGCAACTCACAGTGAGACTTTCAGTGAGACACAAGGGCCGGATGGGGCTAACCGCTTGAAAGCAGTCGGTTTTTAATGGAGCGGGAAACGGGATTCGAACCCGCGACTTCAACCTTGGCAAGGTTGCACTCTACCACTGAGTTATTCCCGCGCAACAAGTTCCCGTTATATAGCAAACGGTCCCCGGGAGAGTCAACTCTTTTTTTTCGCAAAAATGAAAACCAGTGGGATGCTCTCCGAGATTCAGACGGTACTTCGCGCAGTTACGGCGGAAGTGATCTCATTGACAATGAGGCCGTTGTGGAAAGTGGATGGTGCTGGCGACGAGGGCGATCATTAACTCTAGTGAGACAAACAGCTGATCGGTAAAGATAACGACCTCTCGGCGCTCCGGGAGATTGCGGTTGACAGTGCCAACCCCTCTCGGTATATGTGTGCTCCTTCACATTACGCTATCAAGGAGTTCTTCAGATGGAATGGCTTACCGACCCCCAGGCGTGGATTGCCCTTGCAACCCTTACTGCACTCGAGATCGTCCTCGGCATCGACAATATAATTTTTATCTCCATCCTGGCGGGGAAACTCCCCCGTGAGCAGCAGGAAAAAGCCCGCGTCACCGGTCTTGCCCTTGCCATGTTCACCCGCGTGGGGCTCCTCTTCTCCCTCACCTGGCTCATGGGGCTCACGGCACCACTCTTCTCCGTGGTGGGCCGAGAGATTTCGGGCCGCGATCTGATCCTCATCGCCGGCGGCCTGTTTCTTCTGGCCAAGAGCACCATGGAAATTCACGAAAAACTGGAAGGCGACGAAGGCCACTCCTCGACCAGGGCCGCGGCGTCCTTCGCCGGGACCATCGTCCAGATCCTCCTCCTGGACATTGTCTTCTCCCTCGACTCCATCATCACCGCCATCGGCATGGCCAACAAGTTGGCGGTCATGGTACTGGCGGTCATCATCTCAGTGGGCTTCATGATGTTCTTCTCGGGAAACATCAGTGCCTTCGTGCATAAGCATCCCACCATAAAAATGCTGGCACTCTCCTTCCTGATCCTTATCGGTGTTGCCCTCATCGGAGACGGACTCGAAATGCACATTCCCAAGGGATATATTTATTTCGCCATGGCATTCTCCGTGGGGGTCGAGATGCTCAACATGCGGATGCGCGCCAAAGGCAAGCCTGTGAAGCTCCATGAGCCGTACCTGGAGGAGGAACGGTAGGCTCGTTCACTTTTGATCCGCTCTCTGGTAGACTGTGTTGTAATTACTCTGTTACCGGTGGGACACCATGAAAAAAACCTTTATCTGGATGGTGTTTCCCCTGATGGGAGCGATCCTCTTCTGGGGGATTGATGCACTTGTTATGGCGCACCATGGCACATGGTCCACGGCGGCCTGGATCACCGTCAAGAGTATTGCCCTCCCCGTGGCCTGCGGCAGCGCCTTCTGGCAGATGGTGAAGCTTTTCTCCTGCCAGGACCTCCTCATGGGCGCCGCCATGGCCATGGCAACGGGGATCTGGGTGTCCGGCCCCCTCTATTACATCTACTTTCATCTCTCCTTTGGAACGCGTCCCATGTCCACCGCGGAGATGCTCTTCCACGTCGCTCTTTTCCCCATCGCAACCCTTATGGTTTCCCTCTTCAACGGCTCCATCGGCGGACTACTGATCACCTCTGCGCTACTCGGCATTCTCGGCACCGGTTGGTTGGGGATTCCTGGTCAGTGCGAGGGTAATCAGGACTGAACCGAGAGGGGGGCGGACGCCGTGGGAACAAGGGTGATATCAAAGTTGGCCGCCCCCCAGGCAAGAACCTCCGTTCCGTTGGATCCTGCGAGGGATTCAGGAGGACGCTGCCCCAGGAAGCGTAACGCGGCCAGGATAAGCCTCCCCCCTTCGACGGCCAGGTCAAGGCCGGTGGCAAGGGACACGGCATTGTCCCGCTTGGAGAGCTTCCCCCCGCCGGCGGCGGTAACCAGGGGAAGATGGGCGTAGACCGGTGTTTCGTAATCGAGGAGACTCTGGAGCAGGATCTGCCGCGGAGTTGATGACAGAAGGTCTGCCCCCCGCACCACCTGGTTCACACCCTGGTCGGCGTCGTCCACGACCACGGCCAGTTGGTAGGCGAAAAGCCCGTCGGCCCGCTTCACCACGAAATCTCCGCAAATTTGTGACAGGTCATACCGCTTCTCCCCCATGACGAGATCCCGTATCACGATGGGTTCGCTCCCCACCTTCACGCGGTAGGAGCGCGGCTCTTTCCCCGGCTGCAGGCCGTTGCGGCAGATATTGGGATAGGCCACCTCCCCTTCGCCGTCGTGGGGGGCCGAGGCGGCTCGGGCGATCTCGGCCCGGGAGCAGCCGCAGGGATAGGCCTCGCCGGTCGCCAGAAGGCGCTCGAGGGCGGCACTATAGGCATCAGACCGGCGGCTCTGCCACATGACCTCGCCGTCCCAGGCAAAACCGAGGGCTTCGAGGGTGCGGAACATGTCATCCGCCATCCCAGGCACGACCCGAGGGGTATCCAGATCCTCCATCCGGAGGAGCCAAAGCCCCCCCGCCCGCTTCGCCATGGCATAACTACCCACGGCGGCCACCAGGGAACCCAGGTGAAGGGGACCAGTGGGAGACGGGGCGAAGCGTCCCACAACGCTGCGGTTATCAGGTATCTGTTCAGACATCATACGAATACGGACCAACCCTTGATGAGAATCCCTTCAGGTGCGATAAACTTGAGGCAGGAGGCTGCCATGGGGAGAGGAGTGGTTCGACTTTTCATACTGGCCGGTGTTCTGATCGTGCTGTTGATGACCCTGACCGCCACCGGTGCGGCCGGTTCTATCGGCCCCAAAGGCGAGGTAACGCTCTACTTTTTCTGGGGTGAAGGTTGTCCCCATTGTGCCAAGGCAAGACCATTTCTCGATGGCCTCCGGCGGATACATCCCGATCTGCAGGTTTGCGACTATGAAGTCCTATCCAATCGCAAGAACGTCGATATTCTCATGGACATGGCCAAGAAGCGGGGATTTGAGGCAACCGGTGTCCCTGTCTTCATCATCGGCAATCACGTCATTGCTGGCTTCTCCGAAGAAAAAGCGCGGGACATCGAACAAAAGGTCTCAGTAGAGTTGGCGGGCCGGGAGGCTACGGCGCCACCTGCAACAAACTCGCCGCCGGCAGGGGAAACCATCACCATCCCCGGTATCTGCACCGTGAACCCTGCCGCCATGTCGCTGCCGGTCTTCACCGTCGTCATCGCGGCCCTTGACAGCTTCAACCCCTGCGCCTTCTTCGTGCTGCTTTTTCTCCTGAGCCTCATGATCCACGCCCATTCCCGCAACCGCATGGTGCTTGTGGGAGGAACCTTCGTCTTGTTCTCGGGGCTCGTGTACTTCCTCTTCATGGCAGCCTGGCTCAACCTCTTCCTGCTGACCGGCACCCTGGCCGCTGTCACAACGGCAGCGGGAATCATCGCCCTCATGGTGGCTGTCATCAACATCAAGGACTTTTTTTTCTTCGAAAAGGGGATATCCCTTGTCATCCCTGAGGAGAAAAAGCCAAAACTCTTCGAGCGGATGCGTCATCTCGTCCACACCGGAACGCTCCCTTCAATGCTGGCGGGGACGGTGGTTCTGGCTGTGGCGGCCAACAGTTACGAACTTCTCTGCACCGCCGGATTCCCCATGGTCTACACCCGGCTTCTGACCCTGCGCGCCCTCCCCTCCTCCGAATACTACCTCTACCTGGCCTTTTACAACCTGATTTATGTGATTCCCCTTGCCGTCATCGTCGCCATCTTTACCGCGACACTCGGCAGTCGCAAACTGACGGAGTGGCAGGGGCGGGTCCTGAAGCTCCTCTCCGGCATTATGATGCTCATGCTCGGCCTAGTCATCCTGCTGAAGCCGACCCTCTTGAATAATGCCCTGGCTTCGCTGGTCCTCATGACGGTGGCCCTCAGCGTCACGGCCATCATCGCAGTGGTTGCACACCGGATGAGTCGACAGACCGAAAAACCCCGTCCTTAGGGGACGGGGCTAACAGCACGGACAACACCTAACCGAGGAAAGAGCAACAGTAATCGGTGAGGGAGATGACCTTCATAGTGAAGGAGGAATTGGCCGGCACCTCGAAGGATTCCCCGCCTCCGATCCGGCCCCACAGATCGCTGCCGGGAAGCTTGAGATCCAGTTCGCCGGTGAGGATCTCCATGATCTCCGGGGCGCCGGTATTGAAGGTATACTCCCCCGGTTGCATGATGCCGAGAGTCTTCTTGGTGCCGTCGGGGAAGATGACGGTGCGGCTCACGACGCCGCCATTGAAGAATACGTTTGCCTCCCGGACTACGGTTACGTTGGTGAATTCAGACATATTTCCTCCATTCTGAAATTGGTGCAGCACTGTTTTTTTATGCGATTCCCGCCAGTTCAAGCCGGCCTCCCCAACGCCGGGCCAGCTCCGTCCGGAGCTTTTCGTGCCGGGGCAACCGCAGCTCCGAATCCAAATCCACCACAGCGAAGGCCTCCTGTCGGGCCTCTTCCAGGATACGACCGTCCCGCAGGATGTTGGCGACGCGAAAATCGGGAATTCCCGCCTGGCGGGTGCCGAGGAAATCGCCGGGGCCCCGGATCTCCAGATCGGCCTCGGCAATCCTGAAACCGTCGGTGGTGGACTCCATGACCCGGAGCCGCTTCTCGGCGTCCTCGGAAAGGCGCTCGCCGGCCATGAGGATGCAGCGGGATTTCTCGCTCCCCCGCCCCACCCTTCCCCGCAGCTGGTGGAGTTGCGACAGGCCGAACCGCTCGGCATGCTCGATGACCATCACCGTGGCATTGGGGACGTCGATCCCCACCTCGATGACTGTGGTGGCCACCAGGATATCGATCTCCCGCGCCTTGAAGGAGCGCATCACCGCCTCCTTCTCCTCGGGCTTCATCCGGCCATGAAGGATGCCGAGCCTCAACTCCGGGAAGATGTCGTTGGCCAGGTGCTCGGCCATCTGGGTGGCGGCCTTGAGATCCGACTTCTCCGACTCCTCTACCAGGGGGTAGATGACGTACGCCTGACGCCCCTTGGTCACCTCGTCGCGGATGATGCCGTAGACCTGCTTCCGGCGCGACTCGAAACAGATCCGCGTCTCGATGGGGGTCCGCCCCGGCGGCAATTCATCGATGACCGACAGTGAAAGGTCGCCGAAGACGGTCATGGCAAGGGTTCGGGGGATGGGGGTGGCGGTCATGACAAGGATGTCGGGGTTCTCACCTTTTTTCCTCAGAAGCCCCCGCTGCAGGACACCGAAACGGTGCTGCTCGTCCACGATGCCGAGGCCAAGCCGAAGGAACTCCACCTTGTCCTGGATCACCGCATGGGTGCCGATGACGATCTGTGCCTCCCCACCGGCGACCCGTTCCAGGGCATCCTTCTTCGCCTTCCCCTTCAACGACGAGGTAACGAGCGTCACCGAAATGCCCAGTTCGTCGCACCAGCGGTGGATATTCAGATAATGCTGCTCGGCCAGGATCTCGGTGGGCGCCATGATCGCCACCTGGTAGCCGTTCTCCACCGCCACCAGGGCCGCCATGAGCGCCACGAGGGTCTTGCCGCTTCCCACGTCCCCCTGTACCAGGCGGTGCATGGGGTGCGGAGCCATCATATCCTCCTTGATCTCGGCCAGGACCCGCCGCTGGGCCCCGGTCAGCGAGAAGGGGAGGAGTTTCAGGAGCGGCTTCGTGTAAGTGTGGCTGACAGTGAAGGCGATTCCCGATTCGAGGGTTACGCCACGTTTTTTCATGGCCAGCCCCAGCTCAAGGAAAAAGAACTCGTCGAAAACCAGGGTGCGATTGGCGGGATCCTTTCCTTCCTCAAGCCCCCGGGGATCGGCATCGCCGTCGGGAAAGTGGACTCGTCGGAGCGCGTCAGAGAGGGGCAGGAGTCCCTGGCGCCCCGTCACTTCCAGCGGCAAGGCGCTCTCCACGCAGGACGCATACTGGTCCACTACCCCTTTCATTACCTTCCGCAGAGTCTTCTGGTGGAGTCCCTCGGTGAGGGGGTAGACCGGCACCACGCGGCCGAAACTGACCGGATCCCGGGCCATGACAGATGCCACCGTTTCTCCCTCGGCCAGCCATTCGGCGTCCGGATGATGCACCTCGCGCTGGAGTCCAAACTGAGAGACCAGTCCGGTAAATATGCCCCGCCTCCCCTCCTTCCAGGTCTTCTTGAGAAAGGCGGGATTAAAATTGAACCATTTGAAGGAGATGGTGCCGCTTGCATCCCGCACCACCACTTCGAAGAAGCGACGCCCCCCCTTGGTGCTCACCACGTCAGCGGTAATCACCTCGCCGAAAAAGACACTCGTCACTCCGGGGCAAAGCCTTGCAATGGGCACCACTTGGCGGCGGTCCTCGTAACGGTTGGGAAGAAGATAGAGGGCATCCTCCACCGTGGCAATCCCCTTCTTGCCAAGGGTCTCCGCCAGCTTCGGACCGACCCCTTTTATGAACTGAATGGGAGTTTCCAGGTTCTTGCGGTTGATGGACTCATGGAGTCGGCTCTGGACCGCACCAGGAGAAGGAGAGGCATGACGGGACAGGAGGATGCCGCCCGCTGTCTTCTCCAGTAAGACCGGATCGCCCGGCTTGATTCCCAGATCCTTCAGGAGGTCGTCGGGTATGGCTAGCTGACCGTTCTCGGCAAGAGTAACAACCGGCATGGCTCCTCGCTGCGGATAGACGAAGGGCGAAGAGGTTTCCCCCTTCGCCCTTGCGGCATAGGTTTACTGGCCGATAGCGTTCAGGTCTTTCAGAACCTCGTTGACATCGAGACCATGGGCGCTGCACCCCTGCTCGAGGGACTCGTTCTGGGCACCCATGCAGCCGATGCAGCCAAGATTGTACTTGCGAAGCACCTTGGCCACTTCGGGATTGGCCTGGAGGGCCTGGGCAAAGGTCATATCCTTGGTGAATTGCTGGCTCATTGCATTTCCTTTCCTTGTTGAACGGTTAGTGACGAAAAATCAGATGTATTTGATGTCGATGATCTCGTATTCCTTGACAGACCCCGACGGCACCTTGATTTTGACGCTGTCGTCGAGCTTGTGGCCGATGAGGGCCTTGCCGACCGGCGAGGTGCACGAGATCTTCCCCAGCTTGATGTCAGCCTCCTCTTCGCCGACGATCTTGTAGGTTACCTCTTCCTCGCTGGTGGTGTCGTAGAGGGTGACGGTGGCGCCGAAAACCACCTTGTCGGGCTTCAGGCCGGAAAGATCAACCACGTGGGCACGGGCAAGCTTTCCCTGGAGTTCCTGAATGCGTCCCTCGATGAACGCCTGGCGGTTCTTGGCGGCGTCGTACTCGGCGTTCTCCGAAAGGTCGCCGTGGCTGCGGGCCTCGGCAATATCCTGGATCACGCGGGGCCGCTCCTCGCGGATTAGACGCTTGAGCTCTTCCTGAAGGGAATCGTAACTCTCTTTTGTCATGGGTACTGAATAGGACATCGTACTCACTGCTCCTCTATGAAAATCGCGGGGCAGCCGTTTGGCCGCCCCGTTGGTACATTCCGTCAGATTGAATTCCGGAGAGTAACCTCCTTCGGCAACTTCTCCGCCTGGCTCAGGCCAGGTATTCCTGCAACGGTTTCACGTCCAGCGAGCCGTTGATCATGGCGACGATCCCCTCCGCAGCCGCATTTGCTCCGGCAACGGTGGTGAAATAAGCCACGTTGTGCATGAGAGACTCGCGCCGGATGGAGAAGGAATCGGCTACCGACTGGGCCCCTTGGGTGGTGTTGAGCACCATGCAGATCTGGCCGCTCTTGATGGCGTCCACGATGTGAGGCCGTCCTTCGAGCACCTTGTTGATCACCTCCACCTCCAACCCCTTCTCCTTAAGGTAGGCGGCGGTACCCCGCGTAGCAACCAATCTAAAACCGGCATTATAGAGTTTTTTGGCTGAGTCGACAATATGTTTCTTGTCGGCATCGTGGAGGCTGATGAAAACCTTCCCCGACCGGGGAAGCTTCACGTTGGCGCCGAGCTGCGCCTTGGCGAATGCGGTGGCGAAATCGGAACCGATCCCCATGACCTCACCGGTGGACTTCATCTCCGGTCCGAGGATAGTGTCAACACCGGGGAACTTCACGAAGGGGAAAACCGCTTCCTTGACCGACATGTGCTTCGGCACGATGTCGCCGGCAACGTCCAGCTCCTTCAGGGTCTTGCCGGCCATGATCCGGGCCGCGATCTTGGCCAGGGGGCGCCCCGTGGCTTTGGAGACGAAAGGTGCTGTCCGGGAGGCCCGGGGGTTCACCTCAAGGATGTAGATGGTCCCGTCCTTAATGGCATACTGAACGTTCATGAGCCCCTTGACGTTCAGCTCCAGTGCCATGACGGTGGTCTGGCGCCTGATCTCCTCCACCAGTTCCGGCGAAATTGAATGGGGCGGCAGACAGCAGGCTGAGTCGCCCGAGTGGATGCCGGCCTCCTCTATGTGCTCCATGATCCCGCCGATGACCACCTCGGTTCCGTCGCAGAGGGCATCCACGTCGATCTCGATGGCCTTATCCAGGAATTTGTCGATGAGGATCGGGTGCTCCGGCGACGCCTGGACGGCGGTGGTCATGTAACGGCGCAGGTTATCCACGTCGTAGACGATCTCCATGGCCCGGCCGCCGAGAACGTAGGAGGGGCGCACCACCACGGGGTAGCCGATCCGGTTGGCCACCTCTTCCGCTTCTTCGAAGGAACGGGCGGTGCCGTTCTCCGGCTGCAGGAGGTTCAGCTTGTGGAGCATCTCCTGGAACCGCTCCCGGTCCTCGGCCCGGTCGATAGCGTCGGGAGAGGTGCCGATAATGGGAACCCCGGCCTTCTCCAGGGCAACAGACAGCTTAAGTGGTGTCTGGCCGCCGAACTGGACGATGACCCCATGGGGCTTCTCCAGATCGACGATGGAGAGGACGTCCTCGTAGGTGAGGGGCTCGAAGTAGAGACGGTCGGAGGTGTCATAGTCGGTGGATACCGTCTCCGGGTTGCAGTTAACCATGATGGTCTCGTAGCCGTCTTCCCCAAGGGCGAAAACCCCGTGGACGCAGCAGTAGTCGAACTCAATCCCCTGGCCGATACGGTTGGGACCGCCGCCAAGAATCATGATCTTCTTCCGGTCGGTCACCTCGGCCTCGCACTCCTCCTCGTAGGTGGAGTAGAGGTACGGGGTATAGGCCACGAACTCGGCGGCGCAGGTATCGACCCGCTTGAACACTGGCTTCACGCCGAGAGAGAGGCGCAGTTGACGGATCTCCTCGTCGTTCTTCCCCCAGAAACGGCCGAGCATCTTGTCGGAAAAGCCGTATTGCTTGGCCTCACGGACGATGGCAGCCAGGTTTTCCCTGGCTTCCGCCGCCACATCGACCGTCCGCAGATCCTCTTCTTTCTCGATGATCTGCTTGATATTGTGGAGGAACCAGGGATCTATGGCGGTGAGCTGGAAGATCTCGTCGATGCTCATGCCGCAGCGGAAAGCATCCCCCAGGTACCAGAGCCGCTCCCAGTTGGGAACCCGCAGCTTGTCATTGACAAGCTGCTGTTCCTTGGCGGTCAGGGCCCGGCGGGTATCGCCGTTGGTAAAGAGCCGCGACTCGAACCCGGCCGAGCCGATTTCCAGGGAACGGAGCGCCTTCTGGAACGACTCCTTGAAGGTGCGGCCGATGGCCATGACCTCCCCCACCGATTTCATCTGGGTGGTGAGCGTCGCGTCGGCGGCCGGGAACTTCTCAAAGGTAAAACGGGGGATCTTGGTCACCACGTAGTCGATGGTCGGCTCGAAGCATGCCGGGGTCTCGCGGGTGATATCGTTGCGGATCTCGTCCAGAGTGTAACCAACGGCCAGCTTCGCCGCGATCTTGGCGATGGGGAAGCCGGTGGCCTTGGAGGCCAGGGCAGAGGAACGGGAGACCCGCGGGTTCATCTCGATGACCACAAGGCGGCCGTTGCGGGGGTTGATGCCGAACTGGATATTGGAGCCGCCGGTATCCACGCCGATCTCACGGATGATCTTCAGGGCCGCGTCGCGGAGGATCTGGTACTCCTTGTCGGTGAGGGTCTGGGCCGGAGCCACGGTGATGGAGTCGCCGGTGTGGACCCCCATGGGATCTAAGTTCTCGATGGAGCAGATGATCACCACGTTGTCAGCGGTGTCCCTCATCACCTCCAGCTCGTACTCCTTCCAGCCGATGACCGATTCTTCCACGAGAATCTCGTCGGTGGGGGAGGCGTCGATGCCCCCCATGGCCATCTTCTCGTACTCTTCCATGTTGTAGGCAATGCCGCCGCCGGTTCCCCCCAGGGTGAAGGAGGGGCGGATGATGGCCGGAAAGCCGACCGTCTTGATCACCTCCATGGCCTCGGTGTAGTTGTGGGCCAGGCCAGAACGGGGAACCGAAAGGCCGATCTTTTCCATGGCCTCCTTGAAGAGGGTCCGGTCCTCGGCCTTCTTGATGGCCGGAAGCTTGGCCCCGATCAACTCAACCCCAAACTTCTCCAGGGTCCCGTTCTCGGCCACGGCCACAGCGGTGTTCAGGGCAGTCTGGCCGCCGAGCGTGGGGAGAACCGCGTCGGGGCGCTCCTTCTCGATGATCTTGGCCAGTACGTCAGGAGTAACCGGTTCCACGTAGGTTCGGTCGGCAAAATCGGGGTCGGTCATGATGGTGGCCGGGTTGCTGTTCAGCAGCACCACCTCGAAACCTTCTTCCTTCAACGCCTTGCACGCCTGGGTGCCGGAGTAGTCGAACTCGCACGCTTGGCCGATGACGATGGGGCCAGCGCCGATGATGAGGATCTTTTTGATGTCGGTACGTTTGGGCATTGCAACTCCTTGCTGATTGTATCGTCGTTAACGAATGGATCTATCCGCGAAATATGAAAAAGACGGCTCCGGCCAGACAACATCCGGCCCAGAGATAGTCGAGCTTCAAGGGCTGTCCCATGTAGTAGACGGCAAAGGGGACAAAGACCGCCAGGGTGATGACCTCCTGCATGATTTTGAGCTGCCCCAGACTGAAGGTGCCGTACCCCATCCGGTTGGCCGGCACTTGGATCAGATACTCGAAGAAGGCAATTCCCCAGCTGACCGCCACGGCGATGTACCAGGGGGCGGCCCTCAGGTTCTTCAGGTGCGCATACCAGGCAAAGGTCATGAAGATATTGGAAAGCGCCAGCAAAACAATCGTTCGCATGTCAATCCTGCACCCAGCCGTTCTCCAGACCGGCTTCCTCCAGGGCCTCCACCGCTTCGTCGTACTCCTCGTCAGTGACCTTGCGGTGGATACCCGGCGTCTCGGCAGCCCGGTGGGCCGGGAAAAACTGGTTCATCAAGGCGATGTGGGTCTCGCTACCCAAGTTCGCGGCGATCCAGCGCAGGGTCTCGCCGCTGCTGGCCGCCCCCTCCGGCAGCACCAGGTGACGGATGATGAGACCGCGTACCGCGACCCCCACGTCGTCCAGCTTCAGCTGTCCCACCTGGCGGAGCATCTCGGTAACCGCCTGCCGGTTCACCTCCCGGTATCCGGGGGCCGAGGAGAACCGGACCGCCGGCTCTTCCGCCACGTATTTCATGTCCGGCAGGTAGATGTCCACGACCCCGTCCAAGAGTTGGAGGGCATCTATCTTCTCGTAGCCGCTGGAGTTCCAGACGATGGGGAGCCGGAACCCGCAGGGGATCGCCAGCCAGAGGGCTGCCAGAATCTGCGGCAGGAAATGGGTCGGAGTGACGAAGTTGATGTTGTGCACCCCGCGTTTCTGAAGCCCGAGCATCCGCTCCGCCAATAGTCGTGTCGTCAGATCCGTCCCGTTCCCCTGTTGGCTGATGGGGAAGTTCTGGCAGAACCGGCAGTGGAGGCTGCACCAGGAGAGAAAGATCGTCCCCGACCCCTGTGAGCCCGAAATGGGGGGCTCTTCGCCATGGTGAACGTTGGCCGAGGCGATCCGAGGCCGCCACCCTGCCCGGCAGACGCCGATCTCACCGGTCAGCCGGTTCACCCGGCAGTCGTGGGGACAGAGGTCGCAGGAGCGGAGCCGAGCGTAAGCCTCCCTGACCCGCTTCAGCAATTCGCCTGATTGATAAAGATCTATGTACCGCATGGTTTTGTAGGGGCGTGATTGATCACGCTCAGGGCGCAATGAATTGCGCCCCTACGATGTATGCTTCTCCATCAGTTCCACGAACCGCCCGAACAGATAGTGGGAGTCATGGGGACCGGGCGATGCCTCCGGGTGGTGCTGGACCGAGAAGATGGGGAGATCCTTGTGCTTCATCCCCTCCACGGTCTGGTCGTTCAGGTTCTCGTGGGCCAACTCGCAGGCATGTCCCAGTGACACAATGTCCACTGAGAAGCCATGGTTCTGGGCGGTTATTT
Source organism: Geobacter grbiciae (assembly GCF_018531165.1). Taxonomy (NCBI): domain Bacteria; kingdom Pseudomonadati; phylum Thermodesulfobacteriota; class Desulfuromonadia; order Geobacterales; family Geobacteraceae; genus Geobacter; species Geobacter grbiciae. Next base: position 107,699 of record NZ_JAHDIW010000002.1, on the reverse strand, counting down.
CAACCTTCCGGGTATCCATATCCATGACCGGCAGGTTGGAGCCGTGGTTGCCGAACTTGAGTTTCATAGTCTTGCCGCCGAGGGCAAGCCCCAGGAGCTGGTGGCCGAGGCAGATGCCGAAGATGGGCTTCTTGCCCACGAATTTCCTGATGTTCTCGATGACGGTGGTCATGGGCTCCGGATCGCCGGGACCGTTGCTGAGGAAGATACCGTCAGGGTTCATGGCCAGGGCCTCCTCCGCCGGGAAGGTGGCGGGGACAACAGTCACGTCGCAGCCGGCCGAGACGAGGCAGCGGAGGATGTTGTACTTGATGCCGAAATCGTAGGCCACCACCTTGTACTTCAAGTCTTCCTGTTTTGCAGCGTTATACCCTGCCTCCAGGTCCCAGAGCTTTTCGGTCCAATGGTAGGGCTTATCGCAGGTGACGCCGGAGGCGAGGTCGAGACCGGCCATGCTCGGCACGGCCCGTGCTTTCTTTACGAGGCTCTCGTGGTCGAAATCGACGGTAGAGATGATCCCGTTCTGGGCCCCCTTGTCCCGCAGATGTCTGGTGAGTGCCCGGGTGTCGAGCCCCTGGATCCCCACCACGCCGTTCTCCTTCAGATAGGCGTCAAGGCTCATGGTGGCCCGCCAGTTGGAGTAGCAGTCGTGGTACTCTTTGACGATGAAACCCGAGAGGTAGAGCTGCTTGCTCTCGATATCCTCCGGATTAATGCCGGTGTTGCCCATCTGGGTGTAGGTCATAGTGACCATCTGCCCCCGATAGGAGGGATCGGTCAAAACCTCCTGGTAGCCGGTCATGGCGGTATTGAAGACCACCTCGCCAGTCGCCTCGCCGGTGGCTCCGAACGATTTCCCTTCAAAAACGCGCCCGTCGGCGAGCGCTAGGACTGCTTTCATGAACTTACTCCTGTCGTTCGGTTATCGATAGAGGCGCTGCTTGCCGCGCCCCGTGCTTCAGAACAAAGGTTCAACCCCTTCGGTAAACAACCTTGCCGCCGACTATGGTGAACGCCGCGGCCCCCTTCACCTCCCACCCGAGGAAGGGAGAGTTCTTGGATTTGCTGGCGAGCTTGTCGGCATCCACCGTCCACGTAGCCTTCGGATCAATGACGGTGATGTCGGCAACAGAAGCAGGCTTCAGGGTTCCTCGGTCAATCCCGAGGATTTTTGCTGGGTTGCATGTCATTTTTTCCACCAGTGCCGGAAGGGTTAAAACCCCCTCTTCCACCAGCCTGAGCGACAGCGGCAGAGAGGTCTCCAGCCCGACGATGCCGTTCAGGGCTTCGTTGAACTCCACGTCCTTTTCGTCGATATGGTGGGGAGCATGGTCGGTGGCGATGGCATCGATGGTTCCGTCCTTCAATGCCTCCTTTACCGCTGTCACGTCATCGGCCGTGCGAAGCGGCGGGTTCATCTTGGCATTGGTGTCGTAACCCCGCACCGCATCATCGGTAAGGCTGAAATAATGTGGCGCGGTTTCACAGGTGACCTTCACGCCCCGGGCCTTGGCATTGCGGATGATGCGGAGGGACCCCTTGGTGGAAACATGGGCGATGTGGAGCGGAGAATCGGTGAACTCGGCCAGGTAGACGTCGCGGGCGGTTGCCGCGTCTTCGGCGGCCCACGGAATCCCCTTGAGGCCCAACTCAGTGGAGACGAACCCCTCGTTCATGACCCCTGCCCCCACCAGTGACAGGTCCTCGGCATGGGAGATGACCATGATCCCCATTCCCTTGGCATACTCCAGTGCCCGGCGCATGAGCTCCGAGTTCGTCACCGGATGCCCGTCATCGGAAACGGCCACGCAACCCGATTCCTTCAGCTCGCCCATCTCGGAGAGAAGCTCGCCTTTGGACCCCTGGGTGATGGAGCCCACCGGGAAGACGTTGACTGATCCTTCTGCCTTGGCCTTGGCGATAATGTAGCTGGTCACCGCCTTGTTGTCGTTTACCGGCTTGGTGTTGGGCATGCAGGCCACCGAAGTGAACCCGCCGGCCGCTGCCGCCTTTGTGCCGCTGACGATGTCTTCCTTGTACTCGTGGCCCGGGTCCCGAAGGTGAACGTGCATGTCGATGAGTCCCGGCGTTACTATGAGGCCGGAAGCGTCGATGGTTTCGGTTCCGGAGGGTGCCTTCACCCCTTTGCCCAGCTCTTTGACGGCCCCGTTCTCGACGAGTATATCGAGCACTTCATCAATTCCCTGCGACGGGTCGATTACCCGCCCTCCCTGTATCAACAAATTCATGGATCACCTCGCGTCCTGGTGTAGGGACGATCCTTGTGATCGCCCAAAACGGGCGAATACGAGATTCGCCCCTACAAGCATTGAATCACTCCGTAACCAGCGTTCCCCCGCTCACGTGATAGAGCATCGCCATCCGCACCGCCACGCCGTTTTCCACCTGCTTGAGAACGTGGGAATTGGCGCCGTCCGCCACGTAGGAAGAGAGTTCCACACCGCGGTTGATGGGGCCGGGGTGCATGACCATGGCGCCGGGTTTCGCCCACTTGAGGTTTTCGGGGTTAAGGCCGTAATAGCGGGAATACTCACGGGTATTGGGTATCAGGGTTTTCCCCTGCCGCTCCTGCTGGATGCGGAGCATTATGATTACGTCGGCATCCTGGATCGCTTCCTTCATGGTGGCGCAGACAGTGACGTTGCCGAGCCGCTCCACCCCCGGAGGCATCATGGTGGGAGGCCCCGCCAGAAACACCCGGGATCCCATCATGGTGAAACCTGCGATATCGGAGCGTGCCACCCGGCTATGGGTGATATCGCCGACAATGGCCACCTTGAGTCCGTCAAGCCGGCCGTAGCGGTCCTTGATGGTCAGCATGTCGAGAAGCCCCTGGGAGGGGTGCTCATGGGCGCCGTCACCGGCGTTGATGATGGAGCAGGAGAGCCGTTTGGCCAGGAAGTAGTGGGAGCCGGAAACGGCGTGGCGCATGACGACGATGTCCGGTTTCATCGCTTCCAGGTTTTTTGCGGTATCGAGGAGCGTCTCCCCCTTGGTTGCCGAACTCGTGGATGCGGTAATGTTGACGGTGTCGGCCGACAGCCGCTTTCCCGCGATCTCGAAGGAGGTACGGGTACGGGTCGATGACTCGTAGAACAAATTGATGATGGTCTTGCCGCGCAGGGTCGGCACCTTCTTGATATCGCGGCTGTTGATCTCCCGCATGTTTTCGGCGGTCGAGATCAGCAGTTCAATCTCATCCTTGCTGAGGTCTTTCAGCGCTATGATGTCCTTGTGCTTGAATCCCATCGCTTCCCCCCATCTCGCGTAGGGCCAGGCCCCGTGCCTGCCCTGTCAAAAGTAACCGCCTGGGTTGCCCCCGACGCAAATCACTTTTCCAGAACCACTTCCACCGGCTTGGCATCGGCATCGAACTGGACCGTGATCTTCTCCCTGCGGCTCGTGGGGACGTTGCGCCCGACAAAATCAGCCCTGATGGGGAGTTCCCGGTGTCCCCTGTCGATGAGGACCGCCAGTTGGATGCTGCCGGGCCTGCCATGATCCATGATGGCATCCATGGCGGCGCGGATGGTCCGACCGGTGAAGAGCACATCATCCACGAGAATTACCTTTTTCTTTTCCACGGTGAACGGGATATCGGTCTTCCCCACCGGCAGATGAACGGCGTGCCCTTTGAAATCGTCGCGGTAGAGGGTAATGTCAACCTCGCCCACCGACACTTTCCCTCCTTCGATCTCTTCAAGCCGGGACGACAGCTCCCGGGCCAGGTGGACTCCCCCGGTCCTGATTCCAACGAGAACCAGGTCGGCAACCCCCTTGTTCCGCTCGAGAATTTCATGGGCGATGCGGGTCAGTGCCCGTTTCACGCCAACCCCATCCAGTATGGTCGTCTTCTCTTCAGCCACCTCGTCCCTCCTTTCGCTCACAGGGCCTTGTCGCCGACTCCGCCGGCAGGCACGAAAAGAGCCCTTCCGCACGACGCGAAAAGGCTCAGTAAGACTGTATGGTACGAGTCTGTCATCGGCACCTTTTCTAACCTCTCGGGGCTAATTTAAAAGGCAAAGTTTGTTTGTGTGTCGGCAAAAATTTTTCGAAGTTTATCACCCCGTTACGGAGGGTGTCAAGGTCAATTTCAGTGAATCAGGTCACCGATGCTCTTCCAACGGACACGCATATTATCGCGGTCCCACGACCAATACTTGATGAATGCAAGTCCCTTGATCTGCTCGCTTTTCACGAATCCCCAGAAGCGGCTGTCGTAGGAGCGGTCCCTGTTGTCACCCATGACGAAGTAGGAGCCGGCCGGCACCGTGACGGGACCGAAGTTGTCCCGCGGATTCTGGGCAGCAGCAATAACTTCGTTCTCCTTGTGAACTTCCTGGGGAATCTTGTAGGGCTTTCCGTTGACATAAACCGTCTTCATAATGACCCTGATTTCATCACCAGGAACACCGATGACGCGCTTGATGAAGTCCTTGCTCGGATCTTCTGGATACTCGAATACAATGACATCACCCCGCTTCGGCTCCCGGATCGGGGCAATTTTCATGTCGGTAAAGGGAATCTTGGTGCCGTAGATGAACTTGCAGACGAGAATATGATCACCGATGGCAAGGGTGTCCTCCATGGATCCGGAGGGGATCTTGAACGCCTGCACCACGAACGTACGGATGATGAGAGCAAGGATAACAGCGATAATGATCGACTCGGCATATTCCCGAACGATATGCTTTTTCTTGACCTGCGGTTCCTCTGCTGCCGGCCTTTCGCCCATGGCGTTGTTCGATCCGTATTGAGAATTTTTGTAGTCCATTGCGGTTCCTTTTCGGTGAATGTTCTATGGGCAAACCCTTACTCTTCCACCTTGAGAATGGCGAGAAATGCCTCCTGGGGCAACTCCACGTTTCCCACGTTCTTCATCCGTTTCTTCCCTTCCTTCTGCTTTTCGAGGAGTTTCCGTTTGCGGGTGATGTCGCCGCCATAGCACTTGGCGAGAACATCCTTGCGCAGGGCCTTGACGGTTTCCCGGGCAATGACTTTGGTGCCGATGGCCGCCTGGATGGCTACCTCGAACATCTGGCGGGGGATCAGTTCCTTCATCTTGGAGACGAGGTCCCGCCCCCGGTAGTATGCCTTGTCCCTGTGAATGATGAGCGAGAGTGCGTCCACCACTTCGCCGTTGATCATAATGTTCATCCGCACGAGCTCGCTCCGGCGGTAGTCCAGATGCTCGTAATCAAGGGAGGCATACCCCTTGGTGATGGACTTGAGCCGGTCGTAAAAGTCGAGCACCACCTCGTTCAGGGGGAGTTCGTAGATGATCATGACCCGCGTCGGGGTCAGGTACTTGATCTCCCGCTGCACCCCGCGCTTCTCCTCGCACAGGGCAAGAATTCCGCCGACGAACTCATTGGGGGTGTGGATGGAGGCAAGGATGAACGGCTCCTCTACATAGTCGATCTCCTGGGTCGGGGGGAGTTGGTTGGCACTCTCGATGGAGATCATGTCGCCTTTGATCCGGTGGACCCTGTAAACGACCGTTGGCGCGGTGGTGATGAGGTCGAGATTGAACTCCCGCTCCAGCCGCTCCTGGATGATCTCCATGTGGAGAAGCCCCAGAAAGCCGCACCGGAAGCCGAATCCCAGCGCCAGTGATGTCTCCGGCTCGTAGGAGAAGGAGGAATCATTGAGTTTGAGTTTGGCCAACGCATCGCGAAGCTGTTCGTATTGCGAAGTGTCGATGGGGTAGAGCCCCGAGAAGACCATGGGCTTCACTTCCTTGAAACCGCCGAGGGGGGTCGTACAGGGCTTGAGGGTATGGGTGACGGTATCGCCGATCTTGGCGTCGGCAACGTCCTTGATGCCGGCAATGACAAAGCCGACCTCACCGGCCGACAACTGGGGCACCTCCCGCATCACCGGGGCGAAAACACCAACTTTAAGGGCCTCGTAGCTACGTCCGGTGGAGACGAGCTGGATCTTATCACCCTTCTTGAGGATGCCATCGATGAGCCTCGCCAGAATAATGACTCCCTGGTACTGGTCATACCACGAATCAAAGAGCAGAGCCTTGAGCGGCGCGGCCGGGTCTCCCTCCGGGGGAGGGATCTTTTTTACGATCTCTTCCAGGATCTCCCGGGTCCCGATCCCTTCTTTGGCGCTGGCAAGCACCGCATCGTGGGCGTCCAGGCCGATGATCTCCTCGATCTCGTGCTTGACCCGCTCCGGTTCCGCCGCCGGGAGGTCGATTTTGTTCAGAACGGGAAAGACCTCAAGGTTGTTGTCGATGGCCAGATAGACATTGGCGAGGGTCTGGGCCTCAACCCCCTGAGAGGCATCCACCACCAGAAGTCCCCCCTCGCAGGCAGCGAGAGAGCGGGAAACTTCGTAGGTGAAGTCCACATGTCCCGGCGTATCGATCAGGTTCAGCACGTAATCCTTCCCGTCGTCGGCCCGGTAATTCAGGCGGACGGTCTGGGCCTTGATGGTTATCCCGCGCTCCCGCTCCAGATCCATCTTGTCGAGGAACTGATCCTGCCTCTCTCGCTCGGAAAGGGCACCGGTATACTCCAGGAGCCGGTCTGCAAGGGTGGACTTGCCGTGGTCGATATGAGCAATTATTGAAAAATTGCGGATATTTTCGATCTTCATAGACACCTTGTCGTTAAATGAGTGTAACCGTAGAACAATAGCCGAAAGAGGGAGATTTTGTAAAGGGTATTCTCCGGATACATCCAGCATTAATTCTCCGCCACTTCTGCGATTGCCGAGCCCCTGGAGCTGTGATATACAAATGTCAAGATTAGGCGTCATTATTGATTTGGCGATTTGCTGCCACCGGCATAAAGAGCCGGCTCATCCATTACAAGCTAAATACAGTGCGTCGAGAGGAACACCGACCGTGACCCAGACCGGAACGACAGCCGTAACGGATGCCGATCGAATCGTTGAACTCGAACATCTTCTCGTCGAATTGAAGGCGGAACTGGCCGAGAGGAAAAATATCGAACGGGATCTCAAGCGAGCCAAGGTTTCAGCCGAAGCTGCCTGCCACTCAAAAGAAGATCTTCTCGCCCTGGTGAGTCATGAAATCCGCTCTCAAATACAAATGCTGACCGGTGCCGTCGAATTGCTCCGCGAAACCCCCCTCGACAAGAAACAGACTGAATACCTGAATGCCTTCAATCATGCAGGCGAATTTCTTCTTTCTCTTGTCAATGATCTTCTTGACAACTCACGGCTTGACGCAGGACGTATTCACCTTGACCAAATTGAATTTCCGTTTCGGGAACTGCTCGAAAGAACGGCACAACTTATCGCCTGGCAGGCGGGCAGAAAAGGTCTTGAACTGGAATATCACCTGTCACCCGACATTCCTGCCCAACTTGTCGGTGATCCGAAGCGCCTTCAGCAGGTGATCCTCAATCTGGCCGGTAATGCCATCAAGTTTACCGAACAGGGGAAGATCATCATCACCGTTGAACCGGAAGCATCATCGTTGGCTTCCCAGGAAATGCAGCTCATCTTCACCATTCAGGATACGGGGATCGGCATTCCCGGTGACAAGCTCGAAGAAATTTTCGAGCGATACGCCCAGGCATCTCCGGCTACGTTCCGCACCTATGGAGGAACAGGGCTTGGACTAAACATCGCCAAGAGGCTTGTCGGCTTGATGGGGGGCACGATCAGAGTGACGAGCAAGGAGGGAAAGGGAACTTCTTTCGTGTTCAACGCCCGACTGGGAGTTACGCCCCCCCTTCTCTCCTCCGCAGTAGAACGCAGAAAATCAAAGAGTCTGCCGGAACGGAGCCTTCGGATTCTTCTGGCAGAAGACGCCGCGGAAATACGAATGCTTCTCGGCGCCTTTCTCGGAACCACCTCCCATGCCGTCGATATGGCCCATAACGGAGAAGAGGCGTTGAAGAAGTTCACTTCCAGCAACTATGACGTAATTATCATGGACATTCAGATGCCGGTCATGGATGGCCTTTCGGCCACGAGGAAGATCCGGGAATGGGAGCGAACGCATGACCGGACGCCGGTGCCCGTCGTTGCTCTCACGGCCGGTCCTGAACGCAGCGATTATCTCAGGGCACGGGAAGCCGGTTGCACAACGCACCTTGCCAAACCGATCAAAAAGGAACTGCTCCTGAACACGATCAGCGCTGTGGTGCTGCAGTAACCAGAGGGCTCATGCCTTGGCCCGGGCCGGCATTAGCCGGAATCAAGGAATTAACGAGCGTACCTGCGTTGCCTTGCCGTTTGATTCATGCTATACGTCCGGCAGCTCGAACAACCACAATTAAAGGAACCAGCATGCTGACCGGAAAACAGAAACGCTTTCTTCGTGGGATGGGGCACAGCCTCAATCCCGTAATTACAGTTGGCAAAGGAGAAATCTCCACTCCCCTCGTGCGCGAAACCAGCGAAGCACTCGAGCATCACGAACTCATCAAGGTGAAGATTCTCGAAAGCTGCATAATGGACCGTCACGAGGTGGCCGACGAGTTGGCGAAAGCCTGTGGCGCAGAGGTCGCCCAGGTGCTCGGGAGAACTTTCCTGCTTTACCGCAAGGCCGAGGAACCGAAACTGGAGCTTCCCAAGGGGAAGTAACGCATCCATTCCATGACCAGAAAAAAAGCCCGGATTTCTCCGGGCTTTTTTTATCTTATCTCGATCAGGCGCTGACAACTTCAGTTTCAGTCGTCGTGCCCGTGCCCATGACCCTTTTCCTCGCCATGGTGTTTATATTCGCGCTTTTCCCGCTTCCGCTCCTCCTTGTAGCGCTCCTTGTACTCTTTCCCCGGCTTGAAATGTTTGCCCCGATAATGATCATGTTCATGGCTGTATACTCGATACTCGTCATCGCGGTAGTAACGAATCCGCTCCAGTTTGTGTTTGCGGAGTCCGGGGGGGAGGTTTCTGTGATTGACCACGGTCCATGGTCCCCCGTAGCTGGGCGCACGGTACCAGTAATTATCTTGCCAGAGATAGTAACGACCGGAGATGTAAAAAATATCGTAGGGGATATCGACACCAACATAGAAACCGAGACGAGGAGGTGCAATAAAAAGCGGGGGTTCCTCAATCACAACCCGCGGAGCCGGGACCACTACCGCCGGGGGGGCCGGAATCACAACACCAGAGCGGTTTCCGACGTTGATATTCACGTCAAAACCAACGTCGGAAGCAGCAAACGACGGGGACACCGTTGCAAAAAACAAAGGTAGGACCGTAAGAAATTTTTTCATAAAGAATTTCCTTTCTCGATAAGATTACCTTGACCACTATAGCACCCAAGGTGGCTGGACGCAAAAAAGCCGGGGCCGCATCATTCTAAAATGATATTTCGGCAACCCGGCTGTCTGCATGAGACCCTATAGGCTTTCCGCCCCATTCTCGCGAATGGTTGAGTATTATCGTCTATCAATGCATTTTTCTACAGCACTAACCCAATAGCGGCGACAAGTCAAGAATATACCCCTATTCTTCTGTGATAACAGGCCGTTATGTGATCAAACTCTTTCATACGGCTCAAAAAGACGCTTGAATTCATCGAGAGCGAAGCGGTCTGTCATTCCGGCTATATAGTCGCACACGACCCGCTCACGTCCCAGGATCTCCATTTTTTTCTGATATTTGCGCGGTAAAAGCGTCGGGTGCTTCACGTAGGATTCGAAGAGCTGACGCAGATAGCGCTCGGCTTTCACCCGCATCCGCTCAACCCTATAGTGACGGTAGAGGTTTTCAAAAAGAAACCCTTTGAGCTTACGATTTTTTTCAGCCGTGGCAGGGCTAAAGGCCACCACTGGACGGTTAATCCTTCGCAGATCATCCAGAGAAGTGATGCGAAGGCGTTGAACGTTTTCCAGGCTAGTGGTGGTCAGATCCTTGATGAAAACACCGATAAGGGCACTGATGGTCTGAAGCTTACGCCGCTCCGGATCGATATCAGGATAAGCCCTGGCTATTCCCTCGTGAACCTCCCGCCAAAGCTCCACGCCATCGAGTTGGTCAAGGGTTATGAAACCGGATTTGAGCCCGTCGTCGATGTCGTGATTATTGTAGGCAATCTCGTCGGCATAATTGATGATCTGCGCCTCAATGGTCGGCACCACGCCGGGAAGGAACCTGTCGATCACCCCCACCGGCCGGTCATAGGGAGAAGAATGCTTGACGATCCCCTCGAGCACCTCCCATGAAAGATTGAGACCATTGAAGCCAGGGTACCTCTCCTCCAACTCGTCTACCACCCGAAACGACTGAAGGTTGTGCTCAAAGCCGCCGAACCCCTCCATAAGGCGATTCAGGACCTCTTCTCCCGTGTGGCCGAAGGGAGTATGTCCCAGGTCATGGGCAAGGGCCAACGCCTCGGTCAATTCCTCGTTCACCCCCAATCGCCGGGCGATAGCCTTCCCTATCTGGGCCACTTCAAGGGAGTGGGTGAGCCGGGTACGATAGTAGTCCCCTTCATGATTGACGAACACCTGGGTCTTGTATTCCAGACGACGAAATGCCGCGCAGTGGATAATTCTGTCCCGGTCCCGCTCAAAGGCAGGGCGATGGTCACGAAATGCTTCCTGATACTTCCTGCCACGGGATTCAGCACTTCGCGCCGCAAAGCCGGCCAGATCGGAGCGCTCCTGGGAACGTCCCTCAACTCCTTCAGTCATATCCCCTCTCCTCCCATTCCGCCCAACTCTAATGTCGCTTCCCGGGGGTGTCAATGGCGAAAAGATATCCATTGACTACAATTGGCGTATCATGCTAAATTTCTAAGCCTTTTTTAAGAATGTCAACTTTTTGCCAGGATTACATACTGAACATTATGATAAATGATCTCCTCGAATTGGTTCCTCCGCGAATCCGCAATAAGATCGGGTCACAGTCGCGAATCTGCCTTCTCAATGGTCGCGACTTGTTCTCCGCTCTCAAAAACGAAAGTTTGATCCTCATGGCCTGCAACCCACGGATCAAACATGTCATTCCCGGCATCATGAAGGCCGCCGAGGAACTCGATGCCGTGATCGCCTTCGAGCTGACCCGCACCGAAGGGGGACTCGATGGAGGCTATACCGGTCAGACCCCACAGGTATTTTTCGACACGGTAATCGAATGCGCCGAACGGTACAAATTCACAAAACCGTTCATCATCCACGGCGACCACACCACCGTCCAGAACACCTCTCCCGAAGAGCAGGAGCGCGCCCGGCTTCTCATCGAGGGGCAGATCGAAGCGGGTTATACTTCCTTCGCCATCGATGCATCTTTCAATCCCTTGCCGGACAACATTCGCATCACCGCTGAACTGGCTTCAACAGTTGAGAACGAGGGGTACGGCCTTGAAGTGGAACTGGGTGAAGTCAAGCGGGCGGGAGTTGAATCGAACCTGACCACGGTGGAGGAAACTGAAGAATTTTTGTCCTGTCTCGTGAAAAAAGGGATTCATCCCCAACTCCTTGCCATTGATAACGGCTCCAAGCGGGGAAATTACCTGGACGGCGAGATGATCAGGATCGATCTGGACCGGACAAGGGAAATCTACGACGCCGCCGTTCGCCTCGGCCTTGCGGGATTGGTACAGCACGGTATTACCGGAACTCCCCTGAGGCTCGTGGGCAAACTGGCCAACTATGGTATCCGCAAGGGAAACATCGGCACCCTCTGGCAAAACGTGGCCCATGCAGGGCTTCCCCTCGACCTCATGGACGCCATGCGCCACTGGGCACGGGAGAACGGCAAGGACATAAAATTCGCCACAAAAGTATTCAAATCCGAGATCGACGCGATCCCCGAGGAGAATGCAAAGCAGATTCTTGACATGGCATACCGCGAAGCCAAGGAGTTTCTTCAGGCGTTCCACGCCAAGGGAAGCGCCTCCCGCCTGGCCGCCTCCATCGGGAAGCCCCGGTGAGAGTCATCGGCGGAACCGCGCGGGGACGCCGCCTTGCCGCCCCGCGGGGCGAACGGGTACGCCCCACTGCGGATCGGGTCAAGGAGGCATTGTTCAGCATTCTCACCTCCCTTCTGGGGAACCTGGAGGGACTGAGAGTTCTCGACGTCTTCGCCGGAACCGGCAATCTCGGCATCGAGGCCCTGAGCCGGGGGTGCAGCGAGGCAATATTCGTCGACAGTCACCGGGAGTCGGCCGCCATTATCCGGCAGAACCTCACCCAACTCAATCTCACAGACAGAGGCAGGGTTATCCTAAAAGACGCAGCTTCAGCACTGCAATGTCTTAACGAAAATATTGCACCGTTCACCATCATTTTCCTCGATCCTCCCTATCGGCAGGGTTTGGCTGAAAAGGTCCTCGGCATCTTGGCCTCAGCACCGTTTGTCACCAGGGAAACAATCATTGTATCTGAATCGGATTCGAGAGAAGTTTTTCCTGAAAGATTCGGTTCATTGCAGCAGTTCGACCGGAGGGTTTACGGCGACACCGCCCTCACTTTTTTCCAGAAAGGGACTCCTGACGACCATGCCTAGAAAAGTTGCCGTCTATCCCGGCTCCTTCGACCCCATCACCTACGGTCATCTTGACATCATTGACCGGGGGTTGCGCATCTTCGACGAAATCATCGTTGCCGTGGCCCGTAATTCGGCAAAGAACTCCCTCTTTTCCATTGATGAACGGGTCGACATGATCCAGCGTGTGCTGGCGGACAACGTCAGGGCGCGCGTTGACACTTTCGACGGTCTTCTGGTAGATTACGTCCTCTCCCAAAACGCAACGGTCATCATCCGAGGGCTTCGGGCAATATCCGATTTCGAATACGAATTCCAGATCGCCCAGATGAATAGAAGCATCTCCCAGAATGTTGAAACGCTCTTCATGATGACATCGGTTCCCTACGGATACCTGTCGTCATCCATCGTCAAGGAAGTAAGTTCCCTGAACGGCCCCATCGACGGTCTGGTCCCTCCCCTGGTGCGGGAGGCCCTCAGGGATAAGTTCTCAAAACCCAGATAGACCTGAGCTAGAGCGGACGCTACCCTTCAACGGAAGAAGGCGGGGAATACTCAGGTACTACCTCGCCTTTTTTCATATTCAACCGCACGAAGAGACGATAACCTAAAGCATCCGCCCAACCTGCCGATGAGTATAGTATGTATCTTGAGTTCAGGAATGGCGGAAAACAGGGCTCAAGCCTCAACAAAGGAGTAGGCGATGATCACGAAATCCATGAGAATCGGCGACATCATCCGCACCTATCCCCAATCCCTGAAGATATTTGAAAAGTACGGCCTCGATTGCCATGAATGCCAGGTGGCCGATTACGAAGAGCTTGAGCACGGCGCCGGCGTCCACAAGACCGATCTGGAAAAACTTCTCAAAGAACTCAACGAACTCATTCAATCCTGAAGCCATGGAAGCACCATGAAAGAAGAGTTCTCCGATTACCAGAAGCATTTCGCTGCCGGACTCCGGGTTGAGGTCCGCTTCCCCCGCGGGCAAAATAAACCGTTCCGCGATGGCGCGATCATCACCCTGCAGGAAGAAGATCTCATCACGTTACAGATTTCACGTGATGCTCTTCCCGAAGACGTCAGGGCAGAAACAGGAACTTTTGTCGACATCCACACGGGGAAGGATGGTAACGCCTACTGCAGCCGTGCCATCATTGTAGCTGAACGGGACGGCTCACAGGTAACCGCCCGGTTGATAGGCAACGTCATCCCCGATGAAATGCGTGAATACTACCGCATCGAGACCTATATTCCGGTTCGGTATCAGTTGGACCTCGACGCAACTCCCGAGCAACTGCAGGAAAGGTGGCGAGCAAAACGGTATCCGGCACAACAATCCACGGACAATGCCGCCCATTTATCGACCGATAGGGAAACATCTCCTGTCACTGAGCCGTCCAGAGCAGTTCCACTGGCGGCCAATCTGAGCGGCTCGGGCATCAGAATCCGAACCCGGGATAAATTTCAAACAGGCACTCTCCTGTCAATGGAACTCTACCTTCCCCTTGAAGATCTCAAGATTGTGCCGATCATTGCGGAGGTGGTCCATGTGGACCCCCTTCGCACCAAGGAAGGGGCTCCCCCGCTGTTCAGCACCGCCCTCCATTTCCTCTGCATCGACGAACGGGACCGCGACTCAGTAATCAGGTTTATCTCACTCGAGCAGTTGGATCGGCTTCGTGACCATCAGGGCGGAACCGTCAGTATCTCTTCCCTTGAGTATGCGGCTTACTCCCGCCGCAGGCGGTTGTTGCGATCAGCAACAGCCGCTTGCATCATTCTTCTTCTCGGCGCCATTGCCTTTGCTCTTGTCTATTACAGACTGAACAGCCCAAAGGGGGAGATCGAACAAACCTTCGAGCAGGAGATCCGGAAATATCGCACGCTCTTCCCCTGGCGCTGACCACTCCGGTAATCTTCATTTTGTAGGACCATCGGCCCAACCGGTCAGTGTGCAAACAATGTAATCCAACAGCATCCCTTTTCTACACTCCGCCACTCCAACCCCATAAGCCGCAACTAATTCAAGCGCCCTCCCACATCGACAAGCTCTTCAATACACATACAATTACGTGCAATTTCAAGACATTGACATCAATAACATCAGAAACCACAAAACTGGTACGCCTCTTGTATAACCTGTAAGCCACGAGGCGCGAGAGTATCCACCCACTCGCGCACCCGCTTTCAGGAGGTTCCACGGTGCTCTACAAATCTGTCACGGAATCGTTCAACGAATTCATCATCGACCGCAACGACGCCACATGCATCCGCTGCAAGGTCTGCGTCCGCCAGTGCGCCTACGAGGTCCACACCTATGAGGCTACGGCCGACGCCCTGACCGAGGACAACACCCTCTGCATCGGCTGCCGCCGTTGCTCGGCCCTCTGCCCCACCGGCGCCATCACCATACGGAGCAACGAAGAGGTGTTCAAGCGGAACGAATCGTGGTCCAACGCCCACATCCGCAACCTCTACGCCCAGGCCGACACGGGGGGGATTCTCCTGGCCGCCATGGGAAACCCGGCCAAATACCCCATCTACTGGGATCACATGCTGCTGGACGCCTCCCAGGTGACCAACCCCTCCATCGACCCCCTTCGGGAGCCCATGGAGCTGCGGACCTACCTGGGGAAGAAGCCTCACTCCATCGAGGTGGTTCGCGACGAGCAGACCGGCAAGCCCAAGCTCGCCACAAAGCTTACCCCCCAGATCAAGATGGAGTACCCTTTCATCTTCTCCGCCATGAGCTACGGGGCTCTCAACCTCAACGCCCATAAGGCCATGGCCATGGCAGCCAAGGAACTGGGCACCCTCTACAACACCGGCGAGGGGGGGCTTCATAAAGACCTCTACCAGTACGGCAGCAACGTCATGGTACAGGTGGCCTCGGGACGCTTCGGTGTGAGCGAAGCCTATCTAAATGCCGGCGTCGCCATCGAGATCAAGGTGGGCCAGGGGGCAAAGCCGGGGATTGGCGGCCACCTCCCCGGCGAGAAGGTTAACGATCAGATTTCCGAAACCCGGATGATCCCAGCCGGGGCTGACGCCATATCGCCGGCGCCACACCATGACATTTACTCCATCGAAGATTTGCGCCAACTGATCTTCGCCCTCAAGGAAGCCACCAACTACACGAAGCCGGTGTCGGTGAAGATCGCCGCGGTCCACCACGTGGCGGCCATCGCCTCGGGCGTGGCCCGGGCCGGCGCCGACATCATCACCATCGACGGTTTCCGAGGGGGAACCGGCGCGGCGCCCCAGGTGATCCGCGATAACGTCGGCATCCCCATGGAGTTGGCCCTGGCCGCCGTTGACGCACGGCTCCGGGACGAGGGGATCAGGAACCAGGTATCCATCGTGGTGGGTGGCGGGGTTCGCTCCTCTGGCGACGCCATCAAGGCCATCGCCTTGGGTGCCGACGCCATCAACATGGGAACCTCGACGCTCCTGGCCCTTGGATGCACCCTCTGTCAGCGCTGCTACACCGGCAAGTGTCCTTGGGGGATCACCACCAACAACCCGTACCTCGCCAAGCGCCTCAACCCCGAACTGGGTGCCGAGCGGTTGGTGGACCTGGTCCACGCCTGGGGCCACGAGATGAAGGAAATCCTTGGCGGCATGGGGCTCAACGCCCTGGAGTCGCTGCGGGGCAACCGTTACAAGCTCCGCGCCCTTGGCCTCACCGAGAAAGACATGAACATCCTGGGCGTCATGCCCGCTGGAGAATAAGGTATGAAGCGCATCTATATGATCGAAGACGTCTGCATCGGCTGCCACCTCTGTGAGGTGGCGTGCATCACCGAGCACTCCCAGTCCAAAAACCCGGTCAAGGCATTTCTCCACGAGGAGAATCGTCCCATTTCCCGCTGCACCGTCGAGGAGTGGGACGGAGGAGTCGTCTCCTTCTCCACCACCTGCCGCCACTGCGACGAGCCCGACTGCCTGCGGGCCTGCATCTCCGGCGCCATCCAGAAGAACGACAAGGGCGTGGTCCGGATCGACACCGAGCAGTGCGTCGGTTGCTGGTCCTGCGTCATGGCCTGCCCCTACGGCGCCGTGCAGCGCAACCTCACGAAGAAGAAGGCCAACAAGTGCGACCTCTGCCCGGACCGCACCAGCCCGGCCTGCGTCGATGCCTGCCCCAACCGGGCACTCGTCTACAAGGAGGGGAGCCAGAAATGAACTATGTGATCATTGGAAACTCCGTGGCTGCCGTGGGCGCCATCCGGGGTATCAGAAGCATCGACCAGCAGGGGAACATCACCGTCATCTCGCGGGAGCGCCACGTGGCCTACGGCCGCCCCCTCATCTCCTACCTCCTCGGCGGCCTCATCACGGAAAAGCGGATGGCCTACCTGCCGGAGGACTTCTACGAGAAGAACCGGGTCAACCTCCTCCTCAATGCGGAAGTGGTGGGCGTCGACACGGCAAACAACAAGGTGACCATCGCCGGAGGTGACGTGATCGCCTACGACAGGCTTCTCGTTGCGACCGGCGGTGACCCCTTCGTTCCTCCCATCGAGGGAATGGCCGGCAAGGACCGGATCTTCACCTTCACCACCTGGGACGACGCGGCGAAACTCAAGGGGATTGCCGACGATATCGAGAAGGTAGTGGTCATTGGCGGTGGCCTCATCGGCCTCAAGGCCGCAGAAGGACTCCATCTTCTCGATAAAAAAATCACCATCGTGGAACTGGCCGACCGGATCCTCTCCGCTGCCTTTGACCGCCCCGCCGGGCGGGTAGTGGCCAAGAAGATGAAGGCCAACGGCATCGACGTCATCACCGAAGACACGGTGGTGCGGATCGAGGGTGACGGTGCCGCCATCACCGGCGTAACCCTGAAGTCGGGCGACTTCATCCCCTGCGACACGGTTGTCGTCGCCATCGGGGTGCGCCCCGCAGCCGGATTCCTCAAGGGAAGCGGCGTGGAGGTGAACCGGGGCATCGTGGTCGACGACCTGATGGAGACCAACGTGAAGGGGGTCTTCGCCGCCGGCGACGTGGCCGAGGCAAAGGACTTCTTCTCCGGCGTCAAGAACCCGATGCCCATCTGGCCCGACGCCTACATCCAGGGGGACATCGCCGGGGTAACCATGGCGGGCGGTTCAAAGGGGTACCAAGGCGGCATTGCCATGAACACCATCGAACTCTTCAAGGTATCCACCATCTCCATGGGGATCACGAACCCGGTGGAGCCCAAGGAATACGAGATCCTCACCTATCAGGATCTGGAGAACTACCAGTACAGAAAGATCGTCCTCAAGGACGGTATCCTGGCCGGCGCCGTCCTCGTGGGGGCCGTGGACCGGGCCGGCATCTTTGCCGGTCTTATCCGCGACCGGATCGAGGTAAGCCCTTTCAAGGACCAGCTCCTCACCCCCGACTTCGGCTTTGTCAATCTCCCCCGGGAGATTCGCTCCACCCTCTTCGCCCCCGTCGGCAAAGTGACGGGAGCTGACGAACAGGCCAGGGCCGTCGGGCATTGACCCGGCACCGTTTCGCGACGACCAGATCGAGGTTTTGACATGACCAGAGAATTGAAACCGACCCACTACTTCCAGAAAGACATCTCCAACTGCGGCCTGACCGGCTTCATCTCCACCGCCGGCAACCTGGTCGAGGGGAGTGTCATCATCAAGTCCATCGCCCTCATGCACGACCGGGGAAACGGCCTCGGCGGCGGCTTCGCAGCCTACGGCATCTATCCTGAGTTCAAGGATTTCTACGCCTTCCACCTCATGTACGAGAGTGGAATGGCGCAACAGCTCACCGAGGAATATCTGGAGCAGCACTTCTACATCGAACATCACGAAGAGATCCCAACCCGTCGTACCCCGGCCATCGCCAATCCGCCGGCCTTCAAACGTTACTTCGTGAAGCCCCTCCAGACAACCGAGTACAACGAGGCTATCGAGTTTCAGAACATGACCGACGAGGACGTCATCGTCCGACACGTCATGGGGATCAATAACGGTATCGAAGGAGCCTTCGTTGTCTCCTCCGGCAAAAACATGGGGGCCTTCAAGGGGGTCGGCTATCCCGAGGAGATCGCCGACTTCTTCCGGCTCGAAGAATACAAGGGATACATCTGGACCGCCCACAACCGCTTTCCGACCAATACCCCGGGCTGGTGGGGCGGCGCTCACCCCTTTACGCTGCTGGACTGGTCCATTGTCCATAACGGCGAGATCTCGTCCTACGGCATCAACAAGCGGTACCTGGAGATGTACGGCTACCTCTGCACCATGCTGACCGACACCGAGGTCGTGGCCTACACCCTCGACCTCCTGATCCGCAAGCACGGTCTCACCCCGGAGTTGGCGAGCCTGGCCATGGCCTCCCCTTTCTGGGACATCATCGACGCCCTTCCCGAAGACGAGCGACAGCTTCTTACCGCCATCCGCCAGTGTTACGGCAGCGCCTTGCTCAACGGCCCCTTCGCCATCCTCTTTGCCAGCAATGAAGGGCTTATCGGCCTCAATGACCGGGTGAAGCTCCGTCCCCTGGTCTGTGCCACCAAGGACGACTTCGTCTACATGGCCTCCGAGGAGGCGGCAATCCGCGAGATATGTCCCAAACCCGATAAGGTCTGGGCGCCCCGCGGCGGAGAGCCGGTCATCGCCAAGATGCAGCCGGGAGTAATTTAACATCCGGGACCAGGAACCGGGGACCGGGAACCAGAGAACTCCTTTTCCCTTGCCTGGCCTCTTCAGGAGAGGTTTCTATGACAAAAATTGACGCTCAAGGTCTCTACTACCGGGACCTGAACCAGAAAATCCGTAAGGCAGTGGCCGCAGGGGCCACGGAGATTGTCCTCGACAACGTGAACGGCCAGTACTTCATCGGCGACGGCATCAACAGGCCGGTCACCATTACCATCAACGGCGTTCCCGGCAACGACCTGGCTGCGTTCATGAACGGCGCCACTATCGTCGTGAACGACAACGCTCAGGACAACATCGGCAACACCATGAATGCGGGCAAGGTCATCGTCCACGGCCACGCCGGTGACGTGCTCGGGTACGGCATGCGCGGTGGGCGGGTCCACATTCGCAAGGACGTGGGATACCGGGTCGGCATCCACATGAAGTCCTACGAGTCCAACAAGCCGGTTCTGATCGCCGGCGGCAAGGCTGGTGACTTCTTTGGCGAGTACATGGCTGGAGGGGTACTCATCCTTCTCGACCTGTTCAGCGACGAGCCGGAGAAACCGAAGCACGGCTTTCGCTTCGGCACCGGCATGCACGGCGGCACCATCTTTGTGCGGGGGGGCGTGGACGAAACGAAACTCTCACGAGAGGTCGGTGTGTTCGAGCTTACCGATGAGGATCGGCTTGAGCTGGAAGGGTATTTGAAGGAATACTGCAACGATTTCAGCATCGACTACGCAGACGTGGCCAAGGAAGAGTTCGTGAAGGTTCTTCCCCTAAGCCGCCGCCCCTACGGCAACCTTTACTGCCCCATGCCCCGCTGAGGCACGGAGTGTAAATTTCCTGTAAAATTCACAAAAGGAAGGCGATTGGCCTTCCTTTTGCTTTATCAATGGCATACGTTCCGGTAATTGACCCATTCGGCGGCCACTGCAGGCCGCAAGGGACCGAAACGGTTGACACACAAGACCCGTTTTTGGTACGAATAGGACTTCGTTTTCCCGCAGCACTCGAATAAAGGCAGGTAAAAGCCAATGGATTTCAAGATGTTGAACAGAAGAAACTTTCTAAAGGCCACCCTTACAGGAGCACTTACGCTCATGGGGGTGGGATCGGCATTCGGACGTTTCGTGTCAACACCGGAACTCCTACCCCCTGGACAGCTTTCCCTCTTCAACACTCATACCCGTGAACGAATTGCCCTGGCCTTCCGGGATGCAGCCGGAAATTACGATCTCGACTCCCTCAACACCCTCAACTGGATTCTCCGGTGCCACTACACCAATGAAGTGACCGAGATGGACGTCAACACCCTTGAGTTCCTCAATCTCGTCGACAAGAAGTTCGGCGGCAACAACGAGATACACATCATCTCGGCCTACCGTTCGCCCCTCTACAATAACCTGCTGCGGGAGAACGGCCACGGAGTCGCCCAGCATAGCCTCCATCTTGCCGGCAGGGCCATCGACATCTCCATTCCCGGCAAGAGCATTGCCAGCATTCGGGAGGCTGCCGTCGACCTCCACATGGGCGGTGTCGGTTTCTACCCCAGCTCGGGATTTGTTCACATCGACTCAGGCGCTTTCAGAACCTGGTGAGTGGTATGGCGCCCCGCCATACCGTCAATGACCTCCATTGCCCACGGCCGGATCAAGCTCGTAGTTGACGCTGAATCCCCCCTCGCGCCGCACTGTCTCCCGAAAGAAGCCCGATGCTTCTTCCAGCAGATAATCCCTGAGATGCTTCCGTTTTTTCGGTGGCATCAGCAATGTCGGCTCACCCTTGATTCCTGCCAGGCGACCCGCCTCCTCAACGGCATCCTCAAGGGTCCCGAGCCGGTCAACGAGTTTGAGCGACACAGCCTGCTCGCCGGTATACACCCGCCCGTCCGCGAGACGCCTGACCTCCTCGACCGGAAGTTTCCGCGCCTCGGCGACGGCCTTCACAAACTGGGCGTGAAGATTGTCGATTACTCCCTGAAGCAGCGCCCTGTCCTCATCGGTTAAGGCACGTACCGGTGAGCCTGCGTCCTTGAACTTACCGCTCTTGAGGGTAAAAGCCTTCATCCCCACCTTGTCCATCAGGCCCTCGACATTGGCAAGTTTCATCAATACGCCGATACTCCCGGTTATGGTGCCGGGATTGGCATAGATGACCGCGGCGGGGATGGCAATATGGTACCCTCCAGATGCGGCCACGCTCCCCATGGAAACCACGACCTTCTTGGTCTTAGCGAGCTTTTTCACCGCTTCGTAAATCTCCTGGGACGGACCGATGACCCCGCCGGGGGACTCAATCCGCAGGACGACCGCTTTCACATTGGTCTTTTTCCGCATTTCGCTGAGTTGTTTGACGATTTCCTCGGATTCCAGGATGGGTCCCTTGACCTCCACATACCCGACCCCCTCGCCGGAACTCACCATGGGTCCATCTCCCAAAATCAGCCGCGCAATCTGGATCGAAAGGGTGAAAAGAAGGGCAAGGGCAGCCACGATCATCACGCCGATCACTATATGGTTTTTCTTCATGGGATTCTCCAGAGGGACTGAGCGTCAGGATCGTCCTCCTCATACGGCTGCGGAAACTTCAACCGATTACGGACATGGATTGAGGGCAATATTCTTTTTGACTGTGAGGGGGTGTTTGTTACAATAAAAAAATGAAAATAGCTATTTTTTCAGATAGCCACGGCAACCATGCCCTTCTCGCCCGCGCCTTCGACCTGGCTGGCGACGTGGACCACATCTTTCACCTGGGCGACGAGACCGATGATGCCATTTTTCTGGAGTTGTTGTGCGGTAAAACCGTCATCAAGGTTCTCGGTAACTGCGACTTCTCGACAGACTCCCCCCGGGAATCCTTGTTGTCGCTTGCAGGAATGAAGTTTCTCCTCACCCACGGCGACCGTTACGGCGTGAAGGGAGGTTTGGACAAGCTTACCACGAGGGCTGCCGAAGAGAAGGCCGATGTGGTACTCTATGGCCATACGCACATCCCCACCGTCACCACGATCGATGGAATACTCTACGTTAACCCCGGTTGCCTCAAAAAGGGATTCAGCAAACCGAGCTTTGCTCTTCTTTCATTTGAAGACGGCACCCTCTCCGCAAGCATTGTGCCTGTGACACCGCTCCAGGACTGACTCAGCATAGTGCTCAACAGCCACAACCGCAGTTGTGGCATACCTTCCGGTTATGGTCCTCTGGAGGAACAGTCTCCGGCGCAAAGGCGATTCTCATCACGGCACGTCGGATGTCGTCCATAAGGTCGAGGTTCTGGCTTTGCCCGATTATGTGCCCGATGCAGACGCTACCGAAGCCATCAGTGGGTGAGGAAATTCTTACCGCATTCAACAGGTCGGCATAGCTGTTGATGTCTATGGTAAAGGCTTCGTTGCGGGATCTCTTCAGTACGACCCCGGCACGTGAGAGGTCTCCCTCCAGCTTACCGAAGAAACGTTCCGCCTCAACACCGTCGAGATCCACTTTCCAGTTGTCTCTCAGGTGATTCTGACGGTAAAAAACAACCGTAATCTCTTTTGCTCCCATCGGCAGATCCTCCTGCACGGAATTGACCTTATCTCCCCGCCGCCTTGCGCTGGAGTGAACTGAATACCATGTCGAGCACGGCCTTCTGCCGTGTTTCGTACTTGTTCATCACTGCGAGACAGGTTCCCAGGGGGAAATGCTCATGGAGAAAATCCGCGTCACGGCTGGAAAGTACAATTATCCTGCTCTTGTCCATCCCTACTTCACATGCGTACTTGACGACCTTATCCCCGTCGAGTACCGGCATTTCATAGTCAACCAGAAGCAGATCAACATCACCCTTGCTAATTATCGGAAGGGCTCGGACCGGACTCGTGCAGATCTGTACCTTGAGTACTGGATAATGCTGATTAATATATCGTTTGAGAAATTGCGTAAACGCCTTATCGTCATCAACGATCAGAATCTTTCCCATCAATACCTCTATCGGCACACCAACCCATTATCACGCAGAATCACTTGATCACCTTCGTGGCAAGACTCAATACACGGAACGGAACCTGAAGGTCAAGGGATTTCGCGCTTCCCAGATTGATTACAAGATCGACTTTGCGGGGCGTAAGAATCGGAAGATCTCCCGGTTTCATTCCCGAAAGAATCTTGGCCACGTGGTTGGCAGCCAGTTGTCCCTGTTCCGTGGGGCTCACCTCCAGGGATACCAGAGCCCCCTTCCCAGCCGCTTCAGGTGCGAGAGAAATGACCGGAACCTTGGCACTCATGGCCTTGCGCATTACTTTATCCATCCCCCGGTTCACAACGGAACTCTCGGAGACAAAGAGACAATCGGATTTTGACAGCACATGGGTTAATGCCGCGTCGAGACCGGAAGCAACCGGCACGTTCGCCTCTAACACCGCAAATCCTTGTTGAGCGGCCAGACGTTTGATCTCCTGCATCTGGACATAGGAACCGCGCTCCCTGCTGTTATAAAGAATACCAAGGGTCTTGACGGGACGTATGGCCATCATAGCCTTGATGAGTGTGGTCATGGGCACCTTGGAGCTGACGCCGCACAGATTTCCTCCTGCTTTCGTCATGCTTCGCGAAATGCCCGTTTCCACCGGGCCGTACACGTCCACGAACACGATCGGCATCCTGAGGACTTCCTGTGTGGCCGAAATTGTGGCAGGCGCACCGAAAGTGACAAGGATATCAGGGGCAAGGGCGCTGAATTTTCTGACGCTGTTGGCCCAGGAGATGGGGTCCGGGTTCGGAGTCTGGGTCACAAATTCCACCTCACCTTCTCCGTATCCCTTGGCGGCAAGTCCCTTGACGAAGGCACGGTAGGCCTCCTTGTACCGCGGCATGTCGCTGGTAAGGACAGCCGCCACGAACTTTCTCGCCGCGGACGCAGGTGTAGCGCAGACTGCAAAAATCAACACCGGCAGAATATATATGAGTCGTTTCAGTATCAGGGTGCGTTGCCACATAAAAATATTACCACGAAGTCTTTAGTAGGGCGGTAACCTCATGAACCGCTCCGTCACCTTCGGAAGACAACCGATTGTCGTATGCACGGTAAGTATAATCCAACGAACAGCCAAAATGCTTCATTAGCCGGTAGTCAGCGCGGGCCGACAGGGAATGTTCCACGGTCTTTATCCGCGAAAGCTCACTGATTCCGTCGGTAGGAGTACCGTCCGAGGTAGTGCTGCCAGGCTTGAACGTCGAGCGGGAATGGACCAGCTGATACGCAAGGGAGAGATCGAGTTTCTCGGAGGCATGGTATGCGGCGTTGACGGAATAGATTTCGCCCTGGGAGACATATTCGGTTGCGGCATTCATACCATTGAAAACGGTGGCAAAGAGGATTGCCTGTTCAGCCCTGGTCCGCAAGTAGCCGAAATTGCCGCTTACCGTGAACCGGTCGATGGGGCTTACCCAGAAGCCGACGGACGCATGCACGAAATTCCGGTCGCGAGGAAGAACGTAGGTCTCGGGGCTATCGGGGAGTTCAGGGTGAGTGGTCCGGGAGATGCGATCGTTCCATTCCCGGGCAATTCGATAGTTTGCCGACGCGCCCCATCGGCTGGAATTCGTGTAGGTGGCGAGAAGTCTCCCCTCATGTTTCTGTTCGGGGTCGGAATCGTAGAGGGGATGGCTGGTGGTGGTGTACTCGTAAAGTCCCCTGAGTCGAAACCCCTTGATGGGGCGGAACAGTACCGTCAGGATTCCCTTATGGGTATCGGAATCCTCGGGAAGATTCCACATCGTATTGGGATCTGTCGTTCCGGTGTTGCTGCGGTGCTGAAAGACACCCTGATATTCGCCGTTGACGCTCATGAGCATATTGGGCCGGATGGTCAGGTTTGCCGAAATGGTGTCCTTTCGCGTATCAATACCCTGGCGGAGTGTTACCGTCTGGGTCGACAGAGAGGGAATAAACAGTGTTGACGGTGTATCGCGATCGATAGTGAGATGTCGGTATTTGATGGCTGTCGTGAACCACGCGCAGGGAGAGTAAGTGAAATCGCCCGCTGCATTCTGGATTGTGTCCTTGACATTAGCAGCTCCGACAACCGACGTCAGCGAAGAAAGATTTTCCCTCCTGCCATACGTATAGGAGGCTGCACCGGTAATCCCCCCTGCCGGAGACGTGTAAAGCTTGACGGTGTGGGAATGGTAGCGACTTTCCGGATCCTCGTTGTGCTCCGTAGGGCCTGTCAACGCTTTGTAGTCTTGAATAGGCGTTGACTCCCCGTTGTCAAACTCTCTGAAGAGGAAGGAATAGACGACGTTGACCGGCCCCAGATGGGCGTCGAAGCCAGCCGTCCCTTCGGAGGATACCTGCTTAACACTGCGTGACCTGAAATAGAGTTTTGACCCGGGAACAATAGGAGGCTCAGTCAGGATAAGGATATTGTGATAGTAATCTTCAAATGAAAAATCAGCATAGCGGCGCTGCTGCGTACCTTCCCGGTCAATGAGCCAGTGGCTCAGATTCAAATGGATAGGGTAATCGTGGAGTTTGTAGCGAAACTGGATCGTGTCTTGTCTTGTGTTGACGCCGTAACGGGCTTCACGATCAGGATCATCGAAAATGTTCAAATCTCTCGGCACATGATCCAGGTTGTGGAAGAGCGATTCGGTCCGCGCGGTCAGCCGGTAGTACCCGCCGTAATCGGCCATGAGGTTGGCGAAGTAGTCCTCGGTATTGAGAAAGGCGCCGTCCACATCGAGCTTCAGATCCTTGCCAAGATGCGAAAAGCGCGCTCCACCCGCAAGGCTCGAATGAAGATAGTCGTACTCAGCAGCCCTGACGCCGTTGTCGCTGGTGCCGACAAAGCGGTAGCCGACTGAAGCCTCCGCAATGCGATGGGTCTCGATCTCCATGCCCTGGAGGGGTTGCTCGTGGGGTTCCTCGAAGGTCTGCTCTTCGGCCACATCCTCGACGGCGGGTGGCTGACCAGTAGTTCCGCTGTCTGAAACGGCCTCGTCGTTTCCCGCCGCAACGGCCGTCGCAGTCCAAAGACACACCACCATCATCACGAATCTTGCAATGTATCCCCGCCTTATCACAATACAAACTCCTTACGGTTGCCTTGATTCCGCCTACCGGAGGAAGTTGCCCCTATTATTATTGGCCCCCGCCGGTATGTCGGTACCATGGATCTGTGAGTGACAGTCGGTACAGCGGTTGTTGAACAGACGCTTGTCTACAGGATCATTCGGCATCAACGTAACCACATGCCCCCCGTGGCACTGGAGGCAGAGAAACGGCATGGCGGCATTGAGGAGATGGTTGTTGACCGAACCGTGTGGTGAGTGGCAGGTGGCGCAATTCTCGGTCACATCGCCGTGCTCGAAGGCGAAGGGCCCCTGCTTCTCCATGTGGCAACGGGTACAGAGCTCCTTGGGGGTGCTTCCCTTGAGGAGATGGGGTTGCACGGAGCCATGGGGATCATGGCAGTCAGTGCAGGCAATCTTCTTCTCCCTGATCGGATGGTGGGAAAAGAGGCTGTTCTCGGCTTTGATCTCCGTATGGCAGCCATAACAGAGCTCTGCGGTCTCCTCCCTGGTCACCTTCTGGCGGGGGCTTCGGTGGAGTTTGTGGCAGTCAAAGCAGCCAACGTCGTTCAGGGCATGAACGCTTCCGGTCCAGTGGGCCAGGGTCGGCGACGAGGCGGCCGCGTGGCATTTGAGGCAGATGAGTGACTGGGCTGGTGTCGGGAGATTGTGGATGTCAAGGAACGTGCTTGTGTCGCACTTCACCTTTTTTTCGTCATTTTCTTCCACGTTATCGCCGAGTTTCTCTATGGCAAGACTTCCCGGGCCATGACACGACTCGCAGTTGACGAGCGGAAGGCCGGTCTCCGGTTTTATCTGCTCGCCGTGCAGACTGTGCCTGAAATCATCGGCAATCTTCTCGTGCTTGTGGCATTTGGAGACGCAGTTGTCGGTTCCCACATACTCGGCGTCGAGGCGCCCCACGATCATCCGCTCGTATTCGCGGACCGGCAGCAGGGGACGGTCCTGCTTGAGCTCAGCGCAGGATGAGAGCAGAAGGGCACCCGTCGTCACGACGGCAGCAGTGAAAATACCACTAATTGTGTTGAGCATATTCATGGATTCCTGCCCTGACCGGGTACGCCGGAAACCAGCAAAGTGGCGCTCACCCCTTGATCCCTTTGGTAGTCGTATAGACGAATCCCTTGATTATAGGGTTTTCGCTCGCCTTTATCTCGGCAGGAGTCCCGGCTCCAACGATGGTTCCCCCGTGCATCATGGCGATCCGGTCGGCAACATAGAGGGCGAAATTGAGATCGTGAGTCACGATGACGGTGGTGTTTTTCGTCGTTTCCTTGAGTCTGATAATCGTATTTGCCAACTCGTCGGTGGTAACCGGATCCAACTCTGCCGTGGGCTCGTCATAGAGAATCAGGTCTGGATTCATGGCCAGGGACCGCGCAATGGCGACACGCTTTTTCATACCACCCGAAAGTTCTGAGGTTTTGAGCCCTTCAGTCCCTTCAAGCCCCACCATGGCCAGTTTCTCGCGGATCATCTCCCCGATCCGCTGTTCCTTGCAAACGCGCTTCTCCCGCAGCCACAGTCCCACGTTCTCTCCCACGGTAAGGGAGTTGAACAGGGCCGATGACTGAAAGACCATGCTGTAACGGTAATTGGCGGTCGTTTCCTCGCCATTGGCGGCAAAGATGGGGTGCCCGTCGATATAAATCTCGCCGCTGTCAGGGCGCACAAGTTTGACGATATGCCGGAGCAGAACGCTCTTGCCGGTTCCCGATGGACCGATGATGGCGAATGTTTCGCCGGAGCGAATCTCCAGGTTCACATCCCTGAGCACGTGTTTGTCGCCAAAATGTTTATTGAGGTTCTCGACCCTGATCGATACTCCGCGGGTATCGCTCAGGTCAATCCGGGAATTCGCCTGTTCGCCATGGAAGATGGAACCGGCAAGGCCGTGCATGAGCTTCTGGAAAAGCCCACCTTCCTCCTTTGGCTCCATCAATGACTTCAAAAACACGTCTATCCTCCCGTAAAACGTTTAGCCGCCCACATCTGACCGGCAGATACCGGGGTACCCACCTCGGCATGCGCCGGTCAAATCCCTGTCAGAAGAGATACTTCCGAGAGTTCGTGAAGTAATGCTTGTGCCGGTAGATATACTGGGTCAGGAGCAGAATCGCCAGGGCGCTCGCGATGTTGTTGACCATGAGCGCCTCCTGGTCGATCCGTTCTCCGATGACCCGCTCCAATTCTGCCGGCGTGATAAAGGTCAGGTTAACGATTGTGTTGATTACCTCGAACAGGTTGTAGCAGATAAGCAGGTACCAGGTCATGTTTTGCCGTTTCATGAGCCCGAGAAAGAGATAGAGGCAGACAAGGCTGTCGACAAAGATAAGTGCCTTGGCAACCGTCCCGAGGTAAATCCTGCCGAGAAACGGAAACGGACTGCCATACGTGGACACTGTCACGACAAAAAAGAAGAGATAGAGCCCGGTAAGGAGCACCAGCCCCAATGGTCGTCGCTCGTCATGCTCATCCGTCATTTCGCTACCTTCCATACCGAATATCCGCACGCATCAGTGTTATTTCCTCCGCATGTCGCTGATGGCAACACAGGCAAAGATCGTTGCCATCACCAGGCCAATGAAAATCCAGTCTGCAATGCTGAAGCCGAACATGGGCACCCCTAACTACGCAGCAGCGATCGTGGCAAGGAGAGCTCGGGCCTCCTCGTGAGCCGGATCAATCACAAGGGCCTGGCGAAATTCCGCCTCGGCGTACTTCGGCATGTCGAGGGCCGTGAATCCCTTACCGATGACGCAGTGAATCTCAGGAATGGGAAACTCCTCGCTAAATACCGGATCCATCAGGATATCCTGAAGAATGGCAATAGACTCTTCGTACTCTCCGGTCTGGTTACATGCAAAGGCCGCTCCGATTGCTTCCAGATAATCAACAGGGGGAATCAGGGGAACTTTCCCGGCGCTAATCCGTTCAACGCGCTCCCGCAGCCGCTCCGCTTCCGGCTCGTCAGTTGTCGCGGCCTTTCGCCAGAAACCGACCGCCTCGTCGTACTTGCCGAGAAGGTAGTACGCCTCTCCCAGGTAACGATTGATGTTGCGGTCGTCCGGTGCGAGGGTATGGGCCCGGTTGAGGAAGTGCTCGGCCCGATAGATGCTGACGGTGGAAAGATGGAGGGCCGAAAGCCGCATCCCCCGATCAAGAAAGACCCTGCCGATCTCAAGGGGGAGAGCCGGATTTTGCGGCTCCAGAAGGGCAAGAACCTTCAGGCAGGCGATCTTGCGGTCGAGATAAGGAACTTCCACGTCCTTGCTGTCGATCATGATGGCATTGCTGGCCAACTCGGCCAGGTAGTGGGGATAGGCGTCCCTGAGGAGTGCCGCATATTTGTCGCAGAGGATGCAGTCGGGATTGCTCCGAAGGGCCTGGTAAACCCCACGGCCAACCTCATCGTAGGATGGCTCTCCGTCCAGCCTGGCGAAGTCCTCCTCCAGCAGCGGCACCGGCATGCCGCCGTAAGGTATCCGCTCCTTCTCGTCCTTGAAAACCAGAACGGCATCATCGTGGGGGTAATAGTAGCGAATTCCCTTGATGGGGGTGAGGTCTTTCGTTTGCGCGTGCATGTCAGGGGTGTCCTCCTTCATTGTTTCTGTCGGGAAAGGTGTCGATTCCAGCATGTTCTCCAACCGTCTTGTAGATCCGCACCTCGTCCCAGGGTTCGTCCATGATCCCGTCGTGGATGGCCCAACTCCTCCCCCGCACCGTACGCTCAGCACCTGGCATCCGAAACGGGTTAGAACCGTCGAGCCGCCCGAAAAGGATTCCGCCCCGGCGGAACTCCTGGTCTATTTCCAGCATGAGCCGCTTTCCGGTTATGTAGTCGAAACCGTACTTTTCATAGCGGATGGCATTGTCGTAGGTCAGGGGCTCCGCCACTATCATCTCCATACCGAGGGAATCCACGAACCGCTCGAAGATGGGGAAGAACTCCCCGAAAAGGTGGAGTCCCCGTCTCGTCTGGTTCGGGAAGAGACCCGCCTCCATGGCCCTGAGTTCCTCGGGGATATTGCGGCCCAGGGTCGTAAAGCAGTTGTCTCGCCCCGCTGCGTCCTTGTCCACGTAATAGCGGGGCGCTTCAGGATCGGCGATGATGCAGAATGAAAGCTCCATCTGGCCGTAGTGGGTGTCTGCCAGTTCCAGAAAAAAGGCTGTGTCTGTGTCTGCCGGGTGCGCCTTGACCTCGATCCGCGCAATCCCTATCCCCTCCGGGGCGATGACCTTGATGCGCCTCAGGCCGTCGGCGCCGCAGAGGTTTTGCGGCGAGATGCCAAGGTACGCAAAGAGCCGCGGAGGAAGTATGTCGACGTAGAATCGCTCACGCTCCACCGGAGATAGGAAATTGATCTCCCGAAGGGAGTGGAGCACCCGTCCGGCAGCGTCAACGAGTGCACTATTCCCCGGCAGCCGCGGCATAATTTCCGATAATCACGGGAAAGACCGTTTCCCGAATGGCAGCGATACTCCTCTCCACCGCGTCAAGGGCCCGGTTCCGGTCATCCTCCTCTGCCCAGTGCATGGCGTCAAGAAGCATCCGGTTCGGATGTCCCATGGGCGCGATCATATCCACGAATTGGGCCGGCAGCTTCGGCGGCAGTTCCACGCCGTTCATGATCCCCCAGGCAAGGGTCCATCCCCGGGCAACGTTGATCATGTTATATCCGCCGCCGCCAACTGCCACCCACGGAATTTTCAGCGCCTTCAGCTTGCGCAGGATATAGGTGTAGCTGTGGGTGGTTATTTCGAGGCGCGTGAGGGGGTCGGTACGAAAGGTGTCGACGCCGAGCTGGGTTACCAGAACATCGGGGTTGTAGGCGGCGATCAGGGGATAGGCCACTTCGTCAAAGGCCTTCATGAACAGAGCGTCGTCGGTGTGGGCCACGAGGGGAACATTCACCGAGTATCCCCTCCCCTGCCCCCTACCGATCTCGTCCTCGAAGCCGGTGCCGGGGAAAAAATAGATGCCGCTCTCGTGGATAGAGACGGTCAGGACCTGGTCGGTATCGTAAAAGGCCTCCTGAACCCCGTCGCCGTGGTGGGCGTCGATGTCCAGGTACGCAACCCGCAATCCCTTCGCAACAAGCGTGTTGATGGCGACAACCGCGTCGTTCAGGTAGGAGAAACCCGATGCTTTGCTCCGGTGGGCGTGGTGCCACCCCCCTGCCATGGTAAAGGCGATGTCGTACCCCTCCTCGGTCACGAGTCGGGCGGCCTCCATGGTCCCTCCGACGCCGAGTACTGCCCAGTCATAGAATCCCTTGAAGACCGGGTTGTCCAGATCTCCCAGGCCATACCGGAAGTCAGCGCGGGGTTCGTCGGAATCGCTGAATTCCCGGAGCCGTTGCAGATAGTCCGGGGAATGAAACGTGAGAAGGGATGCCTCGTCCGCACGCGGGCAGTCATGGATACAAGCGCCGGGCAACTCCGTGAGTCCCAGCATGCCCATGAGCTCGCGGGCAAGAATGAAGCGCTGGATCTTGAACGGATGGTCGTCACCGTAACTGAACCGGCTGAAGTCGTTCGAGTATATGAGGGCGGTCTTGGCAGGCAATCGGCATCCCGGTCACAACGGTGTTATGCATGATTTTCTTTTAATGCCGCGACTTTACAACGTAGACACACGAGCGTCAACTCCAAATTTGCCCAAAGACAGCCCATTCCCCGGGCATGGGTGATGAATAAACAGACAGCACCATTGCTTTCGAAACGCTCAGTGCACCTTCTTGTGCGCAATTTCAACGGGTTAGACTATTGGCAAAGAGGTTGCTAAAGGGAAAACGGCCCTTCCCGACGACGGGAGAATGGGGGGCCGAACCACATGCCAACGGAGGTATGCCCATGGATCAGCTGTCGATGGCGACAGGTCTCAAGAACAGCACCGATGTCCTCTTCCTCATGCTCGGCGCCGTCATGGTGTTTGCAATGCACGCCGGTTTCGCCTTCCTCGAAGTGGGAACAGTCCGCAAGAAGAATCAGGTCAACGCGTTTGTAAAAATCCTGACCGACTGGTCAGTCTCCACCATCGCGTATTTCATGGTCGGCTTCCCCATCGCCTACGGAATATCCTTCCTCGTACCGGCCGGCGACCTCATGGGAGCCACCCAGGGGTACGACCTCGTTCACTACTTTTTCCTCCTCTGCTTTTCCGCCTGCATCCCGGCCATAATCTCGGGAGGAATTGCCGAACGGGCCAAGTTCTGGCCCCAGGTCTTCGCTGGCGCCCTTTTCGCTGCACTGACCTATCCCATCTTCGAATCTCTCATCTGGGGAAAGAACGCTTCAATTCTTCAGGGGTTCTTCAAGAGTATCGGCGGCGCTGAATTCCATGACTACGCCGGTTCGGTGGTGGTCCATTCCATGGGTGGCTGGCTTGCCCTCCCCGCAGTCCTTACCCTCGGCCCCCGCATGGGAAGGTACATCAGGGGTAAATCCCACCCTATCCCCATCAGCAACATCCCCTTCCTGGCCCTCGGTTCCTGGATCCTGGCGGTGGGATGGTTCGGTTTCAACGTCATGAGCGCCGGCCACCTGGACAAGATATCGGGCCTCGTTGCGGTGAACTCCCTTCTGGCCATGGTTGGTGGCGTGCTGGCGGCCCTCCTTGCAGGGAAAAACGACCCGGGTTTCATTCATAACGGCGCCCTGGCAGGACTCATCGCCGTCTGCGCGGGAAGCGACATCATGCACCCTCTGGGGGCCTTCGCTACCGGCGCTATCGCCTCCGTTATCTTCGTCTACGGTTTCCAGATCGAGCAGGAGCGACTCAAGATCGACGACGTTCTCGGCGTCTGGCCCCTTCACGGCATCATCGGCTCCTGGGGAGGCATTGCCGCCGGGATCTTCGGCCAGCCTCTTCTCGGCGGCATTGGTGGCATATCATTCATTTCCCAATTGCTTGGCACGGTCGCCGCCATCCTCTTCGCCCTTGCGAACGGGTTCCTCGTCTACACCGTTCTTTCCAAGACCGTTGGCATCAGACTCTCGGACGAGGAGGAGTTTGCCGGTGCCGACCTCTCCATTCACAAAATCGGTGCCTATCCAGAGGATCATGTGCGCTGATCTTCTCCCCCCGTCACCTTATCAAGGCCCCGTTTCGGGGCCTTTTTTACGCCGATTCGAATAGTTGAATAATTTCTTACTGTTTGGCTAAAGTATTTGGGAAAGCGTCCGATATAATGAGTGTAGTTTTCCGTCAATACGCCACTATGGCAGGAAGTTCGCGATCCAGCTCTCAAATCTCCGGAAGTGAAGGGAATTGCTGATGGTACAGAAAAAGCAACTGGGCGACCTGCTGGTGGAGGCGGGAATCATAACCGTCAAGACCATTGAGCGGGCCCTGGAGCGCCAGAAGGGGAGCGGCAAACGACTTGGTCAGGTTCTCGAGGAGATGGGGGTCATCACTGGTGAGGAACTGATCGATGCTCTGTCGAAGCAACTCGGCATCAAAACGGTGAAGGGGTTTGTCGATTACGCATTTCCGCCGGAGCTGCTCTCCCTCGTCCCCCAGGACATGGCGGTACAGCGGCTTGTTTTTCCCCTCAAACTGAAAGAGAACATGCTGGCCCTGGCCCTGAACGATCCCTTTGATCAGGACACCGTCGATTTCCTGGCCAAGAAGCACCGGCTCAAAGTGGTGCCGATCCTTGCCACGCGGCAGGAGCTTTTGACCGCCATAGAGAAGCACTACCTCCATGGCAAGATGAAGGACGTGCAACGACAGAAAGTCCTCGTGGTGGAAGATACCCTCCCCGTGGCTACCATCATTCAGGTGGCGCTTCTGAAAGAAGGGTACGACGTTCTGGTGACCCATGACGGGGTTGACGGACTCAAGTCGGCCGTGACCGAAAAACCCGACATGATTCTAACCGACGCAACCATGCCGCGCATGGATGGCTTCGGCCTCCTGCGTGCTCTGCGCGCAAACCCGGCCACCGCCGACATTCCCGTCATCCTCATCACCTCCAAGGCCACCGGCGAAGATGAACAACGGGCGTTGGAGGCCGGTTTCCTGGACTTCATCGCCAAACCGGTCCAACCGATCAGAATTGTTACTCGGGTCAAGCGGGCCTTCGAGCTGACAAAGCGTCACAAGTAACCACCTAACCGAAAAAAGGGGCGACACGAAATCATATCGTGCCGCCCCTTTGATTTTCGCCCATGACCTGTGAGGATTCCCGCGTTACCCGATAAAAGCCACGGCGCGGCGCAGCCTCCGCAGGGCCTCTTCTTTCCCCAGGGCCTCGATTACCTCGTAGATGCCAGGGGATGCGGTGCCGCCACAGAGGGAGACACGAACCGCCGGTCCCACCTGCCCCAGCTTGATCCCCTTTTCAGCGATGAACTCCTTGAACAGAGACTCTATGCCTGCCTGGCTGAAATCGGCGAGCGCCTCGAGCTTCTCCGCCAACGCGGTGAGTAGCGGCGCCGCGTCGGGAACCAGGTACTTGGCTGCGGCCTGTTCGTCATAGGCAAAATCGCCCCGGTAGTAAAAAATCGCGCCGTCAGCCATCTCCACGAGGGTCCGGGAACGCTCCTGGAGGGTCTTCACCACGAGGGAAAGGCCCGGCCCTGACTCGGGATCGATGCCACGCTCCTTCATGAAGGGGACTAAAAGCTCCGCCAGCCGTTCGGGAGCGCTCTCCTTGATGTAGTGATGGTTGAGCCAGAGGAGCTTGTCAGGATTGAATACTCCGGCAGATTTCCCCACCGCCTCGATGGAAAACTTCTCGATGAGTTCCTCCCGGCTGAAGATCTCCTGGTCGCCGTGGCTCCAGCCGAGCCGCACCAGGTAGTTGACCATGGCCTCGGGAAGGAATCCCATGTCCCGGTAGGCCATGACGCTCGTGGCGCCGTGGCGCTTGGAGAGACGGGTCTTGTCGGCGCCGAGGATCATCGGCACGTGGGCGAAGCGGGGCACGGGATAGCCAAGGGCCTCGTAGAGAAGAATCTGGCGAGGGGTGTTGTTGATATGGTCATCGCCCCGGATAACGGTGGTTATCCCCATGGTGGCGTCGTCGATAACCACAACGAAGTTGTAGGTGGGGGTGCCGTCACTGCGCTGGATGATGAGGTCGTCCAGTTCGTCGTTATTGAAGGCAATCCGCCCCTTGATGAGGTCATCGAAGACCGTTACCCCTTCGTGGGGCGCCTTGAAACGGATTACGTGCGGCTTATCCCCGGGCTCCTCCACTCCGTTGCGACAGGTACCGTCATACTTGGGCTTGCGCCCCTCCTTCATGGCCAGCTCCCGCTTGGCCTCCAGTTCCTCGGGGGTGCAGTAGCAACGGTATGCCTTACCCTCGGCCACGAGCTTCTCCACGAACTCCTTGTAGACGGGAAAACGCTCCGACTGGTAGAAGGGACCTTCGTCCCAGCCGAGGCCAAGCCAGGCCATCCCCTGAAGGATGGCGTCCACCGATTCCTGAGTGGAACGGGCCACGTCGGTGTCCTCGATGCGGAGGATGAAAGTCCCTTTTTCCTTGCGGGACAGGAGCCAGTTGAAAAGCGCGGTACGTGCCCCACCAACGTGGAGATAACCGGTGGGGCTCGGTGCGAAGCGGAGACGTATGTTGGACATGAGAACTCCTTTACGGGTTATCGTCAGATTCATCATTGCCAGGGGTATCCTCACTGGCGATGCGGTATTCTTCATCGGCCCAGGCGGCAAGATCCATGGTCTTGCACCGCTCGGAGCAGAAGGGTCGGAAGGGGTTTCCCTGCCAGGGAGTTTCCTTCCGGCAGCGTGGACACGGCACTATGGTGACTGGTTTTTCGCTCATTTGTGCAAACAAAAACCCCAGGTGCTGTGGCATACCTGGGGCAGGTTCAGGATATCCGGCCAGGTTCAACGGCCGGATTCTAACGTCAATGAACAGGGCAAGTCAACGGCTAAACATGGATACAGCAATCGTCACTGGCAGAATTGATAGCCGAGGCGATGAAGTTCTCGGGCAACGGCGTCGGGAACCACCCAGTACATGTTGTCCGGTCCGAAAATAATGGAAACGGGGCGGTCCATTGAAAAAGAATGGACCTGCGCCACAGAGAGAAACGGGAACTTGTAAACTGCCTCTTCCACACCGCCCCCTTCGCCATACGGGTGATTATCTAACTGCTTAATAATAGGTATCGGCGGCTGAATGAAAAGACTTTAGATATTTATTCACCAATGGATGCCAATGGACAAAAATACCTATCATTGCTGAACAATCCCGGCAATGATCCCGGCACCGTTCGGCAATTCCAGCGGCAGGCGCCTCACGTCACGGAGACCGGCTGCAGCCAGCATGGAAGAGAGTTCGCCTTCGGAATAAGACTGCCCGGCTGTGGTTCCCACGAGCATATTCAGGGAAAAGAGCGCCGGAAAGAGGGGACCGGATCTGGTGTCGTCCAGAATGAACTCCTGTACGAGGAGAAGTCCTCCCGGTTCCAGGGCCGCCACCGCCTTCTCCAGGATCACGGCGCACTGGTCCGGGCCATAGGCGTGGAGGATCTGGGAAAGCCAGACCACGTCGAAGCCCTTCGGAGTATCGTTTCCGAGGAAATCCCCAGCCACGAACCCTACCCGATCCGCAAGTCCGAAGCGGGCGACGGTCTCCTCGGCAAAGCGGCGGGTGGTGGGAAGATCATAGACAATCGCGTCCAAACCCGGATTCTGGAGACAGAAGTGGATTGCCCAGGTACCGGGTCCTCCCCCAAGATCCAGCAAGCGTTTGCGGCCGGTGAGGTCAATGAGGGGGACCACCTTCGGCGCGCTCTGCATGGCCAGGTTGAACATTCCCATGAGGAAGCTCTCCCGCGCCCCCTCATCGTCGCCATGGGAAGCGCTCTCCCGCACCGGGGCTCCCCGCCGCACCGCCTCGTCGAGTTGCGACCATCCCGCCATGAGGTGATGATGATGCATGATGATGTACCCCAGATACTCCGGCGAACTCTTGGCGAGATACCGGGTCGCAAACGGTGCGGCTTCGTAGCGGTCTTCCCGCTTATGTACCAGGGCCATGGCCGCCAGGGCGTCGAGGAGCATGGCAACGCCACGAACGTCAATGGCGAGACGCCCGGCCACCTCGGCAGCGGTAAGCGTCTCGCCTGCCAGGGGGGTCACCACATCGAGGGCTACGGCGGCATGAAGCGCGCAGGCACTCCAGTAGCCCCCGGAGAGTTGCAGCAGTTCTGCCGGGGTCCAGGTTTTCTCTTCCATGACAACCTCCAGGAAATCAATATCAATCAGGTTATACAGTCTACCGCATTCGGGTCGCGGGGCAAACTGGGGCGAAAAGCGGTGGAATGAGCAAAGGGAATCTGCTAGAAAAAGAGCACTATGAAAACGGAAAACTCAATCTTCGAAACCTCCTTCACCATCCGCTCCTTCGACGTGGACCCCCATGGCTTCGTAAGCCCCGTGACACTTCTCGGTTACCTGCAGGAAGCGGCATCGGAGCACATGACACTCCTGGGGGGGTCGGTCAGGTCACTTATGGCCGAAGGGCTCACCTGGGTGTTGTCCCGGGTCCATCTCAGCATCGAACGTTATCCGAGGGTACGAAATGAGATGACGGTGCGAACCTGGCCTTCGCTACGGGAAGGGCGCTTTACCTGCCGCGAGTTCGAGCTGCTGGACCGGACGGGGGCTGTCATGGCCCGCGCCACCACGTCGTGGGCGGTCATCGACTTCAAAACCCGGCGGCCGGTGCGGGTCGACCGTCATCCCCCCTACCCTCTCACGCCACGGCGTGCCATTGACGACGACTTCGCGCCGCTCCCCGCGCTCAAAGAAAGCCAGGCCGAGGAACGCTTCAGGGTGCGGCGTTCGGACCTGGACCTGAACCACCACGTTAACCACATGGTCTATGCCGGTTGGGCCCTCGACGACGTACCCAACGAAGTGGCGGAGCGCCACAAACTGGTTTCCCTTGAGATCGGCTACCGGGCCGAAGCACTGGCAGGAGAAGAAGTAACCGTATGCTGCGCCTACACCGAAGACGACAACGGGATTCTTGTCATCCACCGGATAGCCTCGGCCGACGGCCGCGAACTGACCCGGCTCAGAACCCGCTGGCGGTGATTCTCTACAGCCTACGGTGCGGGAGCCAATATGCCACGCGTGAAAATCTCCCGGTACTGGTGAATAAGTTGCTCATCCTGCTCGGGTGAATGGCTGATGAGATCTTCAGTGGCAAGGGTACTGAGAAAATAGTAGTTGACCATGCCCGCAAGGGCCAGCGCCGCATTGACGGCGTGGGCATCCTGCCTGAACACCCCCTCGCGGATCCCTTCCTCGACAACCTTCACGAGAATCCGTATGACCTTGCCGATTGCCGGCGCAACGATCCGGGGGAAGTAGGAGGTTGGGTTGGTGAGTTCGCTGGTGTAGAACCGGAGCAGATAGGGGTTGTTCCGGTGCCGCTGGATGGTCCAGCGGATGTAGGCCTCGATCTTGTCCACGGGGCCTGCATGCTGCTCCATGATTTCCCCGATCTGGTCAAAGCAGGCAAACTGCTCCTGCAACACCGCCGAATACAGCCCTTCCTTCCCGCCGAAATAGTAGGAAACCATGGAGATGCTGGCCCCGGCCCCGTGGGACAGCTCCCTGATGCTGACGCCGTTCAATCCCCGTTCGGCAAAGAGCTGTGTCCCCACTTCCATCAATTTGCTGCGGCAGTCCGGTCTTGTCATTTCACTCCCTACCCGTGTTGATGTGAGTGCCGCAAAGAGTAGCAAAGTCCCTTTCTAAAGCCAATTTAATTGACACGACATCTGCATAAATTATTGCGCCGTAATCGTCGTGTCTGTTATGATGGGTATCGAACGAACGTTTGTTTTCAGTCATTCAATTGTCGATTTCAGGGCCGGCACAGCACTCACACTGATACGCCAGGCACCAATATCCAGGAGAAGGAGGATGTAAGTAGATGTCTGAATTGCTCAACAGGATAAGAAGAAAGAGTCTGCACGACAGAATCAGGAAGGTCGAAGAGGTCATCCCCCTGTTCAAGCACGGGATGAATCTCGGCTGGTCAGGCTTCACCCCTGCCGGCTACCCGAAAGCAATACCCATCGCCCTTGCGGATTACGTGGAGAAGAACCAGCTTCAGGGGAAGATGAGATTCAACCTCTTCATCGGCGCCTCCGTCGGCGTCGAGACCGAAGACCGCTGGGCATCCCTTGACATGATCGACCGCCGCTGGCCCTACCAAACCGGCAAAAACATCCAGGCCGGCATCAACGAAGGGCGCATCCGCATGGGGGACAAGCACCTCTCCATGTTCGCCCAAGACTTGGGCTACGGCTTCTACACCAAGGACAATGGCGGCCGTCTCGACATCGGCATCATCGAATGCTCCGCCATCACCGAGGACGGCGGCCTCGTCCTGACCGCTTCCTGCGGCGCCGTGCCGGAGATCGTGCAGATTGCCGACCGGATCATCATCGAGATCAACACCGCCATCCCGAATTACGAAGGGCTCCACGACATCGTCGACCCGGTCAATCCCCCCAACCGCCTCCCCTACCTCCTCAGCCGGGTTGACGACCGTGCCGGCTCGCCCTATGTCCGGATCGACACCGACAAAATCGTCGCCATCGTCGAATCGCAGCACCCCGACAACGGCCGTGCCTTCAGCGAGCAGGACGACACCTCCGCGGCCATCGCCAACAACATCCTCGACTTCTTCCAGTTCGAGGTAAAGGAAGGCCGCCTGCCGAAAAACCTCCTGCCGCTCCAGTCTGGCGTGGGTTCCATCGCCAACGCCGTCATCGGTGGCTTGGCCAAGGGACCGTTCTCGGGTCTCAAGGTCTGGACCGAGGTGCTGCAGGACACCATGCTCGACCTCTTCGATTCGGGGAAACTGGATTTCGCCTCCACGGTCTCCCTCTCCTTCTCGGTGGATGGCTTCAAGCGCTTCTATGGCAACTGGGAGAAGTACAGCAACAAGGTGATCATGCGTCCTCTCTCCATCGCCAACCACCCCGAGCCGATCCGGCGCCTGGGTTGCATCGCCATGAACACCCCCGTGGAATTCGACATCTACGCCCACGCCAACTCCACCCTCGTGGGGGGAACCCGGATGATTAACGGCATCGGCGGCTCCGGCGACTTCCTGCGCAACGCCTATCTCTCCATCATGCACACGCCGTCGGCCCGCCCCAGCAAGACCGACCCGACCGGCATCACCTGCGTGGTGCCGCACGTGCCGCACGTTGACCACACCGAGCACGACCTCGACGTGCTGGTCACGGAGCAGGGGCTTGCCGACCTGAGGGGACTCGATCCGAAAAGCCGCGCCAAGCTCATCATCGACAAGTGCGCCCACCCGGACTACAAGCCGCTGCTCCGGGAGTACCTCGAAATCGCGACGAAAGAGTGTTTGGCCCGCAAAGCCGGCCACGAACCGCAGCTCCTTGACCGGGTCTTCAAGATGCAGGTGAACCTGGCCAAGAACGGCACCATGAAGATCGCAAACTGGGATATCTGAACCTGTATCGGCCCACAGGGATGCCGAAACGGAAAGGGAGGCAACAACATGCTTGATTCCGACCAACTGCCGAGGTATTACCTCGGAACGGCGCTGCAGGCCATGGAAAAGGCCTATGCGCTCAATCATGACGCAAGGGTGGGACAGAACATATCCCAGGCCATTGCCGCCCTGCATCAACTGATGCACCAGACGGCAGCGTCCCATGTCGCCAATGACAAGGCGCCATACGACCCCTATGAGGTAAATGAACACAATTCGGCCATCTGAGATTCGGCCGACATTCTGCGCAACAAGGGAAAGGCCGCATTTTGCGGCCTTTCCCATTTCACCGCCCCTTCATCCCTCCTGGAATTCCGATCCCGTCGCTCGAAGCTGTCCCGTGAATGCCTCTTCCCCTGAAACCATGTATACTGATACCATGTGGCTGCGCTCACTACGGGCGCTACCGACGAACAACGGAAGGAGTTCGAAACCATGACCGCGGCATCGGCAGCCTCAAAACCCCAGAGTGCGGAGCGGGCAGAAAACCGCCTCTGGCTTCGGGAACAACTGAACCCCTACTTCTTCATTGCCATG
Organism: Geobacter grbiciae; assembly: GCF_018531165.1. NCBI lineage: Bacteria > Pseudomonadati > Thermodesulfobacteriota > Desulfuromonadia > Geobacterales > Geobacteraceae > Geobacter > Geobacter grbiciae. Next base: position 66,443 of record NZ_JAHDIW010000002.1, on the reverse strand, counting down.
AAGGACGAACCGGAGGCCCTGGGACTATTGACCCGAGAGCTCGGGACGCTGCGGCACAACCGGCGGCTTATCCTGGCCGACCGGGAAAAGGCCCTTATCCTGGCGATTGTCAACCAGCCCGGCACTCTCTACGATACCCTGCGCCACATCCATGAGCGGGAGATATCCTACGCCATGATCGCCCACTCGGACGATCCGATCCCGGGTCTGGACCAGAACCTAGAGATCCAGCGCTTCGAGTTTGACCGCAGGGGCAACGAGGAGATCCTCGCCGGCAAGGACGGGGAGACACCGATCGGCATCAGGCGAACGGTGGCTGCGGCGTTGCGCAAGTACTACCCCGACTTCGACATGGCCGATTTCGACCGGCTGCTCCGCATCCTCTGGCTTAACAATGCGAACTACGTCCGGATCTCGCCCCCGCGCCGGGTGGCCCAGGCGCTTCGCCTCTACCAGGAGGGAAATCGCCGCGGCGGCCTCTATCTGGACGTGGAAGAGATGGAGAAGAGCGGTACCAGTCATGAATCGCGGGTTTTCTTCGCTGTGGGGAACCCGCCCCAGAAAGACTTCCTCCTCCAGATAATGGAGGTCTTCAACCGCCTCGGACTCGGCGTGAACCGGGCCTACTGCCTTACCATCAGCAACGGTGTCCACCCCTACTTCCTCGGCACTTTTTACGTGCGACGCCGCGACGGCGGCGTGCTCGCCAGGGGATCGGAGGCCTTCAGCCGGCTCGAAGGAGAACTCTCCAACACCCAGCTCCTGGCAACCCGCTCCCACGCCTATCGGGAGTTCGTCACCACCGGCCTCATGAGCGGCGAGGACGCTACCCTTACCAACGCCTTCATTGCCTTCTGCCACTCGAACCTGGCCCACAACCAGCCCGACCGTTTCGGTCTCGACGATGTGCGCGACGCGTTCCTGGCGCACCCGGAAATCGCGCTCCAGTTGGCCGGGCTCTTCCGCGCCCGCTTCGATCCGGCCGTGGAGGAGCGGGACGCCGACCACGAGAAGATCCTCGCCGATACCCGGCGCGAGGTAACGGAATACAACTCCGGCCACCGCTACCTGGACGAAGTGCGGCGAACCATCTTCCGTTGCTGCCTTGCCTTCATAACCCACACCCTGAAGACAAACTTTTTCGTACGGGAGAAGCAGGCCTTGGCTTTCCGGCTCGACCCGGCCTACCTTGCCGAGCTTGGTACCGACTTCACCGCCGATCTGCCGCCGGCCATGCCGTTCCGGATCACCTTCTTCTACAGCCGCTACGGCTTCGGTTACCACATCGGCTTCTCCGACATCGCCCGGGGCGGCTGGCGCACCGTCATCTGCCGCACCGCTGACGATCTCGTCACCAATGCCAACACCCTTTTCCGCGAAAATTTTGTCCTGGCCCACACCCAGCACCTGAAGAACAAGGACATCTACGAGGGGGGATCGAAACTGGTGACGCTTCTGGACGCCTCGGACCTGATGCGGGAGCGTGAACGGGAACGGGAGGTGGAGACCTGGCGGCTCTACAAGCTCCAGTTCGGCATCACCGGCGCCTTCCTCGACATCTTCACCACCGAAAACGGGGTGGCCAAGCATCCGGCCGTGGTGGACTACTACCGGGAGGACGAGCCGATCGAGCTGGGACCTGACGAGAACATGCACGACACCATGATCGAGACCATCGCCGCCATGTCGAAGCGACGGGGCTATATGCTCGGCATCGGAATCATGTCGAGCAAGAAGGTGGGGATCAATCACAAGGAGTACGGCGTGACCTCCACGGGGGTCGTGAAGTTCGCCGAGATTACCATGAAGGAGCTGGGGATAGACATCCGCAAAGACCCGTTCACCCTCAAGCTCACCGGTGGCCCCAACGGCGACGTGGCCGGCAATGCCTTGCGGATTCTTCTGAAGCGCTCGCCGAAGGTGAACATCGCCCTCATCCTTGACGGCACCGCGGCGGTCTGCGATCCGGCAGGCGCCGATCACGGGGAGTTGGGGCGCATCCTCCTGAAGCAGGATCTGGACGGCTTCGACCCGGCGGCGCTTCATTCCGGCGGGTTCATGCTTTTCCGGACCGGAAGCCGCCGCGAAGGACTGAGGGAACTTTTCCGCCGAGTGGAGAAAACCGACAGGGGGCTTGTTGAGGAGTGGATTTCCCTGGATGAGTTCTCCAAGGAGTACGGGGAGCTGGTCTTCACGGTCCCGGCTGATCTTTTCATTCCCGCCGGCGGCCGTCCCGAGACCATCGACAAGGACAACTGGGAACGCTTTTTTCTTGCCGACGGCACGCCGTCGGCCCGGGCCATCGTGGAGGGGGCCAACTCATTCATAACACCGGCGGCCAGGATCGAACTCCAGAAGAGGGGGATCAGCATCATGCGCGACGCCTCGGCCAACAAGTGCGGCGTCATCTCCTCATCCTACGAGATCATCGCCAACCTGCTCTTCTCGGAGAAGGAGTTTCTGGAGCACAAGGAGCGCTACGTAGCCGATGTGCTCCAGATCCTTGAAAAGCGTGCCGGCGACGAGGCGCGGCTCATCCTCAGGCGCCGCCGCGAGCAGCCGGGGCTTCTCTGCACAGAGATATCCGATTCGCTCAGCACCGAGATCAACGCGAACTATGCGCGTCTCTTCAGATTCTTCCAGGGGCGTCCTGGGCTCGCGCTCCAGCCCATCTTCCGCCGAGCGGTACTGGCGCACCTGCCCAGGATCATCGCCGATGAGCCCCGGTTCCGCCGGCGCCTTGCCCGGCTTCCCCAGAAGTACCTCTCGGCCATTCTCGCCGCCGAGATCGGATCGTCAATGGTCTACAAGGGGGACCGGGAGGCGGAGTTCGAAGACCTGATCCGGCTCCACCTGACGCGGAATTTCCCGTCAGCATAACCGCCGCACACCAGCAAGGACCGGACAGACATGCGCAAGCGAGGAGACTGTCAGACCACCCGGATGATGAATTCGGGACAGGAAGCGGCGCAGTAACCGCAGAGGATGCAGGCGGCTTCGTCGAGGACCGCCTTGCCGTTGACGACCGTGAGTGCTCCGCTGGCGCAGGCATCGACACAACCGCCGCACCCCTTGCAGAAGTTTTCCATGATCCGCAGCTTCCGGCGGCGGCTTTCGAGCTGCCGCCATACTACGTCCTCGGGGGCGTTGCCGGAAAAGAGGGCGATGTTCGCCTCCACCTCCGCCTCGGAGAGCATGCCGATGGCCACCCCGTGGACCCCTTCAAGACCCCGCACGTACGCGAGGCTCGCGCGGGCCTCGGCGATCAGGTTCCCTCCCGCCAGCGCCTTCATGGCATAGACCCCCTTCCCTGCCCTAGCACAGGCGGCAATGGCCTCCGCCATCTCCGCCGCGCTGCCGTCGAGGATTCCCATGCCGGTCCGGTTGATGAGTGGGTGGATAACCTCGATCTCAGGGTGGTCAGCCGCCTTCCGGATAGCGCAGATGTAGTGGGACGAGAGCCCCACATGGCCGATCTTCCCCTCATCCTTCATCCGCAGCAGTTCCGCCAGCACGTCGGCCCTGTCGGTAAACGGATCGGCCACCCGGGCGCCATGGAGGTGGACGATGTCGAGCCGCTCCCGCCCCAACTCCCGCAGCCCCCTCTCCACATGGGCTCTAGCCGTGGGTCCGTCGTTGGCGTGAGTCTTGGTGACGATCGTGACGTCCCCCTGCCAGCCGGCGATTCCTTCCCGCACATGGGGGTAGGTATCATAGAGCGTCGCGGTGTCGATCATGGTAACCCCGTGCTCCAGGGCATGGCGGATGAGGCGGCCCCCTTCAGACGGGGAGAGCCCAGCCTGCAGAGGACCCAGGGGAAGCGTGCCGAACACGAGTGGGAAGATCGAGATATTGGTGGTACCGAGCTTTATGTGATTCATGGAATCCTCTTTCTCAGACGACTACCCTACAGCAAGGCCCCTGTTTTGATCCGGATGCCGGTTTCGTGGGTAACGCCGTCAACTTCCAGATACACCGTTCCCTCGGTGATGGTCACTGACCAGGTGATCGAGCGTTCCAGCCGCGCTGCCAGTGTAGTGATGAACGCCTGATCCAGGCTGACAACCGTAAGGTTGGGAAGCCCCGTCAACCGGGGAAGGTGCTGCTGGTCCCAGTTGGCAAGCGCCCTGCCGCACGCAAGCAGAGCTACCTTTTCCGTGTGGCGGCTCGCCTTGATGATGCGGTCGGATTCCGGCAGCCCCACCTCGACCCAGAAGCGGACCCGCCCATCGGGCCCTTTCACCCAGAGATCCGGCTCCTCACCCACACAGAGCCCCTTCGTGAAACTCAACTCCGGTTCGTGGAAGATGGCCCACGCCAGCAATCTCGCCACAAGCCGCTCGTCGGTCTCCGACGGGTGCTTGGCAACCGTTGCCTGCAGTGATTCGTAAACGCCGCGGTCAATGTCCGAAAGCTGAAGGGACGCTTTGTAGATAGTCGATGGCAGTGCCATTGCGAAAAGATGCCTCTCTAGGATACTGGCCGCTTATCTCTGATCAGCCGGGTAAGCAGGCGATCAAGAGATGAAGCAAACCGTTGACGGTCAGTCAGGCTGAACTGGGAAGGCCCCCCCTGCACGAGGCCTCCCTCCCGGAGTTCCATCATCAGATCCCGCATGGAGAGCCGCTCTCCCACGTTCTCCTCGGTGTAGAGTTCCCCACGGGGATCCAATGCTACTCCTCCGATGGCGACGATTCGGGCAGCCAGCGGTATGTCCGCGGTAATCACCAGGTCTTCGGGGGCAGCATGATCTGCTATGTAGTCATCGGCAACATCGAACCCCTCCCCAACCACAATGGATTCGACCAGGTTTGTTGCGTGCTTGGCGAGATTCTTGTTGGCCACCAGACAGACTGGAATCCTGAGCCGTTCCGAGGCCCTGAAGACGATCTCCTTGATAACCCTCGGGCATGCATCCGCATCAATCCATATCTTCATGAACACTCCGGGACGACACGATAACCTGTAGCTTCAACGCGACGAAACGTTTGGATGGAGGTGCAGAACATGGCGAGAGTGGTAATACCACCCTGGCTCGCAAGACTTCAAGGAGTACATTAAGGACTATGCCGCAAGAGGTCATTTTTTGCTGAAATTGAATTTCTCGATCATACGATGACGATAATCAACAATATCCTTACGAAGGGAAGCAAGATTCGCCATCTTTTCATCGACCTTGTTGATATGACTGTCCAGTATTTCGACCAGGCGCGGTATCATGTTTTCCGTCTTCCTTGCCTCGCCGTACGCCGCGCCGAGTTCCTGCATCTCCTTGATCGTCAGGCCTAACTCCTTGAGCTTGATGATGAACTTCATCCGTCGGACCATGTACGGCGTATAGAGACGGTTTCCTCCCTCAGAACGGTGTGAGGCCTCGATGACCCCCATCTCCTCCCAGTACCTGAGGGTCCTGGTGGTCAAATCCAGCATTCTTGCCACTTCACCAATCGTAATCAACTGCTCGGCTTCTTGTTCGGGAGCCATAGTTTCTCCCCTTTACGTGAATTATTAACCATTCAATACGCCAATTACCCCTGCCTGTCAATTCCCGTGAATCCGACTAATATACATATTACCGTAGAAACCGCGTTCTCAAGCCACTTCATGTAATTATATAAAAGTGTTTTAAATAATGTTGACATGAACGTAAAGCAGATGTATGTTTCAAATAAATTCAGAAATAAATCTGCTCGTCTCGTGGCAAGATTACCGGCCTCGGCATAGCTAAGGCTTCGGATCACTAGGCTGTCCACCCCCGCGCTCTGGCGCGGGGTTTTTCCGACCCACAATAAACATCGTACGTAAACGTAATGGGGTGTTCAAATGAGCTCAGAGACTGACTTTAAACGATACAGCGTGGCACCCATCGGTGCCGGCGACGAGGGAATACAGCTCCTGCAGGGGCTGAGCAAGGAAGAGCTGATACGGATCATCGTCGATGACGCCAAGAACTGGCTCGCCCACGACGGCCTCTGGTTCCAGGCGGTGGAAAAGCGCTACGGGATCGACGTGGCCATCGATGCGGATACCGAAGCATGGCGCTACTTCACGGTCATCGAGGCGAAGCGGATCATGGAGCGCCTCGGGATTCAGCCCGGCGGCGGCATCCCGGCCCTGGTGGAGTGCCTCAAGCACCGCCTGTACGCGCGGCTCAACCTGCAGGATGTCATCGAGCAGAGCGACGATCGGGTCGTCTTCAGGATGCTCGACTGCCGGGTCCAGTCGGCCCGCAAACGAAAAGGACTGCCGGATTTTCCCTGCAAGAGCGTCGGCCTCGTTGAGTACGCCGAATTCGCAAGAACCGTTGACCCGCGCATCAGGACATCCTGCATCGCCTGTCCGCCAGATGCACACCCCGACGCCTTCTGGTGCGCCTGGGAGTTTGTGGTCGAAAAATAAACTGGGAGGTCTATCCATGCATACCGCCGCAGCTGAACCCTGCAAAACCACCCACAAGGTCCGCTTCGTCACCGCCACGAGCCTCTTCGACGGTCACGACGCCTCCACCAACATCATCCGCCGTATACTGCAGGCCTCCGGGGCCGAGGTTATCCACCTGGGGCACAACCGCTCCGTGGACGAGATCGTCACCGCCGCCATCCAGGAGGATGCCCAGGGGATCGCCGTCTCCTGCTACCAGGGGGGGCATCTGGAGTTCTTCAAGTACATCAAGGACCAGCTGCGGGAGCGGGGTGCGGAGCAGGTGCGGATATTCGGCGGCGGCGGCGGGGTCATCATCCCGGACGAGATCCGGGAACTGGAGTCCTACGGCATCTCCAAGATTTTTTCCCCCGAGGACGGCCGACGCATGGGGCTCCAGGGGATGATCAACTTCATGCTCAAGGAGTGCGATTTCGCGCCCCAGCGGAACATCGACGAAGAGATCGACAAGCTCCAGCACCAGGATATCCGGGCCGTCAACACCCTCATCACCCTGGCGGAGCAGGATGTTCACGACCATTCCGGCGGCTACGGCCCCCTGCGGGAGAGGATCAGGACCATGGCCCGCCCCGCCCCGGTGGTGGGGGTCACGGGTACGGGCGGCGCCGGCAAGAGCTCCCTCACCGACGAGCTGGTGCGCCGGTTCCTGCGGGATTTCCCGGAGAAGAGCGTCGCCATTCTGGCGGTGGACCCGAGTCGCCAACGGACCGGTGGCGCACTCCTGGGGGACCGGATCCGGATGAACGCCATCAACACCAGCAAGGTCTACATGCGCTCCCTGGCCACCCGCGATTCCCACTCGGAGCTGTCGGCAGCCATCAAGGACGCCATCGACGTGGTGAAGGCCGCCGGCTTCGACCTCGTCATCGTGGAGACCAGCGGCATCGGTCAGGGGGATGCCCGGATCGTGGAGATCGCCGATGTCTCCCTCTACGTCATGACCTGCGAGTTCGGCGCTCCGACCCAACTGGAGAAGATCGACATGCTCGACTTCGCCGATCTCATCGCCCTCAACAAGTTCGAGCGCAAGGGGGCCGAGGATGCCCTGCGCAACGTGCGCAAGCAGTACCGGCGCAACCGCAACCTCTTCGAGGCGGCCGACGAAGAGCTGCCGGTGTTCGGCACCATCGCGGCCCAGTTCAACGACCCCGGCACCAACGTCCTCTACCGGGCCCTCATGGAAACCCTGAACACCAAAACGGGCTCGGGATTCCAGTCGAACCTGGTCATCACCGAGAAGGAGAGCCTCAAGCAGTACATCATCCCGCCGGACCGGATCCACTACCTGGGAGAGATCGTGCAGACGGTGCGCGGCTACCGGAAACGGGTGCAGGAGCAAGCCGGCGTTGCCCGGCGGCTCTTCCAACTGCAGGGGGCGAAGGAAGTGGTGGGCGATTCGCCGGCCACGGGGGAACTGGAGAGGCAGATCGCCCTCCACGAGGCAAAGCTCCACGAGGAACCGAAAAAGATCCTCGCCGACTGGCCCTGCCTGAAGGAAACCTACCGCCAGGATCAGCTGGTGACGAAGGTACGGGACAAGGAGATTCGCAGCGACCTCTACACCACCACCCTCTCCGGCACCCGGATTCCCAAGGTCTGCCTCCCCGATTTTGCCGATTGGGGTGAGGTCGTCCGCTGGTCCATGCTGGAAAACGCACCGGGACTCTTCCCCTACACCGCCGGGGTCTTCCCCTTCAAGCGGGCCGAGGAAGACCCCAAGCGCCAGTTCGCCGGCGAGGGGTCTCCGGAGCGGACCAACCGCCGCTTCCACTACCTCTGCAAAGACGACGACGCCAAGCGGCTCTCCACCGCCTTCGACAGCGTCACCCTCTACGGTGAGGACCCTGACTATCCCCCCGACATCTACGGCAAGGTGGGCGAGAGCGGCGTCTCCATCTGCACCGTGGAGGACATGCAGAAGCTCTACGCCGGCTTCGACCTCTGCGCCCCCAATACCAGCGTCTCCATCACCATCAACGGCCCGGCCCCCATGATGCTGGCCTTCTTCTTCAACGCCGCCATCGAGCAGCAGGTGGCCGCGTTCCGGGAGAAGAACGGCCGCACGCCCAGCGGCGCCGAGTACGCTGAGATCAGGAGCTGTACCCTCCAGACGGTGCGCGGCACGGTGCAGGCCGACATCCTCAAGGAGGACCAGGGGCAGAACACCTGCATCTTCTCCACCGAGTTCGCCCTCCGGATGATGGGTGACATCCAGCAGTACTTCATCGAGCAGAAGGTGCGGAACTATTACTCGGTCTCCATCAGCGGCTACCACATTGCCGAGGCGGGGGCTAACCCCATCTCGCAGCTGGCCTTCACCCTCTCCAACGGCTTCACCTACGTGGAGTACTACCTCTCCCGCGGTATGAAGATCGACGACTTCGCCCCGAACCTCTCCTACTTCTTCAGTAACGGCCTCGACCCGGAGTACACGGTCATCGGCCGGGTGGCGCGGCGCATCTGGGCCGTGGTGATGCGGGAGAAATACGGCGCCAACGACCGGAGCCAGAAGCTCAAGTACCACATCCAGACCAGCGGCCGCTCCCTCCACGCCCAGGAGATGGATTTCAACGACATCCGCACGACGCTCCAGGCCCTCATGGCCATCTACGACAACTGCAACTCGCTCCACACCAACGCCTACGACGAGGCGGTCACCACCCCCACCGAGGAGTCGGTGCGGCGGGCCATGGCGATCCAGATGATCATCACCCGAGAGTTCGGCCTGGCAAAGAACGAGAACTCCTGCCAGGGCTCCTTCATCATCGAGGAGTTGACCGACCTGGTGGAAGAGGCGGTGATGTGTGAATTCGAGCGGATCGACCAGCGGGGTGGCGTCCTGGGGGCAATGGAGACCCAGTACCAGCGGAGCAAGATCCAGGATGAATCCATGCTCTACGAGCACAAGAAACACAGCGGCGAGCTCCCCATCATCGGGGTCAACTGCTTCCTCAATCCCCGTGCCGATGAGGAGGGATACCAGGTGCCAGGGGAACTGGCCCGTGCCACGAAAGAGGAGAAGGAGCAGCAGATCGCCAACCTGCGGGCCTTCCAAGAGCGGCACAGGGATGAGGCACCACAGGCGCTGAAGCGACTGCAGGAGGTTGCCGTAAACGGCGGCAACATCTTTGCCGAGCTCATGGAAACCGCCAAGGTGGCATCCCTGGGGCAGATCAGTCATGCGCTTTACGAAGTAGGAGGAAAATACCGGAGAAACATGTGAAGACGGGCGCGAGCTTCCGACCATCGTGCCGTCCGTCCTCGGTCCGTTCTTGTGCGGCGTAGCGCTGCTACGCCTCCGCGACTGCTCTGCGGGGGACGACAATCTGGCCGAAATCTCACGCCCTTGACAATTGGGGAAATGAATACCGTCTCCAACGCGGTCTTTACGATTAAGCAATACGGGGTAAACTGAATGCAGCAAGTATCTTCATTAATCCTGGAGGCATTTCATGACTACCCCCACTGAAACTTCCCTTTACCGGACCTTGTCGCTGGGGAGCGAACCGATGCACCGCCGGCGTTTCATGGTGGTCGACGAGGAGATACCGGGCAATTTCCGCTTCGGCCTGCTACTGGAAGAGCTCGACATCCTCGCCGAGCAGACGGCCCTCGCCTATGTGCGGCGCTTTTACCCCGAAGGGCGGGTCGTTACGGCGGCCATCGACAATATCCTTGCGCGCCACGTGGTGGACGTCGACCGCGACATTGTCATGCATGCCCGGATCAACCACGTGGGGCGCTCCTCGCTGGAAGTGGGAATCCGGGTGGAGCATGCCGGCGACCCCGCCACCCACATCGCCTCCTGCTATTTCACCATGGTTGCCCGCGGCGGGGAAGCGGCCAGCGAGAGCATCCCCCTCCCCCCCCTGGAGTACCTTGATGAACTGGAGCGGCAGCGGGCAGACAAGGCCATTGCCGGCCGGGAGGAGTACCGCCGTCAGCAGGCGTCGCTCCGGGAGCCCCCCAGTCGGGAGGAATACGAGATGCTCGACCGGCTCCACCGGGCCCAGGAAGAGTCCGGCTTCTCCGGCCATCCAGCCGGCCGCCTGGTGGCCGACGCCTGGGAACGGATGTACCCGGAGCAGGAGTACGTTCCCCAGCGGATCTTCGGCGGCTACCTGATCCGCCGCGCCTACGAGCTCTCCGCCATCTGCTCGGAACTGGTAGCGCCGGACCGCTCCATCGTCGCGGCGGTGAACCGGATCAACTTCTTCCACCCGGTGCGCCTGGGGGACAAGCTCCACTTCACCAGCCGGGTGGTCTACACCAACGAGAGCTTTGTCTGTGTCGAGGCGAGCATCGAACGGATCAGCCGCGACCGGACCGCCAGCGCCCTCTCCAACTCGTGCCTCTTTACCTTTGTGAACGTGGACCGGGAGCTGAACCACCGTCCGGTGCCCCCCATCTATCCGGCCACCTACCGGGAAGATGCCCGCTACTTGGAGGCGTATCGGAGCTACCAGGCCATCGCCGGCCACTACCGGATGCTCTGAATACCAGCTATTCTGAAGGAGATAACTACCGATGATGACAAAAATGGAATCGGAACAGCGGATCATCCGACTGCAGACGGAACTGCGCGCCAAGGGGATCGACGGGGCGCTCATCATCTTTCCCATCGATGTCTACTACTTCACCGGCACCCGCCAGAACGCTACCCTTTGGGTGCCGGCCGACGGCAATCCGCTCCTCCTGGTGCGCAAGAGTTATACCCGCGCCGTCAGGGAAAGCCTCATCGAGGATACCCGGCCATTCCCCTCCAGCAAAGAATTTCCCACCCTGTTTTCCGAGGATGTGAAAAAGGTTGGCCTCACCTTCGACATCATACCGGTGCAGCAGTACAACTACTACGCCAAGATGCTCCCCGGCCGGGAGTTTGTGGATATCTCGGGGATCAACCGGGAACTCCGGTCGGTCAAATCGGCCTGGGAGCTGGAACGGTTGCGGGAGAGCGGCTCCCGACTGTGTGAAGTCTTCACGCAGGTTCCCACATTCCTGAAGGTGGGGATGCGGGAGATTGACCTTGCCGCGGAGTTCGAGTGCCGGCTCCGGAAGGCGGGAAGTGAAGGATACATACGGATGCGCGCTTTCAACCAGGAGCTGTTTCAGGGACTGGCTGTGTCGGGTGTGGCCGCTGCCGAACCGGGCTTCTTCGACGGCGCCGTCACGGGCCGCGGCCTCTCCAATGCCTCCCCCTACGGAGCCTCCACCGAGACGATCACTGAAGGCACCCCGATCATTCTCGACTTCGCCGGCATCTTCAGGGGTTACCTCGTCGACATGACCCGTATCTTTGTCATCGGTTCCCTGAGCGGCGAACTGGAGCATGCCTTTGCCACTTCCCTGCGGATACAGCAGTATCTGGTGGAAAACCTCAAGCCGGGGACAATCTGCGAGGAACTGTTCGCGAGATCGTTGGAAATGGCCGAAGCCGCCGGCCTCGGCAGAAACTACATGGGGGCTCCTGGGGAAAACGCGAAATTCGTCGGCCACGGGGTTGGCCTGGAGTTGGACGAATTCCCGGTGCTGGCCCAGGGGTTCAAGGTTCCGCTCCAGGCGGGACAAACCATCGCCATCGAACCGAAGTTCGTCATACCTGGCCAGGGGGTCATCGGCATCGAGAATACCTTCGCCGTTACCAACAGAGGCGGCGAGAAGCTTACTAGCATGGCCGATGACATCGTGTTTCTGTAGGGCTGTTCGGGTACCCCTTTCTCCATTAGGGGCAGCCGACGGGCTGCCCATTTTTTTGGCAGGAAACGAAATCACATCTCTATACCGCTTTTTTATAACCGCTCAATACCCCCTCGATATCTAACCTTGACGTCAAATAAACACATCAAACAGCAAATACCCCGACAATAAGCACACTAAATTACACACTCAACATATCGTTTTAGTTGGTTTTTATCAGAACACAAACATAAAGATTCACACACATCTATAAAGCCGTTCTAAACATGGTTGACATGCACGTGAAGTAGATATATGCTTACACCAAATCTGCAACCCGGAGGAAAAGCAATGCAAGACGTGTTTGTGGTTGATGCCCTGAGAACGCCGTTTGGTTCATTTTCCGGCATGCTGGCCGACGTGGATGCCCCAAAGCTGGCCGCCACCGTCATGAAAGAGCTTCTGGCAAAGGCCGGCCTCGCCCCCGACACGGTGAATGAAGTCATCGTGGGGCAGGTCCTCTCCGGCGGCTGCGGCCAGGCCCCGGCCCGCCAGGCCATGCGCGGGGCGGGAATCCCTGACTCGGCCCATGCCCTGACCATCAACAAGGTCTGCGGCAGCGGCCTGAAGGCAATCATGCTCGGCGCCGACAGCATTCGTCTCGGTGAGTCCCAAATTGTCATCGCCGGCGGCATGGAGAACATGTCCCTGGCGCCCTTTTTCCTCAAGAAGGCCCGCGCCGGCTACCGCATGGGGCACGGTGAACTGCTGGACCTGCTGATCTACGATGGTCTTCAGGATCCCTATACGGGCCGCCACATGGGAGAGATCGGTGAGGCGAGCGCGGAGCGCGGCGGCCTCACCCGCGAGGAGCAGGACGCGTTCGCCCGGCGCTCCTACGAACTGGCCCAGGCGGCGGTGACCGGCGGCATCTTTGCCGACGAGATCGTGCCGGTGGTAAAGAAGGGGAAAAAGGGTGACGAAACCCTCGCCACGGACGAAGAGCCCTTCAAGGGTGATCCGAGCAAGCTGCCATCTCTGCGGGCCGCCTTCAAGAAGGACGGCACCATCACCGCCGGCAACGCCTCCACTATCAACGACGGCGCGGCCCTGGCCCTACTGACCGATACCGACGGCCTGAAGAAGTACAACCTCACCCCCAAGGCCCGGATCGTTGCCTCGGCCACGGAAAGCCGTCATCCCGACAACTTCCCCGAGGCGCCCATCGGCGCCATCGAGAAGGCCTGCGCCAAGGCCGGCCTGACGGTGTCCGACATCGACCTCTTCGAGATCAACGAGGCCTTTGCCTCGGTGGCCCTCCTGGCCATCAAGGGTCTCGGCCTCCCCTTGGACAAGGTGAACGTCAACGGCGGCGCCTGCGCCATCGGCCACCCCATCGGCGCCAGCGGCGGCCGGCTTGCAGCCACGGTCATCCGGGAACTCCATCGGCGCCAGCAACGCTACGGCCTCGCCACCCTCTGCATCGGCGGCGGCGAGGCGGTGGCGGTGATCTTCGAGCGGATCTGAAATATTTGAAACACAGAGCAACAGAGCAACAGAGAAAGGCAATGAACTCCTTTTCGTAACTTCCTGATTTTCTCAGTTGCTCAGTTGCTCAGTATTATTCCGTTTCTGAAATGGAGGCAGATTATGATCAATAAAGTCGGGGTACTCGGCGCAGGTCAGATGGGAAACGGCATCGCCCACGTATACGCCCAGTTCGGCTATGACGTGGTGCTCTACGACATCGCGGAGCTTCAGCTCGAAAAGGCGGTGTCAACCATCAGGCAGAACCTGGAGCGGCAGGCAAAGAAGGGGGTCATTCCCGAATCGCTGGTCGGTGCAACTGTCGGCAGGATTCTGACCACGAAGAACATGACCGATCTCGCCGGCTGTGATTTCTGCGTGGAGGCGGTCACGGAGCACGAGCCCCTCAAGCTGGACATCTTCCGCAAACTGGACGATATCGTTCAGCCGAGCGCTATTCTGGCATCAAACACCTCGTCCATCCCCATCACCAAGATCGCTTCGGTAACTAAGCGTCCCGACAAGGTCATCGGCATGCACTTCATGAACCCGGTGCCGGTCATGAAACTGGTGGAGGTCATCCGTGGCCACGCCACCAGCGACGTCACCTTCCGCCTCACCGCCGAACTGGTGGCCAGGCTGGAAAAGGAAATGGCGGTTTCCCAGGACTACCCTGGCTTCATCGTAAACCGCATTCTTATGCCCATGATCAACGAGGCGGTCTTCGCTCTCTACGAAGGAATCGCCACGGCCGAGGATATCGACAAAGGGATGAAGCTCGGCACCAACCAGCCCATGGGCCCCCTGACGCTCGCCGACTTCATCGGCCTCGACACCTGCCTGGCAATCATGGATGTCCTCTACGACGGCTTCAAGGACCCCAAGTACCGCCCCTGCCCGCTCCTGGTGAAGATGGTGAATGCAGGATATTTGGGGCGCAAGTCGGGGCGCGGCTTCTACACCTACTGAGCCGCTTCGCCTTCACGTCCATGCCGGCGTTGGCTCCTCAAGGGCTCCTCAACGTAGCGCTGCTACGCCTCGTTCTCCCTTTCGTCGCCGCCTTGGCCTGAACGCGAAATCGAACCGGCTAAAGGAGAATCTCCATGGAATTAAAGAACCTGCTCATCGAAACCGCTGACGGCGTCGCCACCCTCACCGTCAATAGGCCCCAGGCCCTCAATGCCCTGAACAGCGAGGTGCTGACGGAGTTGGCCTCCGCCTTCTATCAGCTTGAATACGATCCTGCGGTTCGGGTGGTGATCCTCACGGGCGCCGGCGAAAAGGCCTTCGTGGCCGGGGCCGACATCAAGGAGATGGCTGCCATGTCATCCTTTGAGGGGCACCAGTTCGCCCTGAAGGGACAGCACTGCATGATGGCCATGGAGAAGATGAAAACTCCGGTCATCGCCGCCGTGAACGGCTTCGCCCTCGGCGGCGGGCTGGAGCTGGCCCTGGGGTGCGATTTCATCTACGCCTCGGAGAAGGCGAAGCTCGGTTTCCCCGAGGTGACCCTCGGCATTATCCCCGGCTTCGGCGGCACCCAGAACCTGGCGCGCCTCATTGGGAAGAGCCGGGCCAACGAACTGATCTTCACCGGCCGGATGATCACGGCCGACAAGGCCTTGGCCTGGGGGATCGTCAACGAGGTGTTCGCTCCTGAGGAGCTTCTGGCAAAGGCAAAGGAGGCTGCGGCCGCCATTGCCGGCGTCGGTCCCCTCGGAGTGACCTACGCCAAGAATGCCATTGCCAACGGCCTGAACATGGGGAAGGAAGACGGCTTCCGCTACGAAGCCTCCCTCTTCGGGGTGCTCTTTGGCACCGCCGACCAGAAGGAAGGGATGGGGGCCTTTGTGGAAAAGCGGAAAGCAGTATTTACGGGGAAATAATTTCACAATCAATCATAGGGAGGTTGTCATGAACTTCGAGCTGAGCCAGGACCACAAGGTATTGCAAGACGCCGTGCGTGACTTCGTAGAGAAGGAGGTAAAGCCTCTCGCCGTGCAGATTGACGAAGAGCACATGATCCCTGACGGTCTTGTCAGAAAGATGGGAGAGATGGGGTTCATGGGAAGCTATCTCCCCGAGCAGTACGGCGGGGCCGGACTCGACATGCTCTCCTACTCCATCGTGGTGGAGGAGGTTTCCAAGGCCTGCGGCTCCAGCGGGGTCCTGATCTCGGCCCACACCTCCCTAGCCTGCGGCCCCATTTACACCTTCGGCACCGAAGAGCAGAAGAAGAAGTGGCTTCCGGCCCTGAACAGCGGCGAGACCATCGGCTGCTTCCTCCTGACCGAGCCCGACGCTGGTTCCGACGCCGGTGCCATCGCCACTACCTACCGCCGCGAGGGGGACGAATTCGTCATCAACGGTTCCAAGATATTCATCACCAATGGTGGCTACCGCGGAACCGGCGTCCTCTTTGCCACTTCCGACAAGAGCCTCAAGCACAAAGGGGTTTCGGCTTTCATCATCGATCTCCGCTCCCACGGCGTGGAGATCCTGAAGAACGAGAAGAAACTGGGGATACGGGGCAGCTACACCACCGCCTTCGCCCTCGACAACGTCCGGATCCCTGTGGAAAACCTCCTGGGGCAGGAAGGCCAGGGGTTCAAGATCGCCATGGACACCCTGAATGGCGGCCGCATCGGCATCGCATCCCAGGCCCTGGGGATCGCTGAAGGAGCCTTCGAGCGGGCACTGGCCTACTCCAAGGAGCGGAAGCAGTTCGGCGCCCCCATCTGCGACCTCCAGGCGATACAGTTCAAGTTGGCCGACATGTGGGCAAAGATCGAGACCAGCAAGCTTATGACCCACAAAGCCGCGTGGCTCAAGGACCACAAGAAGAGCTACACCATGGAGTCGGCCATGTGCAAGATGCTCGCCTCGGAGGCCGCCACCTACGTCACCAAGGAGGCGATCCAGATCCACGGCGGTTACGGCTTTATCTGCGATTACGAGGTGGAGCGGATGTACCGGGATGCCAAGATCACCGAGATCTATGAGGGGACCAACGAGGTGCAGCGGGTGGTTATCTCGAAGCTGCTGTTGAGCTGACAGGACAAGACTAAAAGCTTCAAGGCTGGAAAGGAAGAAGGAGACATCATGGAAGCCACCCGCGAAATCTACTGGAACATCGGCCACGGGGTCGTGATCCCCATGTACCTCCTCACCTTTGCCGCCTTCGGCATCCTGGCGTGGGGGTTCTGGAAGCGTCTCCCCGTCTGGCGCCAGGGGAAGCCCCTCGACCGCTTCGACCGCTACGACGAGCGGGTGAAGCGCCTCGTCTCGACGGTGCTGAGTCAGTGCAAGGTTGCCCGGGTCAAGGACGGCGGCATTCCCCACGCCCTCTTCTTCTGGGGATTCCTCACCCTCTTTGCCGGCACGATAGTGGTGATGCTCCAGGCCGATTTCTTCACCCCCCTCATGCATGTGAACATCCTCAAGGGGGAGTTCTACAAGGCCTTCTCCCTGGTGCTGGACCTGGCGGGCCTCGGTGCCGTCCTGATGCTGGCCGGCCTCGCCATCCGCCGCTTCGTGCTGAAGCCCGACGGCATTGATACCATCAATGACGACCGGATCATCCACCAGCTCCTCTTCGCCATCCTCATCACCGGCTTCTGCGTCGAAGGGGCGCGGATGGCCGCCACGGAACTCCAGCAGAATCCCGACCTGGCCCGCTTCTCCCCCGTGGGATACCTCTTTGCCCAGCTTTTCACCAGCTACACCGACGACTCCATCCGCACCATGCACAAAGTTCTCTGGTGGACCCATTTCGCCCTCGTGCTCGGATTCATCGCCGCCCTCCCCTACACGAAGCTGCGCCATATCCTGACCACCAGCATCAACTCCTTCTTCGCCCCATTGGATGAAAAGGGAACCATCGGCACCCTCAACATGGAAGACGAGGGCCAGGAACAGTTCGGCGCCACGAAGGTCACCGACCTCACCTGGAAGGACATCTTCGACGCCGACGCCTGCACCAGCTGCAAGCGGTGCCAGGACCGCTGCCCCGCCTGGGCCACCGACAAGCCCCTCTCCCCCATGAAGGTGGTGAAGCAGGTGGGCGAAGCGGCTTTCACGGCACCAGATTCTTCCCTGGTGGAGACGGTCACTGCCGACGTCCTCTGGAGCTGCACCACCTGCCGCGCCTGCCAGGACATCTGCCCCGCCGAGATCGAGCACGTGAACAAGATCCTGGAGATGCGGCGCAGCCTCTCCCTCATGGAGGGGGAATTCCCGGGCGACGAGGTCCGCACCGCAGTCAGCAACGTGGAGGTGAACGGCAACCCCTTCGGCCTCGCCTATGCCAGCCGGGGCGACTGGGCCGAGGGGCTCCCCGTGGCCCGGGTCTCGGACGGCGAGGAGGCAGATATCCTATACTTCGCCGGCTGCTACGCCTCCTTCGACAAGCGGAACCGGGAAGTGGCCCGCAGCTTCGTGAAGATCTGCGCCGCCGCCGGCATCCGGGTTGGCATTCTCGGCAAGGACGAGAAGTGCTGCGGCGAGCCGGTGAGAAAGCTCGGCAACGAGTACCTCTACCAGATGGTGGCCCAGGAAAACATCGAGCTGATGAAGGCCAGCGGGGCAAAGAAGGTGGTCACCACCTGCCCCCACTGCTTCAACACCCTCTCCCGCGACTACCGCGACCTGGGGTTCGAGCTGGCAACCGAGCACTACGCCACCTTCATCCACGGCCTAATGGAGAGCGGCCGCCTTGCCCTGGCCCCCGAAGAGAAACGCTTCCCCTTCACCTACCACGACTCCTGCTATCTGGGGCGCTACAAGGACATCTTCGCCGAGCCCCGGGCCGTTCTCACAGCCGCCGGCGGCGACCTGCGAGAGATGGACCGCTCCGGATGCGACAGCTTCTGCTGCGGCGCTGGTGGCGGGCGAATCCTGGCCGAAGAGAAGCTCGGCACCAAGATCAGCGAGACCCGGGTCCGCATGGCCGGGGAGACCGGCGCCCCGCTCCTGGTTTCCAACTGCCCCTTCTGCCTCACCATGTTCGAGGACGGCATCAAGACCGGCGGTTTCGAAGAAAACATGAAGGTAAGGGATCTGGCAGAAATCGTGGCGGAGAGATTAACCGTAAACCTTTAGCAATAACACGGAGCAACGGAGCACACGGAGAACAACAAATTCGGAGAAAAAGCTCTAGGCGCACAGAAAATTATACAAGTTTGCGTTTGTTTTTCTCAGATTTTCCTCCGTTGCTCAGTTGCTCCGTGTTTCAAGAATTTGGGGAGGTGTCTATGAAAATACTCGTCTGCGTCAAACAGGTTCCCGACATGGAATCCCGCTTCAAGCCCGATGGCAGCGGCACCTGGTTCGAGGAGACCGATCTGGCCTTCCGGATGAACGAGTACGACGAATATGCCGTGGAACAGGCGGTGCAACTCAAGGAGCAGCTGGGGAACGAGCCGGAGGTGACGGTCCTCTCCATCGGCCCGGACCGGGTGAACGAGGCCATCAAGAAGGCCCTCGCCATGGGGTGCGACAAGGGAGCCCACATCCAGGACCCCGCCCCCCAAGGGAAAGACCCGTGGCAGATCGCGTCAATCATCGCCCGATACGCCCGCGGCGAGGGATTTGACCTCATCTTCACCGGCATGCAGTCCCAGGACCGGGGCTCGGCCCAGGTGGGGGTACTGGTGGCGGAACTTCTCGGCTACGCCTGCGCCACGACCCTTGTGGGCTTCGCCTTCGCCGACGGCGTGGTGACCGCCAAGCGCGAGCTTGAAGGGGGAATTAAGGGGGTCGCGAAGCTGCGGCTTCCGGCCGTCGCCACCTGTCAGTTGGGCCTCAACATCCCCCGCTACCCTACCCTTCCCAACATCATGAAGGCCAAGAAGAAGGAGATCCTCGCCATCCCCGTGGCCGACCTGCTGCAGGAAGAGTCTGTTGCCACCACGGCCCGGTTCTACCCGCCAGCGCGAAAGGGAGGCGGGATCGTGCTGGAAGGTGATGTGGGGAACCTGGTGGAGCAGCTCTACGGGATCCTGAAAGAAAAAACGAACGTGCTCCGGTGAGAGGAGAAAATCCATGAAAGCACTGCTTGTCTGTGAATATCGCGAAGGAAAACTCCTCGATACAACCTACGAACTCCTCGCCTTTGCCGACCGCATCGGCGCCGAAAAGGCCATGGTCCTCATCGGGAGCGACAGCGCCTTTCCCGCCTGCAATGGCACAGTTTACCTGGCCGAGGCGACGAAATACGGCGAATACAACCCGGACGTTCACAAGAAGATCGTCCTCGATGCGGTCCAGCGGGAAAACGCCGACTGCGTCGTCTTTGTCCACTCCTCCTACGGCTGGGACCTTGCCCCCCGGGTGGCCGCAGCCCTCAGGGCCGGCCAGGTGTCGGAGATCGTCGACATTGTGGACGGCGGCTACGAGGTGGGGTGCTGCAACGCCAAGATGCGCCGCACCGTGGCACCCAGGAGCGGCAAGGCGGTCCTCACCATCCAGGCTGGCGCCTTCGGCTTCACTGGCACTCCCCAGGGGACGCCAAAGGTGGAGCGCATCGACATACCCGATGGGGCGACGCCGGTGGAATTTGTCGGCTACGAGCCCGCCGAGAAAAAGGACGTGGACCTGACCCGGGCCGAGGTGATCGTCAGCGCCGGTCGGGGCGTGGGGAAAAAGGACAATATCCCCGTTATCCAGGCTCTGGCCAAGGCCCTTGGCGGAGAATTGGGGGCGAGCCGGCCGGTGGTGGATGCCGGCTGGGTGGATCACAGCCACCAGGTGGGGACCACCGGCCAGAGCGTGAGCCCCAAGCTCTACGTGGCCTGCGGCATTTCAGGGGCGATCCAGCATCTGGCCGGCATGAAAAAATCGGATTTTGTCGTCGCCATCAACAAGGACAAGGACGCCCCCATCGGAGAAGTTGCCGATGTCCTCGTGGTGGCCGACGTGATGCAATTCGTGCCGGCTCTCACGGCCAAACTGCAGTGAACCGGGCTGACAGAGGAGGAGCCATGAAGCCCCTTAAAGGAATGGTTGTCGTGAACCTGGCCGTGAATCTTCCCGGCCCCGCCGCCGCCCGGCGCCTCCGGCATCTGGGGGCATCCGTCGTGAAGGTGGAGCCGCCGTCAGGCGACCTCATGGAACTGTACAACGCTGATTGGTACCGGGATATGGCCGTCGGCCAGACGGTCGTCAGGATCGACCTAAAGAGCGCCGAAGGTCTGGCTCACCTCAACGGCCTGCTGGCAACCGCCGACCTCCTCATTACCGCCAGCCGCCCCGCCGGCCTCTGCCGTCTTGGTCTCGGGTGGGAGGAGCTTCACCGGAAATTCCCCCGCCTCTGCCAAGTGGCCATCGTCGGCTATCCCGCCCCCCGCGAAAACGAGGCGGGCCACGACCTCACCTACCAGGCCTCTCTCGGTCTTCTCAACCCTCC
The DNA here is from genome assembly GCF_018531165.1 of Geobacter grbiciae. NCBI lineage: Bacteria > Pseudomonadati > Thermodesulfobacteriota > Desulfuromonadia > Geobacterales > Geobacteraceae > Geobacter > Geobacter grbiciae. Next base: position 45,394 of record NZ_JAHDIW010000002.1, on the reverse strand, counting down.
CCACATGCCCCGGACCCTCCTTGCCGACATGGCCGGCGCCGAGCAGACCGTTTCGGCCGCCATGGCACTCCTTCTCATCCGCGAACGGGGACAGGAGGCGGGCTATGCGGAGGTCGCCCTTTCCCGCGCGGCCGAAGCCATGGCCGAGCCTCTACGCTACGGCAGTACCGCTCCGGGCGCTCTTCTGGGTGGCGGCATTCCCGAATACAACCTCTATGAAGCCCGTGACGGCTGGGTGGCCCTGGCAGCTCTGGAGCCCCACTTCAAGAGCCGGCTTGAAGAGTCGCTGGGAGTGAGTACCAGAGAAGAGTACCGCGCCGCCTTTGCCGACCGGAGCGCCCGGGAGTGGCAGGAATGGGGACGGGAGCAGGATATTCCGATTATCGTCGCAGAGGAGAAGAAACCATGTATCTCGAACTGACCGAAGAACAGAAACTGATTCAGGACACCGCCCGTGACTTTGCCAAGGCCGAACTGGAGCCGGTGGCGGCGCAGCTTGACCAGGGAAGCGACCGCGGCCCCCTGCTGGCCAACCTGAAAAAGCTGGCTGAACTGGGTTTCATGGGATTGAACGTGCGGGAGGAGTACGGCGGCGCCGAGGCCGGGGCCATCTCCTTCAGCGTGGCCATGACCGAGATCGCCCGGGCCTGCGCCTCCACGGCGGTCACGGTCTCGGTCAACAACATGGCCGCCGAGGTTATCCAGGTCGTCGGTTCCGAGGAGCAGAAACGGGCTTACATCCCGAAGATCTGTTCCGGCGAGTATTCCGCCGCCAGCTTCGCCCTCACCGAAACCTGCGCCGGCTCCGATCCCGCCGGAATGGTGACCCAGGCCGTGGACGACGGCGACTCCTGGGTGCTGAACGGCTCCAAAATTTTCATTACCAGCGCCTCCTATGCCGGGGTTTTCGTGGTCTGGGCGGTCACCGACAAGGCTGCCCCCAAGGGTAAAGGTATCAGTTGCTTCCTGGTGGAGGCTGGAACGCCCGGCCTCATCATCGGCAAGGAAGAGCACAAGATGGGGCAGCACGCCTCGGCCACCAACGAGGTAATCTTCACCGACTGCCGCATCCCCAAGAGCGCCATGATGGGGAAGTTGAACGACGGTTTCCGGATCGCCGTGGCGGAGCTGGCCGGCGGACGGATCGGGATCGGTTCCCTGGGGCTCGGCGTCGGGCTGGCAGCCATGGACCATGCCACCCGCTATACCTCCGAGCGGACCCAGTTCGGCCAGAAGATCAGCAACTTCCAGGCTATCCAGTGGATGGTGGCCGATGCCTACACCGAACTGGAAGCTGCCCGGCTCCTCCTCATGAACGCGGCCTTCCGCAAGGATCAGGGAAAGTCCTTTGCCAAGGAGGCCTCCATGGCGAAACTGTACGCCACCGAGGCGGCCAACCGGGCCTGCTATTCGGCGATCCAGATGCTCGGCGGGTACGGATACACCCAGGATTTCCCGGTTGAGCGTTATGCCCGCGATGCCCGGATCACCTCCATCTACGAAGGGACCAGCGAGATCCAGCGGGTGGTTATCTCGCGGGAAATTCTCAAGAATTTTAACCAATAGAAATTATCACGTATGGAGGTATGTATGGGGACAGGTAAACGCATTACCTTGCAGCAGGCCGCCGAGATCATCAAGGACGGCTCCAGCCTCACCTTCTCCGGGTTCACCATCTGGCGGCGCCCCATGGCCATCGTTTTCGAGCTGATCCGCCAGCAGAGACGGGGACTCCACCTCATCGAAGTGAATGGCGGCCCCCACACCGAATTCCTCGTGGGAGCCGGGTGCGTCGACATCTGGGAGTCGTGCTGGGTCGGCCATGAGCTCTACGGCAAGTACGGCGCCAACCTCTCCCGCAAGGTGGGTAACAGGGAGATCATAGTTGAGGATTACAGCCATGCGGAGATGATGTTCCGCTTTGCCGCCGGGGCCGCCGGCGCTCCTTACGCCGTTACCCAGACTTCCCTCGGCACGGACATCCACAACCCTGAGTACGACATGCTCGGCCGGGCCGGCCGGCGGGACGGGAAGCGGATCCCCAAGCAGAAGTACGTCTTCACCGAGGATCCCTTCTACGAAGCCGGCTCCCAGGTGCTGGTGCCGGCGGCCAAAGCCGACATCGCCATCATGTGCGTCCAGCAGGTGGGAGAGGAAGGGACCGTCCGGGTCAGCGGCCAGTACTACTCCGATCCCGAGGCGGCCCGGACCGCGGACATCACCATCGTCATGGCCGAGGAGATCGTCCCCGAGGAGTACCTGCGCCGGGAGGCCGACCGCAACACCATCACCAGCTTCGAGGTGGACCACATTCTGGAGTGTCCCTTCGGCGCCCACCCCACCGGCATGTTCGGCCGCTACGACGTGGACGGTGCTTTCCTCAAGGACTTCTACAGCCGGACCCGCACCCAGGAAGGGTTTAACGACTTCGAGAAAGAGTGGATCACGGGGCTCGACCACATGGGTTACCTGGAGAAGCTCGGCTGGCCGCGGATGCTGAATCTGAAGGCCAATACCGCACTCAACTACTCGACCAGCGTAAAGAGGGGGCAATGATATGAGCAGAGAGTACGCGACTCCGGAAGAATACGGCCTTGCCGATCTGCTGTGCTGCGCGGCGTCCCGTGAGGTGCACGACAACGAGATCGTCTTTGCCGGCACCGGCCTCCCCATGGTGGCGATCATGCTGGCCCAGAAGACCCACGCCCCGAACCTGAAGCTCATCTTTGAGGCCGGCACCCTCGACGGCCGCCCACCGGCCATCCCCACCTCCGTCGGCGACGCCCGGTGCGAGATGGGGGCCTCCCGGGCCTCGGGACTCTACGATGCCTTCAGCATCGCCCAGCGGGGCTACGTGGACCTGGGTTTCCTCGGCGGCGCCGAGGTGGACGAGTACGGCAACGTGAACACCACCTGCATCGGCGACTACCTCAACCCCGAACTGCGCCTCACCGGCAGCGGCGGCAACCCCGACATCAACTCCTTCGCCAAACGGACCGTCTTCATCATGGTCCACGAGAAGCGCCGCTTCACCCCCAACGTCAGCTACATCACGAGCCCCGGCTGGCGGGTGAAGAAATGGCCGGAGGGCGACTTCGTCCATCGCCGGGAGCTCTACGGCGCCGCCTACCGCGGCGGCCCCTCGGCGGTCATCAGCACCGCCGGCGTCTTCCGGTTCGACGGGGAGAGCGGCCGCATCTATCTGGACACCTGCCACCCCGGCAAGACGCCGGAGGAAATAAAGGAGATGTGCCACTTCGACCTGGACATCTCCCGGGTTAGCGGCGAAACGCTTCCCCCGACCCGAGAAGAATTGCACTTCATCCACGATGTTCTTGATCCCGAGCAGATCTTCATTCCGAAGGTGACAAAAGGATAGATGCCGGATTGGGCAAAAAAAACGCGGCCCCCGAATCAGCCGGGAGCCGCGTTTTTTTGCGGCGGAACATGACGTGTTCCGATTATTCGTAGCGGACTTCAATTGCCTGCAGGTACGCCTCGAGGGTATCGAGCTGTTTCAACACCTCGACGAGATTGCCGTCATTCGCCGCCAGTTCCATATCCCGCCCGATTTCCGTTATCCTCGAAAAACCGTAACAGCCGCCGGAACCCTTCAAGCCGTGGGCGATGGTCCGCACTTCGTCGAACTGACCATTGACCGCAAGTTCACGGATGACAGAGCCTTCTGTCTTTCTCCCCTCCAGATAGGCCGGAATGATGTCTTCAAGTTCCGGATCGCAGACGACAACTATTTTATCCGGCACATTGTCGCGATCCATGTTCGTTCCCTGCTTCCCGTTGGTCCGTGGTCGTTGCTGGTATTCTCCGACGATTTCCAGCAGCTTGTCCTTTTTGATCGGTTTGGTCAGGTGCGCGGTACAGCCGGCATCAATGCTCCTCAACTGATCTTCCTTGAGCGCATTGGCAGTGAGCGCGATCACCGGCAGCGGCGCCCGGCCCGTCTCCCGCTCCCATTCCCGCACCAGGCGCACTGCCGTATAGCCATCCATGACCGGCATCTCCATATCCATGAAAACCACGTCATATCCACCCCCCTTGATCTTTGCAAGGGCTTCCTCGCCATTTACCGCACACTCTACCGTATGCTCGGTACGCCGGAAATAGGCCGTCAGCACGGTGCGGTTCGCCAGATTGTCGTCCACCACCAGAATGGAGAGCGGTCTGCCGAGCTTGTCTCCGGGAAGTTGTTCTTTCGGAAGCGGCTCTTCTGTTCTGCGCGAGATGGCGAAAGGTACTGTGAAGCGGAAACAGCTCCCCTTCCCAACGGTGCTCTCCACGCCGATTTCACCTCCCATCATCCCCACAAGGTGACGGGAGATGGCCAGCCCCAGCCCTGTCCCGCCGTAGCGCCGGGTGGTTGATGAATCCGCCTAGCTGAAACTCTCGAAGATGGTGTCCAGCTTTTCCGGCGCTATGCCGATGCCGGTGTCGGTCACGGAGAACCTGATCAGTACTTCGGCATCGGACTGTTGGACCGGCTCAACCTCCAGAAGTACACTCCCGCCGCTGTCGGTGAATTTAACGGCATTCCCCACCAGGTTGATCAGCACCTGCCGCAACCGCAACGAATCTCCCAGGAGCCAGTCCGGGACTGCGGATTTCACTGAGAAGGAATATGTTACCCCCTTTGAGGACGCTTTCACCGACGTGATGTCCGTCAGTTGCCGGATGCAGTCCCGAAGACTGAAGGGTACAGAATCCAGCTGCAGCATGCCGGCTTCGATCTTTGACAGGTCAAGGACGTCGTTAATCAGTCCCTGCAAGGTTTCGCTCGCTGAATGGACAACCGACAGATACCCTGCTTGTTCGTCATCGAGGCGGGTTTCTTCCAGAAGGTCGCTCATACCGATGATTGCATTGAGGGGCGTTCTGATCTCATGGCTCATGCCGGCCAGAAACTCGCTCTTGGCCCTGTTCGCCTGTTCGGCCCGGTCCCGCGCAACTTTCTCCAGTTGTGCGATATTGGCGAGCTCTTCCTGGAGCTTTTTCTGTTTTTCGATTTCCTCACGAACCCCCACAAAATGGGTGATTTCCCCCTTTTCGTCGTAGATGGGCGAAATGGATGCCATAACCCATACAAGACTACCGTCCTTGCGGCGATTATGGAATTCTCCGTACCACTCCCGCCCTGAAAGTATGGTCTCCCACAGGTTTTTATAGAACTCCGGCGGGTGGGTCGGACCTTTCATGATGCGCGGGCTCTGGCCCCGCAACTCTTCGAGCGTATAGCCGGTGATCTGGCATGATTTGGGATTAACATACTCTATGCGTCCGTCCCGGTCGGTAATGATGATGGATACCGGGCTGTGCTCCACGGCAGCGGAAAGCATCCGGAGGGAAGCATTTATCCGTTTCTGTTCCGTGATGTCCCGGAGTAACCCGACGGCATTCCATGTCCCGTTGAGGAAAACCGCAGACAACGACATGGCAACCGCAATCTCCTGACCATCCTTTCGCCGGGCGAAGAGCTCAAGAGTTTTGCCCACGGCACTGCCGTGACCGCTCCTTTGGAACGCTGCAAATGCCGCACGGTAGTCGGCCAGATAGCGCTCGGGGACCAGCAAGTCGTGAAGATCCTTACCGAGCGCTTCCGTAGCGCTATACCCCAAAATCTGTTCGGCGGCGGGATTCCAGTAGGTGATGGAACCCTGGTGGTCCATCATCAGGATCGCATCGTGGGCTGAGTTGGCGATGCTGCGAAGTTGTGTCTCGCTGTTTTCAGCCGCCTCTTTGGCTACCTGCAGTTCTGCGGTCCGCGCTGTGACCCGTCGTTCAAGATCCTCATTGACCGCGGTCAGTTCAGAGAAACTTTGTTGTAAGGCATTTTCCATCAGCCGGAAGTTATCCTGCAGCTCCTGCTCTTCCCTTACCTCAGCTGGGCGCCAGGATATCAGTTCTCCCTGCGCAATCCTTACCGGGAGTTGGCCGGTAGCCTTCCCCAGCATGGCAATGGGCGCCAGCAACCGCCGGCTGAAATAACGGGACAGGCCGACCACCACCAGTGTCAGCGATGCCAGTATTCCCAGCAGCATGGATGCGCGGTTGTTGATCTCCTTCAGTGACGGCGCCAAGGAGGACTCCACCACTAACCGGAAGCCGGATTTGGGGTCCAGTGCGATCTCCGTCTGGTAGAACGAACGGGTCCAGCGTTTCATGGGTCCGACCCCCGGTTGAGGATCAGGAACCCATTGACTCACAGTACCACCAACCGGAAGCAGCGTCCCCTCCTTGGGCAACGTAAACCGCTCCAGAAATTTCTTGTCACTGTGGGTGGTGACCACAACCCGGCGTTGCCTGTCCAGCAGTGTCAGATTGACATCCCGCTTGCCGACAATTCTCTTCAGCAGCGCAGCAGGATGACCGAGAGATACCACGCTGAAAACAGCCCCCCTGTATTCCCCTTCCACCATGCAAGGGGCCAGCATAATGAGACGGGGGCCGGGTATGCCAATCTTGCCTATGAAGGCATCAAAAACCATCGGATGCGCCGGGTCATTCAATCCTGCTATGTACGGACGGTCCCCCAACCAGACGCCGATGGTGGAGGAGCCCTTTTCGTCAACGCGGGGCGAGAAGGCGCGAGTGACATGGTTACGATCCATGACCCCCAGCCGGTAGGTGTCGCTGCCATGGGCGGCATGGTATCTTTCAAGGAACCGCTGCATCTCCTGGGACGGCATTCGGTCAGGGTCGCCAATCAGATTGACGAACACACCCATCTTGTGCTGCTCTTCGTCAAGCCAGCTTGAAATAGTAAGGTTGGCCACATCGGCCATCTGCACGGTATCCCGCTGCAGACGTTCCATCTTGTGCCGGAAATACCCGCAGGTATCGAGAAAGGCGAAGATGAACGCCGGTACCAGCACTACTCCCTGCAGGATGACCCCCAGCCATTTACGCAGTGAAGGAAGTTCGGCGCTACCTCCCAGACGCCAACTCAGCAGAAAGAGAGCCTCAGCAATACTGGTATTGATGATGCCGTTCATCCCCTGCTTCAGGGCAACCAGGAGGGTGGCACCGACATTGAATCCCATGACCTGGTGATAGAACAGCCAGACCAGCACGAGGCCACCGCTGAGCCAGTAGATGATATCGCCGATCATCAGGTCCATGCGTTTGCGGTTTCCCAGCCAACCGGCACAGAGGGCCTCGCAGCCGAAAATGACGATGGCCCAGGGGTGGTGCCACTGCAGCCAGGTGCACCCCGCGGCAATCACCGCTGCCAGCAGGCCTGTGGCCGGTCCGAACCGCAGCAGGGCGAACATGCTGAACACGGAGCCGAACAGAAAGTCCACGTTGAAGAACAGTGACAGTTTGAACCAGTTGACGAGAAAACCGGCGCTCCCCAGGAGGACGCCGGCCATCAGTTCGCGCCTATTCATAGAAGAACACCTTCATCAGTATCGGGAGAATCCGGCTTCCATCGCCGCCAGGAGTTCTTGCCCCCCCTCTTCGCTTCGTACATGGCGTTGTCGGCATGGGTCATGAGAAGTTCCACGGTATCTCCGTCATCGGGATAGACGCTGATCCCCACCGAAGCCCCGATCCGGCAGGTGATGCCGGAAATATCGAAGGGGCGTGACAGGGATGAAATGATCTTCTCGGCCACGGTCACCGGACCGTCAAAAGACTTCACCCCGCGTACGATAATGCAAAATTCGTCACCCCCCATGCGGGCCACGGTGTCGGATGCCCTGACACAGCCGTCCATGCGCTGCCCCGCCATGACCAAAAGTTCGTCCCCGGTCTTGTGGCCATGGTTGTCATTTACCGCCTTGAACGCGTCAAGGTCCACAAACAGGAGCCCGAAATTGCTCTCGCTTCGTTTGGATTCCACAACGGCACGCTCCAGGCGCTCAAAAAACAGCAGGCGGTTCGGCAGCCCAGTCAGTTTGTCAAAATGGGCCATCTGCCGGAGCTGTTCTTCCGACTCCTCCAGCCGGCGGTTCTTTTCCTGAAGCCCCAGGTTGGTGAGCGCCAGTTCCCGCTCCAGGGTCACGATCCTCTCGGCCGCCTTGATGCGCACCTTGAGCTCTTCCTTATTGAAAGGCTTCCCGATGAAATCGTCGGCCCCGGCCTCCATGCCGACCACCACATCATCTCTCCTGGCGGTCAGCATGATGATGTAGGTGTATTCCGGAAACCCGGCTCCCCTGATGCGCCGGCAGAGGGCCGGGCCCTCCAGGTCGGGCATGATCCAGTCGGTGATCACAATGCTGGGGCGATGCTCCTGGATAAGATTCCACCCGGACTCGCCATTGGGCGCACCGAGGGCGTCATACCCCCATGACTTAAGGTAGCGTCCCAATAGCGTGCGGATTTCCGCTTTGTCGTCAATATAGAGGATTTTCATAGAGTTCTTTCGATGATGCTATTACTGTGCCCAACCGTTCCACTCCGGATAAATGATGCCGGTTGCCGTTAAACACCAATAACGGACAGAAATCTTGTAGGTTTGCTATAAGTATCTGGAGTCAAACTGTTGGCTTCGATAGAGTCGAGGTGATGACCGTTCGGCGACAGCGATAGCATTTGCTTTCTTCCATCAAACCGACTAGCATAGCGCCGCAATTCATTACGGCAACGAGGCGATTCACGTGAAGGTCCTCTTCATCCATCCCTTCGGCAGCAACTGGCTGGGGACCGGAACCGATATAACCACCATCTTCAATCTCATGCCCCCCCTGGGGTTGCTCAGCATAGCCGCCTTTCTTGAGGCCCGGGGAATCGGCACCGAAGTCATCGACTGCTATGCCACGCCGATGCCGGCTGAAACCCTGGTGGCCGAGGTAATCCGCCGCCGCCCGGATGTGGTGGGCTTTTCCTGCACCACGTCGTCATTCCTTGAAGGCTACTCCATTGCCGAAAGGATCAAGGAAAAGGCCCCCGGCATCACGACGGTCTTCGGCGGCGCCCATGCCTGCTCCGTAGGCGTTGGGCTGCTGGACAGCTTCCCGGCCATCGACTACCTGGTGATCGGCGAAGGGGAACAGACTTTTTTCGAACTGGTGACCAACCTGGACCGCGGTGGAAGCGACATCCCCGGCGTCGGCTACCGGGAGAACGGCAAGGGAGTCATCAGTGCCCTCCGCGAGCATATCGCCAACCTTGACGACCTCCCCTTCCCGGCCTACCACCGTCTTCCCCAATTCCCCAAACGCTACACCCTTCCCCTCTTCAGCTATCCGAAGGCGCCGAACACCAGCATCATCTCCAGCCGGGGCTGCCCCTACCAGTGCTCCTACTGCGACCGCTCGGTCTTCTCCCGGGGATTCCGCTTCAACTCGCCGGAGTACATCGTCGAGCACCTGAAAATGTTGAACCGCGACTACGGGATCCGCCACGTCTTTTTCTACGACGACCTCTTCACCACCGACCGCGCCCGGGTGGCCCGTTTCTGCGAACTGAAGGAACGGGAACGGCTACCGGTGACCTACAACTGCATCGCCCGCCTGGAGCATGTGGACGCGGAACTGCTGCGCCTCCTCAAACGTTCCGGCTGCTGGCAGGTCAATTTCGGCATCGAGTCGGGGGATCCGGAGGTAATCAAGAAGCACCGCAAGTTCTACGGCCTGGACGAGGTGCAGCGGAAACTGCAGTTGGTGAGGGACACGGGGATGCGGGTAAAGGGGCTCTTCATGGTGGGACTGCCGGGAGAGACCGAAGAATCCATCCGCCGGACCATCGACTACGCCCTGGCACTCCCCCTGGACGAAATCAACGTCACCAAATTCACCCCCTTCCCCGGCGCGCCGCTCTACGCCACCATCCGCGAACAGGGGGAATTCGACGAGAACTGGCCGCTGATGAACTGCCTCAACTTCGTCTTTGTCCCCCACGGCATGACCCGTGAACAACTGGAAGGGCTCTACAACGAATTCATCAGCCGCTTCTACCGCCGGAGCCGCATCCATTGGGGCTACACGAAGATGCTCTGGAAGTCGCCCCACAGCGTGGCTACCTTCCTGCGACACCTGCCGGAGATCCTGGCCTTTGAACTGAAGCAGAAGTGGTGACTGCTGTGATCCTTACGGATACTCAAGCGCGAATCGTCAAAGGAGTCAGGGCATGAAGCCTTATCCCTATCTGGTAGCATTCCTGGTCTCTGGCTCTCTTCTCGCCACCTCCCCCTGCATCGCCGCCGAATCGCCATCTGTCGCCACCGCCGACCACGAATGGGCCTTCCTCGCCGGCTATGGCATAACCCACCGGGGCTTCGGCGCCACCCGCACCCAGGTACAGACCGCCGATGCCATCGGACGCTTCGGCTGGTTCCTGTCGGACGAGGTGGGAAAAGGGTCATGGTACCAAGGACGTCACGAACTGCTGGTGGAACTCCCGATCCATCTGGCGGTCGATCATCGGGACCGGATCATGACCGGCGGCTACCTTCTCGGGAGCTGGAAATTCACCGGACTGGCAGACGAGAAACTGTACCCCTACGTCTTTGCCGGCGGCGGGGTACTCTTCGTGGACCTGGGCCTCCCCACCATGGGGACACGGCTCGACTTCTCCTACCAGGGGGGAACCGGCATCCAGTATCTCATCGGGAAGAATACGGCCATCATGGGGGAATACCGCTACCACCACGTCTCCAACGCCGGCACCGCCGAGCCCAACGAACCGCTCAACTCCAGCAAGTTTCTGGTGGGTATGTCGTGGTTTTTCTGACAAATGTGCATTTATTGTCCCATGGTACTTGGCTGATTGCTTAGTCTAGCAAGGGATTCTTAAATGTCAGCTTAGATCAAGTGGTTAAGTCCGCCGTTGATGCAATAATTCAAGATAGAAATTTATTTTTAGGAACAGCAAGTCAATGACTTGTACAAAATTGTTTCAATTAGAGACCATCGCAACAAAGAAAGCCCTTCCGTATCACGCGGAAGGGCTTTCTTTGTTGTAACACTCTGTACAGTAAGTAGAATAAATATATTGACAGACGAGACAGACTCTAACTGTAAAATGCTTTCCCCTGTCGATTTGCTAATTATTATTTAGCTTCTGGAATTCCAGTTGCTGCATCCTCGCCCAATTCGGTAGTCAGAGTTTCAATCGCACCAATCATTGATGAGTATACAGGGCGGCTGACAATACGTTTTGCAGAATACTTAGCCACTACTTTGCCGTCTGCATCTGTCAGGATGCCTTGATATGTAGCCGTGCCAGCCATCACCCAACGGATACCTGGATCGAGTGTCACAATCTTCGGTTCTAGAACCAATGCTCCCTTGGGAGCGGTTTCAGTAGTAAAAAGAATTTGGTCAAAGTATCCAATTTTGCCAATGTATTTCTCGAATTCTGCCTTAAAGAGTCCGGATAGCTTTGGTTGAGCTTCCGCATACTCTTTGGCCTCATCGCCATCAATCTTGTCTGTAACCGTCTCAGACCAATTAATTGGGCGAACCACAAGAGTGTTGAATGTTGCGAGGGGAGTGTCTTTTTTCGCAGGGACGCTAGAACAGGCACTTAAAGCGAATACTGCTACAGCAAGCAATAACATGACAACCAATTTCCTCATAATAATCCCTCCAATTGGAATATTAGCGCAATAAGCGCTTTGTCAGTGACTGTTCACATCAGAATAGTGACGAATTAGTATCACGCAATTAAACTGAGGTCAACTTGCGAAATCCCCGAAAGAGGCGACAACAGTCGGCAAAGTTCCATCCTTCTGCTTAATACAGTCAATATCCGAATCTCATTTCAACAAATCTATTCGAACCCTACAGTGTTCGTCTCACTCCTCTACGATTACCCTTTCCCCCGCGTCGCCTCATATTCCCTCAAATAGGCTGACGGCTTCATCATCCGCTGGGTGCGCCAGAGCACCCGGGCAATGTACGGAATCTGGCTCGGTCGGACCTGACGCATCCAGTCGACGATACTCTTCTCGCCGGAGGTATTGAGGATCGAGCGGCGCCAGGTTTCGGCGTAAAGCTCGAAGAACCGCTTCGCCCCGATGCGCGGCTCCCAGAGGAGATGGTGCATGTCGAAGTTGGACCATGGCTGGTCGGGGATCCGCGGTTTCATCTCGCGGTAGTGGTCGGTCCCCGGCAGAGGGGTGTGGATGGTGAAGCCGGCCCGCTGCAGGTCGTACTGGGCCACGAAGTCCCAGAGTTCGCGGAATTCCTCCTCGCCCCAGTCGTGGCCCACGAGGAAGTTGCCGTTGATGCCGTACTTGAGTTCCCGGGCGATCCTGACCCCTTCGATGCTCTCCGCAAGCCCCGCGTCCTTGTCGAGACCGGAGAGCCCCTTGTCGCTGGCTGCCTCAAGGCCCAGAAAGATGTCGAAGTCCTTGGCCAAGGGGCGCCAGGCCGCCATGATGTCGGCGCTCCGGCAGATGAGATCGGTGCGGGTCTGGACAAGGATCCACCTCTTGTAAACGCCCCGCTTCTTCAAGGCCTCGGCCAGTTCAATGCTCCGCTCCCGGTTGTACCAGAAGAGGTCATCGGCCACGAAGATGGCATCGCCGGCGGTGGCAAAATCCTCCACCACCGTGGCGATGCCCCGCTCGCGCACCGACCGGCCATAGAGCTGCCAGACGGAGCAGAAGGAGCAGCGGTGGGGGCACCCCCGGGCGGTCTCGATGAGCCAGACCGGCTTAAAGAGGAGGCAGTGGTAGTTGTTGCGGTGCCGGTCGACAAGGTGCCGCGCCGGGAGCGGGACCAGGTCGAGGCAGGTCTGCTCGGATAGAGGGGGAGTTTCCACCCAGCCGTCCTCTGTCCTGAACAGCAGGGCCGGGATGTCGGTCATGGGCCTTCCCGTTTCCAAGGTCTCCGCGAGGGCGGTGATGATCTCCTCGCCGTCGTCCAGGCAGATGGCATCGATGGCATCGTCTTTGAGCGGATCGGGGAACGCTGCCGCGGCATGGCCGCCGACGAGGATGAAGGCGTCCGGCGAAACCCGCCGCACCTCACGGGCCGTGGCAAGGATCCGGTCGTATTCCAGGGCGTGGAGACAGGTGATCCCCACCAGCCGCGGCCGGCTGCGGCGGACCCAGGTGGCGGCGCCGGGGCGGAAACGGAGGTCGGCGATGGTGACGGCATGCCCCCTACTCAGCAGGGCGGCGCCCAGGTATTCGAGCCCCAGCGGCTCGACCCGGAAGAAGGGCCCGAGGCCAAAGGCATCACTCCCCGGATGGGGGCGGAGAAGCAGGATATTCATGGTTCAGCAACCTCGGGTATATGGACGATTCGGTCCGGCCGTTCGATCCCTCCGCGTCGGAGGAAATTGTAGGCCAGGTTGACCAGCTTCCCCTTCCCTTTCATCACCCGCGAGGCGATGGCGGGGAGGCGGTAGGCCTCCCACCGGGCCTCCTGCCAGCCGCGGTAGAGCCGCTCCGGGGTCATCTGCTTGGGCCGGAAGACCACCTGGCCATGGTCGTAGCGGCTCCAGTCCTTGTGGAGCAACCGCCCCTCCCGGTCGAACTGCCGGAAGAGGGAGGTCCCGGGATAGGGGGTCAGGACGTTGAAGGTGGGGATGCTGGGGCCGCACTCCTCCAGGAAACGGACCGTCCTCTCGAAGATCCCCTCGTCGTGGTCGTCAAACCCGAAGATCATGGATGCCTCCAGCACAATACCGGCATCCCGGACCCGCTTGACCAGGTCGATAAGTGACGAGCCGTTTCCGGTCTTGGCGTGATTCGCATGGGGACCGGTCACCGACTCGATGCCGACGAAGATCCCTATACAGCCGGAACGGGCCACCAGCCGGACCAGCTCCGGATCTTCGGCAAAGCGGAGGTTCGCCTGCCCTCCCCAACGGAGATTCATCCCCGCCATCCCTTCGAGAATCGGCCTGGCCCGGACCGGATCCCCCAGAATGTTGTCGTCCACGAACACCATCAGCTTCCCCTCGAAGGAGCGGAGTTCGGCCAGGACGTCGTCGGGGTTCCGGTAGCGAAAGGTGCGGCCGAAGTAGGGAGTGACGGTGCAGAAAGGGCAGTCATAGGGACATCCCCGGCTCGCCTGTACCGTCTGGGTGGTCAGGTACTGCCGGCCGGCCAGGATGTCGCGCCGGGACCATGGGATCACGAGGCGATCGTCGGTGGGGATCGGTGCCCGGTAGAGGGGGGCCAGGCGTCCCGCCAGAAAATCGTCCAGAAGCTGCGCCCAGACCGGTTCGGCTTCCCCCACGAGAACCGCATCGGCATGGGCCTGGGCCTCCTCCGGAAGCACGGTGGGATGGATTCCCCCCAGCACCACCGGCACCCTTTCAGACCGAAACCGGTCAGCGATCTCGTAGGCCCGGACCGCCTGGTGGGTCATGGCCGTAATCCCCACCAGGTCGAACTTTTCGCCGAAAGGGACATCCTCATGGACCTCGTCGGCCATGACCACGTCCCACTCAGGCGGCGTCACCGCGGCCACCTGCTTCAGGGAGAGGGAGGGAAGCTGGAACCGCCGCACCCACCCGAGCTTGTGGGTGGCGGGATAGACCAAGAGGAGGCGGGGACGAGACTTCATGGACGCATCTCCGTGCCGGGGGCCTGAGACCGCCGCCTTCCCGTTCCCAAGAAAACGGGGAGAGACGCGAGAGCAAAGATCATGGTCGCCCCGATACCGTAGTTGGTGGCCCAGCCGATGGAGGCGAGGGCTCCGTAATCGGCAAAGGCCAGGGAGCCGAAGCCGGCGATGGTGGTGAGGGCCGACAGGAGCACCGCCCGGCCGGCCTGCACGAACTCCCGCTCCGGCTCGTCCTTCCCTTCCACGCGGTGCGCTATGTGCATTCCGTAGTCGTTCCCCATGCCTAGGATCGTCACCAGTACCATGGCGTTCATGAAATTGATTCCCATGCCGGTGACGGCCATGATGCCGAGCATGGCGGCAATGCCTGCGAAAACCGGGTAGAGAGAGGCAAATAATCCCAGCGCCGATGAGAAATGGGAGAGGAGGAGAAAGATGACCAGTGCCCCGCCAATGACAAATCCCCAGAGAAAACTCTGCTTCACGTCGGCAGCCAGCTGACGACTCACCAGATCGACGCTGGTGGCACGAGCCGACGGGTCGATGGCCGACAGTTCTTTCAGGAAGGCATCCTGGGGAAATTCAGCCCCTTTGTAGAAAAGGTGGACCAGCAGGTGGTAACCGGCCGCATCTCTGACCAGGTGCCGGTCCACGGCCCCCTTGAGCGGCGATGCGGCAAGACGGGTAATGGCTTCTGTTGACGATGAGGAGCCATTTCCTCGAAGGGAGGCAAGGCCGGCGATGGTCCCTTCAAACGGTTCCACCGCAAACCCGTGCCGTTCCAGTGCATCCTTGAGCGCCCTACCCGGGTCCCTCCCCGCAAGGCCCTGGTCGATCTGACGTAAAACCTCAGCCCGCGCCGTGTCGTCGTTAACCAGCTGACCCAGGCTGGAGAAAGCCGCTAGCTCTCCCCGTTGACGGTAACGCTCCACAAGGAGATCAACCCGCGCCCCCCGTGCCAGCACATCGCCGAGATTCTTCCCCTCCACCGCCACCAGCATCTGTTTCGGACTCAGGCTCAGGTGCCGCTCGATCTTCTCCTGGGTGAGGAACGCCTCGGAATGACGCGGCTGGAGGTTCTTCAGCTCCCCCTCGAAGGTGGTGAAGCAGGCCATGATGCAGAAAGCCACCACGGCGAGAAGCGACACCACCTTCACCAGCCGGACCCGGCGACGGCTACCCCGCCAGAGTGCGGCCAGGCCGAAGCCGGGAAGCGGCCGGTAGACGAAACGGGGCGACAGGCGCTCCATGAAGAGAAGCAGAGGCGGCAGGAGGAACAAGGTCGTATAGAGGGAAAAGAGCACCCCGAGTCCCACCAGGATGCCCAACTCAGAGAGTGCCCGCACATCGGTGATGGCCAGGGTGAGAAACGGCATGGCAGTAGTTGTGGCGGCGGTGAAGATGCCGTGTCCCGTGTCGGTGACGGCAAGCTGCAGAGCCTCATCCGGTGCCTGTCCCGCGCACCGTTCCATGTGGTAACGGTCATAGAGATGGACCGAATAGTCGGTGCCGAGGCCGATAATGAGCGCCATGAACGCGAAGGAGATGATATGGATCGACGGAAGGAAGGCGCCGGCCAACCCCAAGGCCAACACCACGCCCCCCCCGATGATGACTGGCAGAAGGAGCGTCGGCAGGACCCGCCGATAGGTGGCGAAGAAGAGCAGCAGGACCACCGCCAGGGACGAGAGGATGCAGGAGAGGATGTCCCCCTTCATGGCCGCCTCGTCGATGACCGCCGACAGGTGGGCCCCGGCGCAGGATATCCGGACCCGCGCCCCTTCCCTGGCCTGGTTGATCCCCTTGGCCAGCTTCCGGGCAAAGACCATGTCCTGCACCGGACGGGCAGGCTCGGCAATGATGATCAGCACCCTGCCGTCCCGGGAGAGGAAATAGGGGGAATTCGGGTCCAGATCGAGAGCCTGGCTTCCCCGTTTCAGCCGAGGAGTTACGAGATCCCGCAGGGCCAGGGGGTCGGCCACGACCAGGTCCCGCAGACCGGCTCCGGCCTGGCTGGCCAGCTCCGTTCCCGTCCGGAGGAGGGCCTCGTCCATGGCCTTCGGCGCCAGGCGCCCCAGGTAAGCCGGCACATCCGCGGGGTCGATGAAAGAACCGGGGTCCTGCACGGCATACCCGATGAAGTCCGCAAACGCCTTGGCTTCCGACTGGTCGTAGATGCGGTAGGTGACCCGGCGGAAGGCCGGCGTTCCGTCGATCCGAAGCTCCTTCAGCCGGCCGGCGAACGCCTCGGCCTCCGGAATGAGGCGCTCCTTCTCCCCTTCGAGCAGGAAATAGGCCTCGTTGGCACTGCCGGTCCACTGGAGGGAATCGAGGAAGAGGCGGAGTGCCCCCTGGCGCGCCGGAAAGAGTTTGAAGACATCGGCCTCGAAACGGGTGGTAAGAATCGAGACGACTGAAAGGACGACAAAAAATGCGAACGCGGCAAAAACCATCACGGGCCGCGTGCTGGTTACCCTGAAAATCCAGGCCAGGTGACGTTTGATGACGGACTGGGTCGCGCCGGTTACTCTGTTCAGCATGGGTGGGGAGACTCCTGGAAGGAAGGGGGGGTTAATTTATACGAAAATCTTTATCCGACAGCCCGGAGTTTTTGCGCACCCGGCTGAAGGTGATGCGGGTCTGGTCGCCGTTCTTTTCGCTGATGACCAGCTTCCTGATGGTTCCGTCAGTCAGCAGCGTCACGGCAAACTCACGCACCTGCCCGCCGCTACGGGGGATCACGGTGATGGTAAGGGTGTCACCCTGCTGATCGGCCCTGACATCGACTCCATCCGGCAGGCTGGTCACCGGCCGCGCCAGGAACGTGAACCAATGCTGCAGGCTCTGTTCGGGAGGAAGCGCCATCTGGCTGGTGCTCTTCTCCCGGGGGAAATAAAGGGTGATCTGTGTGTCGTTCAGGAGGAGCCTGCTTGCCCGGGGCGGGTTGAGCTCCATGAAGAAGAGGGACGGTTTCCGGAAACGGACCGTACCGGTGCTGACCATTTTGCGTTTAAGGAGGGAAATCTGCTTCTCCTGCACGATGTCGGCGGAGAAGTCACTGATGCCGGCAAAACTCCGGCGAAGCGTCTCAAGCCCTTCCACCGGGGCGATCTGCCGGGCCGCGGCACTCCCCCCCCATGCCAGAACGAGGAGCAGAGTCAGCGTCATTACCGTGGATATCACTTTTCGCATCTAAATCCTCCCCATGCCGAGGGTAAAGCCGGCCGTGGCCAGCACCCGCCCCTCAGCGGAAACCTCCCCTTCCAGCAGGTGGAGGCGACCGAAGGACTTGACCACCCTGACCGTCACCTCCAGCAGATCGCCGGCTGAGGCGGAACCGATGAACGTGGCCCGATCGATAGCCGCCAGGAATCCCCCCTCCCCCTCCTCATGTCCGGCGGCGATTCCCCCCAACTGGGCCAACGCCTCGATGAGGAGCACGTCCGGGAAGTGCCTCGTGCCGCCGGTCACGGAGATGACGGCCGTGGCCGTCTCGCCCCGTTGGAGCGCCACGATGCGGTCGAGAAGGAGAAAAGGACGGCGGTGGGGGAGATATGCTTCGGGGTTGGGATTAAACAGGAGCGCCTCCGCTGATCTCGATGGCAACGAAAGGGCCTTCCGGCGAAGCAGCCAGATGCAGGCCCTGTTCCCCCTCCCGGAGCGTAAGGAGCAGGGCCGCAAGGGCAAGCCCACCCATAGCTAGCGACCGGCCTGTCAGGCTATGCAGTTGGAGCTGAGGCGTACCGGGTAACCGTTCCATCAACCGAGGTGAAAGGTCAGCGGTGCCGGAGACGGAAAGGCGGTACTCGGAGAGGTTCTCGGGAAGAAGTCGGGCAACCCCCTCGTCCTCGGCACCGGGAAGGATGAGCCCCACCGACCGGATACCGGCGATCTTCCCCCGTACCGGCGCCCTGCGTCGCTCGGCATGGTCCCGACGTTCGAGAACCAGCAGGCCACACCCTTCGCCGAATCCCCCTGCGTAGCTCCCAAGCTGCTTCATCGCGTCGAATCCCCTGATCATCATGGCATTCAACTCGTCGACACCACCGGCAATGATCACGTCCGCCCGCCCCTCTTCCAGGAAACGGCACCCCATCGTCAGGGCTGTCTCCGCCGAACAGAAACGCTGGACAAAAGTGACATTGGGCCCCTGGATGCCATGCTCGATGGAGGCATTACTGGCAGCGGCATTCGCCACCGTGTTGGGAAAGAGCATCGGTGAAAGGCCATCTACCCCGCCGGTGAAGTAGCCGCTGAGGAACTCGACCGAGTTGGCGATGCCGCCGAACCCGCACCCCAAAACGATGCCGACTCGCGTCGGGTCAACTCCCTTCAGGTCGAGGCCGGCGTCCCGCAGCGCCATGCCGGCAGCAGCCACGGCCATCAGGCTGCAGCGGTCAAACTTCCGAGCCTTGAGGGGGGGCATGAAGTCGGCGGCGCGAAACCCGTCCGCGGGCCCCCACAGGTGCCCTTCACCGGCAAGGTCTTCCGGAACGGGACGGAGTCGGCTCTGTCCGTCGCTGACCGCAGCGGCAAGGGCTTCGAGGCCAACCCCGGCCGCAGAGATGGCAGCGAGGCCGGTGACGACTATGTCATGGGTCACAGGTTTCATCGGGATAACACCAAGGTGGTGATGTTGCCGCCAAAGGCAAACGAGTTGGAGAGCGCGACGGTTGCCCCGCTGGCGCGTGGGCCGTCGTGGCAGTAATCCAGGTCGCATTCGGGGTCGCGTCCCCGGAAGTGCAACGTCTGAGGGATGATCCCCTCGTTCAGGGCGATGACAGTCGCCACCCCTTCGACTGCCCCGGCGGCACCCAGGCAGTGACCGGTAAGCGCTTTGGTGGAGACGAGCGGGACGTTGGCGACCCCCTCGCCGAAGACGAGCTTCATCGCCTTCGATTCGACCGCATCGTTCAACGGCGTTCCGGTGCCGTGGGCATTGACCCACCCCACCGCGCCGGCATCGATCCCTGCGACCCGCATGGCCTCGGTCATCACCCGGGCCGCCGCCGTTCCCGACGGCTCCGGAGCGGTCATATGGTAGGCTTCCCCGGCTGCCGCGTACCCTCGCACGTGGCCATAGACCGTTGCGCCGCGCTGCCGGGCGGCATCCGCATCCTCCAGTACCATGAAGGCCGCGCCTTCACCGAGGGAAATCCCCTGGCGACCCAGGCTGAAGGGGGAGCAGGGCTCGGGATCCACGACCCGCAGGGAGTTGAAGCCCGCAAAGGTGAGGAGGGAGAGAGTGTCCGTCCCCCCGCAGACCACGGCCTTGAGGCGACCGGAGGATACCAGGTCGGCCCCCCAGCCGATGGCGGTGGCCGACGAGGAGCAGGCGGTGGTTATGGTCCCCTGGTAGCCGGCAATCCTGAAGGTTTCGGCAATAACGGTGGAGGTCCTGTCGGGGAGGAGCCCACGGAGCAGGCCCGGATGCCCCTTGAGTCCGGCAACGCGCTCCCTGAGCCACTGCTCCGACTGGAACATCCCGGCTGCACCTCCTCCCACCACGACCCCCATGTCATAGGGGGAGCAGTGCTCGCCGATGCCGCTGGACCGGAGGGCCTCACCGGCGGCGATCACACCGAACTGATCCGCCCGGGAGAGCCGGGAGGCGGCGTTCCGGTCGAAGTAATCGAGGGGATCGTACCCCTTCACCTGAACGCCGATTTTGGAGGGGAAATCCGATACGTCGAAGAGGTCCAGGGGGGCGACCCCGCTCTTCCCGTTCATAAGGGCATCGGTGAAGGAAGGGATATCCTTCCCTGCGCCACAGAAGATGCCGAGTCCGGTTATGGCGACAACGCCGGCGCTCACAGGATCCCTCCGTCAACCACCAGGCTCTGGCCAGTGATATAGGTGGCCCGATCCGATGCCAGAAATGCCACCGCATCGGCAACCTCGGCGGCAGTGCCGAGGCGCCCAAGGGCCGCACCGGCGACGATCCTGTCGACCATGTCACGTTTCATTCCGGCAATCATTTCCGTCTCGATCAAGCCGGGGACGACGGCATTCACCCGTATTCCCATGGGACCGGTCTCCCGGGCGAGGGCCTTGGTGAAGCTGATGATCCCTCCCTTGCTGGCGGCGTAGTTGGTCTGGCCAGCGGTGCCGGCAATACCCGAGATGGAGGAGACGTTCACGATGGCGCCGCGGCGGTTGGCCATCATCTTCCGTATCCCCCACTTGCAGCAATGGAAAAGGGGGTAGAGGTTGCCGCGAATGACGGCGTCCCAGTCGTCGTCCGCCATCATCGCCAGGTAACCGTCGCGGATAATGCCGGCATTATTGATCAGTATGTCGATCGTTCCCGAGGCGGCAGCCGTTTCGATGAGCCCCTGGGCACCTTCCTGGGTACTGACGTCGGCCTGCAGGGTCACTATCTCGCCGGAGAGGCCGGCCGCTTCAGCCGCGACTTCCCGGGCCGCGTTCTCGTTCCGGAGATAGGCCGCGAACACCTTGGCCCCTTCCCGGGCGAAACGGAGGGCAATGGCCCGACCGATACCCCGGGTACCGCCGGTCACGACAACGGTATTACCTGCGAATTCCATGCTGGCTCCATGCATAAAGACATTGTTAAAGGATGTATTTTACTGGTCACAGGCTGAAAAGTCCAGAATGAAGGGGTACAGCATCAGGAGGGCGAGTGGCTCCAAGGGGAAGGGACAGATCCCCTGCGGCGGCCAAGAAGCTTGAGCATTTTCCAGAGGGGACCGGAACCGGCAAAGTGCCGGAGCGCCTCCAGCATCGCATCGTTGGCGGTGATTTCCAACCCCGGGACGACCCAGTTGGTCCGTTTGAGCGCCTCCTCCCGCACCAGTTCGCAGAGGGTGCCGGCAATGGCCGGGGCGATATAGAACGTGGGCGCCAAGAGATCTGTTCCCGGCGTGATGAGACCATCAGCCAGCGCCTGCCGGCAAATCTCCGTCCCCGGAAAAATCCTGATGCCGGTCATGGCTATCACCGCTGTCGGGGCCACTTCGTCCATGAGGGCGAAACTCTCGGCAATGGTTGCCGGCGTCTCCCCAGGCCCGCCGAACAGGATGTAGTGGGCGAAATCGACGCCGGCCTCCCGGCAGAGTTGGGACGCCTCCCGAACCTTCTCGATGCCGAAGGACTTGCGCAGGTTCCCGAGCATGGCCGGAGAGCCGGAATCGGTGCCGAATTCGAGGGCGTCGCACCCGGCAGCCAGCATGGCGTCCAGAAGCTGCGGCGGGAGGAAATCGGGATTGATGAAGGCCGACCAGGCCACCGGCAGCCGGGCAGCCGACATGGCGCGGCAGAGCTCCAGGGCGAACTCCTGTGGATAGTTGAAGATGTCGTCGACGAAATAGAGGTAGCTGACCCCGTGGACGTCCACCAGATCCCCGATCTCGGCGATGATGTCGGCAACCGGGCGGAGCCGCATCCGCTCCCCCTCCAGGAGGGGATAGGTGCAGTAGATGCACGAGAAGGGGCATCCGCGCTTAGTCTGGATGTTGGCCATCCCCCCCTCCCGGTGGTATCGCTCCACCTGGAACAACCCGCGCAACGGTGTGCCGATGGCCTGCACCGGGTGGGGAGGGAGAAAACCAGCGTTCTCCCGTGAAACGACGCCGGGAAGCCCGTCACCCCCTTCACCTGCTGTGATGCGCGCCAGGAGACGGGGAAGGACATCCTCTCCCTCACCGACCACCCCGTAATCGGCTCCCAGATAAGCAAGAACCTCCCGCGGCATCAGGGAGAAGCCGGAGCCGCCAACGATGACCGCCGCCCTCTCCCGGCAGATGGCCACCACATCCCGGACCCCGGAGAGGTACGAACGGGAGCCCGGATAGGTGACGTTGTCGATATTGCGCAGCGACAGCACCACCACGTCAGGGCTGAACTCCGCCAGGGCTTGACGGGTGGCCTCTTCCGGATCGGCGGCGAAACAGAGGTCGAGGACCGACAGCCGGTGGCCGGCGGCCCGGAGCGGCCCGGCCAGGCAGGCGAGCCCCAGGGGGAATACCGGGTACGGGGTATGTTCCCGGTTGGCGGAAACCAGCAGGACGTTCATGGCCCCTCCTGCCAGGCGAGCATCCGTTCAACCCGCTCGCCGATGACCTGCGGGAGTTGGTACTGAAGCACCCCGTCCAGGCCGGTGAGGACATGGACGGTCTTTCCCCGGGCGCGAGCCTTGCCGTCACTGCCGATGATGGTGCAGCGGAATTCCAGGGTCGCCGCCTCACCCCGCGCCAGGGAAGTCCTGACGGTGAGCATTTCGCCGAGAAGGGCCGGCTGCAGATACATGAGCTCCAGATTCACCACCGGCCCAAGAAAGCCGGCGGCGGCAAGGCTCTCCACGTCGAGGCCGAACTGCTCAGCCAGCGCGCTGCGCCCCACCTCCATCCAGGCAACATAGTGTCCATGCCAGGCGACCCGGTAGGCGTCAATCTCGTTGAAGCGCACCTTTATCTGAGTCTCATGGTGTCTCACGCCCCTCACCTGCCCCCTTCGCTGGCAATCCAGCGGTTGTACTTTTTCAGGGAATCGCCGACGCCAACCTCCACGAAACGGCTCACACCGGCATCGGAGAGCGCCCGGCAGGTCCGCTCCCAGTAAACGGGGAGCGAGAGTTCCCGCACCAGAAATTCCGGCAGGTCGGCGGCGGCGAGATAATCCTGGTCAATGTGGCTCATGAGCGGAAGCACCGGTTCGCGGAAACGGTAGTCACCGACAACCTCCCGCAGCTCGCCGGCCACCTCCTCCATGAGGGGCGAATGAAGCGGCGCATCGCAGGGGAAGCTTCGAGCCGTAAACGCGCCGCTGTTCAACGCTTCGGCCACGGCATCCTCCACGTTCCGCCGCTCGCCGGAGAGGAGGAAATGGCGCGATGTGTTGTAGTTTGCCAGAAAGACGCCGTTGTTTTCGGCCACGGCCATGAGCGGGGCAGCGGTGAGCCCCGTGACGCAGCCGAGGGCGTAGGACCTCCGTGTCCCCATGGCAGCGATGCAGGCCCCGATGCGGCACGTCAATTCCAGGGCATCCCCGTCGTCAAGGGCTCCGCATGCGGCCATGGCCGGATAGATCCCCATGCTGTGCTCGGCGATAATTGCGGGAACCGTCCCTTCACGACGTAACCGCCGGCAGCGGTAAAGGCTCATCGCTACGCCGTAGACCTGGAGCCGTACATGCTCCGTCAGTCCCTCACCGAGCAAGGCAGAGTTAGCCAGGTCGAGGCCGGTCCGTTCCAGGGTCAGTGCCGTTGCCTGCCGGAAATCGGGGTCGTCGGGAACCGTTGTTTCGAAGGTCAGGGGTTGGCCGGGAAACATGAAACAGATCACGCTACCCTCCCCTTCCGGCGGATAGCGCTGCGAAATCCGAAGTTCATGGGGGCGAATACCTGGACTGAGCGGTGTGCCTTGAAGATTCTCCGGTACATGGATGGTAAGGAGTAAAAGGAGCGGTTAAGCCAGTCATACCCCTGCTGAAGCTCGTCAACGGGCATCCCACGTGGGAGGAAGGTGACGTGCTCCATGTCGTAGTCCTGCCAGTCGCTGGAGATGATCCGCCCTTCCGCCTCAAGCCGCCGTCGGACCTCGGTACCGGGATAGGGGGTAAGAATCGGGAAAATCGCCGCCTCTAGCCGCGCCTCCTCGCAGAAGCGGAGGAGCCCCTCGAAGACGGCGGGAGTGTCGTTGTCGCAGCCGAGGACGAACGAGCCGAGAATGCCGATGCCGTTGTCGCGGAAGGCTTGGGCATCCTCCAGGTAGGAACGGGCCGTGTTGGTCACCTTCCCCATGGCGGCAAGGGCGTCCTGGTTCAGGGACTCAAAGCCGACGAACATCCCGACGCAGCCGGCCTCGCCGGCGGCCCGCAGGAACTCCCGGTCGTGGGCGAAATCGATGGGGGCATGGGAAAGCCACTTGAACCCCATCCCCTTCATGCCGGCAAAGAGGGAGAGGGCGTAGGTGCGGTCGGCCACCAGATTGTCATCCACGAAAAAGGCGAAGGAGTTCCGGCGGCGGAGGAGTTCCAGCTCGGCCAGAACGTTATCCACCGGCCGCTTGCGGTACCTGCGGCCGTAAAAGGCGGTAACGGAGCAGAATTCACAATCAAAGGGACAGCCCCGGGTGGTCTGGAGGGTATTGGTGAAGAGGTACCGCTTCCCCTGGAATAGCTCACGACGGGCCACGGGAATCGCTTCCATGGCGAGTGCGGTTGCGGCCCGGTAGATGCGCTGCAGCTCGCCCCGCTCAAGGTCGGCCAGGAGTTGGGGCCAGACCACCTCACCCTCTCCCACCACCACGGCATCCACGTGCTGGAGCGCCTCTTCCGGCAGGTTGCTGGCGTGGAAGCCCCCCATGACCACCCGCTTCCCCCGGGCGCGGAACGCGGCAGCGATCCGGTAGGCCTGGGGTGCCTGGGGAGTCATGGCGGTAATTGCCACGAGATCGGCGTCGGAATTCAGATCGAGCGGCTCGATATTCTCGTCGCAAAGGGCCACGTCCCACGGCTCAGGGGTGACGGCCGCCAGCGCGGCAAGGGAAAGGGAAGGAAACTTGAAGCCCAGCTCCCCCCAGAGCCTCCCCCGCGGCCATCCGGGAGAGACGAAGAGGAGCTTCATTTACGGTTTTCCGCGACAAAGTCGGCCACGGTACGGACCGACTGAAAGACCTTGGTCCCGGTGGCAGCATCGGGAACAACGACGCCGTACTGCTTCTCCATGGCCACCACCAGTTGGAGGGCATCAATGGAGTCAAGTCCCAACCCCTCGCCAAAGAGCGGCGCATCGGTATCGATCTCGGCGGGAGTCATCCCCTCGATCCGGAGGGCGTCTATGATGAGTTGTTTAACTTCTTCAATCAGTTGGTCTGCCATGCCTTATCCTTTTGTGTGTGATGATTGGTCCCAGTAAGGGAAAAAATTATACCACTGGTCGGGATAGACCCGGATGTATTTTTCGAAGAGCCGAATGAGCCGTTCGACCCCCTCCCGGATCACGATACCGT
Source organism: Geobacter grbiciae (assembly GCF_018531165.1). Taxonomy (NCBI): domain Bacteria; kingdom Pseudomonadati; phylum Thermodesulfobacteriota; class Desulfuromonadia; order Geobacterales; family Geobacteraceae; genus Geobacter; species Geobacter grbiciae. The sequence continues at coordinate 19,938 of NZ_JAHDIW010000002.1, read as the reverse complement.
GGTCCCTGTGCCCGCCCCGGAAATGGATCGGCTCCTCCATGATGGTGGCGTACCTCCCCCCTTCAAGGGGGACGAAGACCGGGATGACCGGCGCCCCGCTGGCCAGGGAGAGATAGGCGGCCCCCAGGGGAATATTGGCGGGGCGGCCAAAAAATTCGACGGACATCGTGTGTGAGGAGCCGTCCCGGTCCCCCAGCAGCGCCACGATCTCGTTGCGGCGCAGGGCGTTGACCGCCTCGATGATGGCCAGCGGCGAGGTATCGTGGCGGTCCACGTAGATGAACCCTATCCCCCGCTCCCCCCGAACCCGCTCCCGCAGTTCATTCACCTTCTCGTCCGGTTCCCGGAAGGTGAGGACATTGATCTTGTACCCCAGATCGGCCAGCCCCAGCCCACCGAGCTCCCAGTTCCCGAAGTGGGGCGAGACGAGAATGGCGCCGGTGCCCGCCGCCAGGGCCTCATCCAGAGGGGTGCTGGCGCTGCGCCGGCCGATCAGGGAAAAGAGACGCTCCCCCGTGAGGCGCATCATCAGCATCACGTCGGCCCAATTGCGGGCATACTTGTAGAAGGTGCTGATCAGCAGCCCCTCCACATGGCGGCGGCCGGTCACCACCCGAAGGTTTTCCCGGGTGCCACGCCGCTGGGTGCCCGCAAGGAAGTAGACTATCCCGGCGGTGACAAAGGCAAAGGGGGGGAAAAGCCACCGCGGCACGAGGCGGGTGAACAGGTTGATCAGGAACAGGTTGATACTGTTGTAATAGGTCACCGCTTACGGTTCTTCACTTTCTTTTCGGCGCGGCCGGTATCGACGAATTCCCGCTCCCATGCGGGATCGGCGATCCCGGCATACTCCGTGGCATAGGCATCCACCTGCCCGGCAAGGCCGGTAAATATCTCGGCAGCGCCCTCATGGGTCGGATAGACCCCTTCGGAGTTGAAGAGTTCCCGCCCCACCTCGGGGTGGTCGATCAGCATGCAGGGACGGAGGAGATTCTCATGCTCCCCCTGCTGCTGGCGAATCTTCTGGAAGAGCGGCGACCGGAGCGCTTCCTTGAGAGAGGTACGGCGGATGTTGTCCACGGCAAAGTGACAGAAAACGCACGGCTCGATGTCGCCGTTGGCGTTGATGTGGAAGTATTTCCGTCCGCCGGCGATGCAGCCGCTGATGATGGGGCCGTCGTTCCAGAAATCGATGAAGAGCATCGGCTTGGTGGCGCGGAACTCGGCGACCCGTCTTCGAAGAAGGTCCCGCTGCTCGGGCGTGGCCATCAGCTCCAGGTTCGGATCCCGCCCCACCGGCACGTAGGTGAAGAGCCAGAGGGCGAATACCCCCTTCTCCAGGAGCATGTCGATGAAGCTTCCGTCGGTGATGACCGGGGTGTTCCTGCTGGTCTGGGTGAAGGAGCCGCAGAAGGAGAGCCCCGCGTTCCGCAGGAGATCCATGGCCCCCATGACCTTGCGGAAGTGACCGGGACCGCGCCGCTCGTCGGTTTCCTGCTCATACCCCTCAAGGGAAAAGGCGGGCATGACGTTTCCCACCTCGATCAGCCGCTCAACCATGGCCTCGTCGATGAGCCCGCCGTGGGTGAAGACCAGGAACGCCATGTCGGAATGCTTGCGGAAAATCTCAAAGATATTCGGCATGAAAAACGGCTCACCGCCGGAGATGACCGCGAAGTAGACCCCCATCTCCTTCATCTGGGTCAGGACCGAGTCCACCTCCTCCAGGGAGAGTTCCAGCCCCTTGCCGTAATCGCCGGCATAACAGCCGTAGCAGGAGAGGTTGCATTTCATGGTGGGACTGATGACTACCGTGGAAGGGGGATAGTACCCTTCCCGGTCGGCCCAGGCCTTCCGCTTGTTGGTCCCTATCAGGAGGTGGTTCACCGCCAGGTTGGTGATCCACTTGTCCCGCTGGTTGGGGTGGAGGTCGCGGAGGATCCGGCGGGGAAACTCGATGCTCGGATGGTTTTCCCGGATGAGCTGCCTGATCCACCGGATCCGCTCCCGGTAGTAGTCCTTTTTCGGGATCAGCTCCATCAGGTGGGTCATCCGGGCCAGGGTCTCGTTGGACGAGTTGGTGGCCAGAGACAGGAGGAGCGAAACGATCTTTTCCGTTGAATAGTTTTTAAGGCTTTGCAGCATGGCTAGAGTTCCCTACATATACCGAAGAAATGTCATGCAAATGTTCCACGTGTCACGCACCGGCCGAAAATGGCTGGTGGCCCGGCCGTCCGCCACCCGGGCCGGTACCGGCAGCGAGCCGATGGTGCAGCCGGCCTGCCAGGCCTTCATCAGGATTTCCATCTCCAGATCGTAGCCGTCTTTCCCGAGAGACACCATCCGCAGGAGACGGGCCGAGTAATAGCGAAAGCCCGACTGGCTGTCGTCGATCTGAAAGCCGGTCCGCTTCTTCATGCACCAGGCGCCGAACCGGTTCCAGTGGCGCCGCAGCCCTGCCATCTGGTTGAACTGGGCGAAGCGGGAGGCCACGAGGATATCCCAACCGTCGTTCTTGGCCGTTTCCGCCAGAAGTGTGATGGCCGTAGGGTCGTGCTGTCCATCCGAATCCAGGGTGATCACGCCGGAAAAACCGTATTCCAACGCCCATGCGAAGCCTGTCTTCAGGGCTGCCCCTTTGCCGCGATTTCTCCCGTGGCTGACCAGGTTCACCGGCAGTCCCCTGACGCAGTCTGCCGTGCCGTCCTCGGAGCCGTCATCGACGACCACGAGGGGCAATCCCTGTTCCAGAGTCTCCCGAACAACTGCTTCAATTGTCAAAGCGGCATTGAATGCCGGTATAACTACGCAGATTCCCACTGATCCACCAGATTGCCCAGAGAAGTAAAACGAAACCGCTTCATAAGCGGGACCAGCCGCTGCAATGCGTCAGTCCGTGGGCCATAGGCCACGAACTGTCGAAAGAGCGACAATGGAAGGCGCGGACCACTGGGGTCAATCTCCCGGGGATGAAGATAGAAAACAGCTGATTGCCCCTCTTCATTGAGGCGCTGTACTGACCGCTCGATCATCCGTTGCGGAAAGAATCTGAATCCCCATCCCCCGCCGGTCGGGAGGTTTCCCAGCATCGACGGCGTTACCATCGGGGGAATCTCCCAGAGACTTTTCCCAGCCATCCCGATTTCGTGAGGAACGCGGGAACCAGACCGATCCCCCACAAAAGGGAGCGGGTTGCAGCTGGAATCGTAGCGGAATCCCTCATCATGCAGGATCTCGAATGCCCACGGGGTCACCGTACGCGAAAGAGACCACTGGGGGGCACGAAACCCGATGGGCCGTTTACCCGACTGAATCGAGAGAATATCATTGGTTCGGCGCAGTTCGTCACGGAATGCGACCGGCGACAGCATTGTAATCATCGTATGGGAGAAGCCGTGCGATGCAACCTCATGGCCGGCCGCTGCTATTGCCGGGACCAGCGACGGCAATGCTTCGGCTACCGAACCGAGTACGAAGAAGGTGGCCGTAACGTCCGCCGCCGCGAAACACTCGAGCAGCCTGTCAACATTCCGCAGGACGTGCGATGGGTGAGTTCCGTAACCACAACCTGCAACACCACAAACGTGAAACCATTCCTCCACGTCAATGGTTAGAGCATTATCCATTCTCTGGTTTGTTCCCCTCACCTAAATCATCAAGTTTTCGAAAATATCAATTTTACAGTAGTGAAGTCAAGAGCCGGGGCCTTGGCGCGGTACCCTGATAAGACAGCGTGAAGGAATCGATGCTCCCCTTGTAGCCGCCAGGACGGTAGTAGGTAACCACCCGGGCATCGTGATCACCGACCCGCCGGCGCAGGGAGGCGGTCACGTCGTCCAGATTGCTACAGTGCTGCGCGTGATCCCTTCTCAAGGAGGAAATCGGCAAACGCGCGGTTTGCCCGGGAGAGATATCCATGCTTTTTCCAGGCGATCAGAAGATCGAGGAACAGCGGTGGATCCAGGGATATTGCCGTAAGATCGTCATCTTCAGCAACCACCATCCTCAAAAAGATCGAAATACCCATACCCTTCTGGACCAGCGACTTGACCAGAGTGTAGAGATTTGTTTCAAATCTGATGGTTGGACTGAGGCCTGCCCCCCTCAGAACGTCAAGTATAAGCTCCCTCAAATAGTACCCTTCCCGGTAGAAGATCAACGGATACCTGGCGAACTCGTGCAGCGTCAGGCTCCCCCTTGACGCCAGGGGGTGGTTCCTGGGGACGCAGACGATCACCTCTTCCCGCAGGAACCTTCTCACCTCAAGCGTTTCGGGGAAGCTCGCGCCGGCTACGACCCCCATGTCCAGTTCCCCGTCAATAATCATCTTCTGGATTTTTGAAGCTCCCTCACCCGACACCGTAAGGTGCAAATCGGGGTAGTTGTTGGAGAAGTCACGGATGATCTCCGGGAAGAAATACGCACTCATCATCGGAGGGATTCCCACCCGCACCTCGCCCTTGGCAAGCCCCCGCAGTTCCTCCATTTCCGTCTCCGCCGACTTCACCTCATCCAGTATCTTCTCCGCATGTCGCAGAAAGATCTCCCCTTCGGCGGTCAGGGAAATTCTCCTCTCCTGACGGTTGAAGAGTACGAGGTCAAGTTCCTCTTCCAACTTCTTCATCGCCATGCTCACTGCCGGCTGGGCTACGTGCAACCGTTCCGCAGCCTTGGTGAAGCTGCCGTATCTGACGATCTCGGCAAAAAATTGCAACTGGCGGATATCCACACGAACCCTCTCCATAAAATCTAATTATGACAAACATAAATATTATATATTTTATTTATCTTTTATCCATTGGTATCTTTATCTAATGAATAAAGTTACCAACGCATCGAAACACCCCTTCATACTCACGCCATGATCGTCTAGGAAACTGTTTTGAGCTTGGAGAAAGGATTTATTATGGAAATGACCGCTGCGCCGGCTATCCAACCCGCAGACATGACCCGACGCCAACTGGCACGGCTGGTCCTGATCCTCGGGGCGCTGACCGCCTTCAGTTCCATGTCCATCGACATGTACCTCCCCGCCTTCCCGCAGATCGCCCGGGATCTCGCCGCGCCGCTCGGTACGGTGCAGCTCTCCATCTCCGCCTTCCTCTTCGGTTCGGCCGCCGGGCAGCTGATTTACGGCCCGATGGCCGACCGGTGGGGAAGGCGAACGCCCCTCCTCCTGGGACTGACGCTCTACGTCGCGGCAGCGTTCGGATGTGCCTTCGTCCACACGGGTGAGGGTCTCCTCTTCTGGCGCGTGGTAATGGCGGTCGGAGGGGGAGCCGGCATGGTGATCTCGCGCGCTGTGGTACGCGACCTCTACGATACCGCCGAAGCGGCGAGGATGTTTTCGCTCCTCATGCTGGTCATGGGCGCGGCGCCAATACTGGCTCCTATCGTGGGAGGACAGCTCCTGCTGATCACCGGATGGCGCGGCATTTTCGGCTTTCTGGCAATATTCGGTCTCCTTTCCCTCGCCGCGGCGGCAATGTGCCTTCCCGAATCCCTGCCGGCGGAGCGTCGCAGCCGGCGCGGCGTTGTCGAGATGGGTACCATTTATGCTCACCTTCTCCGCAACCACCGTTATCTCCGCTACGCCATCGCTCTTGGCTGCGTCGCCGGGGTCAATTTCTCCTACATCTCGGGCGCACCGTTCGTCTTCATCGAACTGCACGGCGTCACCCCCCAGCACTTCGGCCTGTTCTTCGGCGCCAACGCCTGCGGACTGATCGGCGCCTCCCAGGTCAACCGCCGCCTTCTTCGCCGCTTCAGCGCCCAACGTATCCTGGGCACCGCAGCCACCGTCAATGCGGTGGGAGCCCTTCTTCTCGCGGTTGCAGGGTTCACGGGGATCGGTGGTTTTCCTGTCCAGGTCGCACTCCTGTTCGTTTGCCTCTGTACGTCCGGGTTCCTCTATCCCAACGTGACCGCCCTCGCCATGGCCCCCTTCGACAAGGCGGCAGGGAGCGCGTCGGCGCTTCTGGGGACGATCCAGTACACCCTCGGGGCAACCGCGGGTGCGCTCGTGGGGATGTTCCACAACGGGACGGCGGTACCGATGACCGCTACCATGGCTCTCTGCGGGGTGCTGGGCTGGTGTGCCATTGTGCGTGACGAGCGGAGCATCCGGTCAGAACGGTAAAGGAGCCGAAAAGTCCGCTGGATTTCTGATTTGGGGCAAATGCATACTGGCAAAGTCCAGTCTTGGCACATTCCATTATCTATATCTGATCGGGAGATGAACGATGAAACAGATTATCCTCCTGGCGGTCGCGGCGTTTCTGGCTTTTCACGGGGTTGCCGCGGCAAGCCCCTGTGACGACTGGAACATCCTTGAGAAGGAAATCCGCGACGGGTCCATCGACCGCGCATCCGCCGAAAGCCGCATCGTCATCCTCCACCGGCTCCTCCTCGATACCTACGGCATCACTGCAACCAATTCAGCAGAGGTCTTCCCGGTGGCGGGCTATGATTTCCGCGCCATCGGAGGGCGGCACGGCAACGACTATCGCCCCGGCGGGTACTCCTTTTACCAGGGGAACCGGCACGGCGGCCACCCGGCCCACGACATCTTCGTGCGGGACCGGAATCAGGATGCCCTCGATGACGTCACCGGTAAGCCGGTCACCATCGTCTCTTTCACCGATGGCATTGTCATCGCCATTAACCCTGCTTGGGATTACCCGAACCCAATCCGGGGCGGCAAGTATGTCTGGATCTTCAACCCCGCCGAGGAACGCTATTACTACTATGCCCACCTTTCGTCCGTGACGGTAATGCCGGGGCAGACCATTACCGCGGGCGAGCCCATCGGTTTTTTGGGGAGGACCGGGAAGAACGCCTACCCGCGCCGGTCTCCCACCCACCTCCATTTCATGGTTCTCTCGTACGCCGATGGGAGGATGCTTCCCCGCAACCCCTACCGGGAACTCGTCGGCGCCGGGCGCAGCATAGTGAAAACTTCCCATTGACAACAGCGTTCTATTGAGTATTGTTACAAACCATAAATTTATATTCCCACATCACCAAGGAGGATTCCCCATGAAGCGTACCGCACTGCTCACCGCCGCCCTGATGCTCTCCTCGTCGCTTGCCTTTGGCGCCACCAAGACTTACCAGGCAACCGGTCCCGTCCTCGAAGTGAAGGACGACATGATCGTTGTCCAGAAGGGGAAAGAGAAGTGGGAAATCGCCAAGGACAAGGACACCAAGGTGACCGGCGACCTGAAGGTCGGCTCCAAGGTCACGGTCCAGTACACCATGAAGGCCGCCAGCATCGAGGCAAAGGGCGAGAAAAAAGCAGAGAAGAAGGCAGAAAAGAAGGTTGAAAAGAAAAAGTAGTGACTCACCTCCTCAGCACCATGAAGGCCAGCCCGCAAGGACTGGCCTTTTTTTGCGCCGCTACGCCGCCGGAAGGAGGACAGCAGTCGATTGACGGGAATCGTTCCGGTGATTTAATTGAATGGCGGGCACCACCCGTGATTCTCGACCTCCACAACCAGAGGAGATATGGCAATGAGTGTACTCCAGGCTTCAGTCGGATATTTGGGGAAAAATCTCGAAAATGATGTGGAAACAGTCCAAAGCCTCCTGAAGTCCAAGGGCTTTGACCCAAAGGGGATTGATGGCGTTTGCGGCAAGGACACCATTGCGGCGATCCGCAGCTTCCAGGCCACGTTCATGACGAACCCCGACGGGCTCATAGAACCGGGGCGCAAGACCTGGCTCAAACTTGCGGGCACGGGTGGCGCAGCCACTGCCGATCTTTCCCAGTGGTGCGGCGACAGCGCCCGATGGTCCCAGGAGAAGAAACTCCAGAGTATGCATCCGGAACTGCGCCAGAAGGTTGCAGCGGTTCTGCAGGCGCTCGCCGGACGCGGCTTCCAGCCGAAGATTTTTTACGGCTGGCGCTCGGTGGCGGTTCAGATGCAGCTCTACTATCAGGGGAACAGCAAGGTGAAGTTCAGCTTCCACAACGCCCAGTACCCCGACGGAACCCCCAACGCCTATGCGGCGGATATTGTGGACAGCCGCTTTGGTTGGGCTCCGGAGGCGGAACAGACGGGATTCTGGAAAGCCCTTGGCGAGGAGGCCAAGGAGCTGGGCCTCGTCTGGGGAGGGGACTGGGTGAATTTCCGCGACTGGGCCCACGTACAGCTGGTTCCTAATGATGAACTTGGCCGGGTCAAGCGGGAGAGTGGTCTGTGATCAAGGCAGCCCTCGTTGCAGCCATGGTCCTTGGCTCAACACTGCCGGCTTGGGGGGAGCGGCTCTGGCTCGTGGTCGGCACCAGCGACCGCACCGCCACGGGGATAGCGCGAAAGGCCAAGGCAGTGGTCCCCACTGCCCCCAACGCCCTCGTCGTCCGGACCGGTGATTGTGGCGACAAGAGGAGCATCTTTGCCTGGGTGCCCGAGATTGCGGCCTCTCCCGGAGCAGCGCGCGCCGCTCTTTCGCGCGTGCGGGCCACCGCAAAGGATGCGTACGTGAAGCGCTGCAACGCCCGACCGGGTACACTCCTGGCCCTGCGGGTGACCGCAGTGGACCCGTCCGTCGCGAATGTCCCGGAAACGGCGGTCAATTGGGAGGAGAAGGATCGGATTTCCACTGCGCACCCCCTCCCCGACGGGCGCAGCATCGTCATCGTGCGCTCCTTTGCTCCGACAGCCGATGATCCTCTCGAAGGAAGGCGGGAGAGCGTGATGCTAGCGGAACCGTCCGGCAAACGACTGGTACTGGAGGAAAACTGCCCCAGTCCCGGCCCCATGGCCACGCAACAGGGGCGTATCGCATTTCACTGCGCACGGCAGGAGGCGGGCAATCACCTCCTCCATGATGTGGTCGTGTTCGGCAGGTCAGGGGAAAAGCTCGCGGAAATCCGGCGCTGCCGCGACCCCAAATGGGCCGGCTCCCAAGCCATCGAATGCAGGGAAGAATCCGTGGACGCCGAAGGGGCGTTGCAGCTTCGGACTAAACGTATCGCCCTCCCTCCAACCAACTCCCCTTGACTGAACAGAATACGACTTTCAGGAAGCAGCCATGAGCTAAGGCAGATATCCCTCGGCCAGGGTTCGGAAAGCCGCAACCTCTGCCGCCTGCCAGACCTCATCGCGCCCCAGTTCCGTCGCCATCAGGGCGGCAACCTCCGGGGCCGCCTCCATGGAGGCACGGGCATCGAGAATGAGTGCCCGGGTACGGCGGCTCAACACATCCTCAACACTCCGCGCCCATTCGTACCGCACCCCCCAGACCACCTCGGCCAGCCGGTACGGGAGCCGGGGATGGAGTTGCCGGCGCAGGGCCGGTTGCACGGCGCACAGCTCTTCCAGGGCAGCGGCTTCGGCGCCATACATCGCCCACTCCCCGTCAACACCCCCCTTGGCCAGCCAGCCGTGGATGGGGAGGTCGGCCGTGCGCGACGGCCTCTCTTCCAACCCCGCCAGCCTGACAGCGCTGTTCACCGTATCCTCGGCCATCCGGCGGTAGGTGGTCCACTTGCCACCGGTGATGGTGACCAGACCGGCGGTCGAAACCATAATAGTGTGATCACGGGAAAGGGCCGCTGTATTGACTGCTTCACCCCGCACCAGGGGACGGAGCCCGGCGAAGACACTGAGGATGTCGGCCTTGCCGGGATCCCGGGAGAGATAGCGGGCTGCGTGCTCCAGGAGGAACTCCACTTCAGCCGCCAAGGGACGGGGTTCGGCCGTGACCCGGTCCACCGGCGTGTCGGTGGTGCCGACGATCACCCGTTCGTGCCAGGGGACGGCGAAAAGGACCCTCCCGTCGTCGGTGTGGGGGACCATGATGGCGCTGTCGCCGGGGAGGGATTCCCGGGGCAGGACAAGATGCACCCCCTGGCTCGGAGAGATGACCGGCTGCGCGCCGGGGTCGTCCAGCTGTCGGATGGCGTCGCAGGAGGGTCCAGCGGCATTCACCACCACCCGCGCCTCGATCTCGTATTCGCGGCCGCTCTCCCGGTCCCGTGCCGCTACGCCGCGAACCAGCCCTTCCCCCTTGAGGAAGCCTGCCACCTCCATGCGGTTCAGGGGAACTCCCCCCAGGTCCGCGCAGGTGCGGGCCAGAGCCACGGCAAGCCGGGCATCGTCGAACTGGCCGTCGTGGTAGATCACCCCGCCCCGCAGCCCTGCCGGCTCCACGGTAGGGATGCGGCGCAGGGTCTCTTCCCGGGAGAGTATCTGCGACGGGCCGAGTCCCAGCTTCCCCGCCAGCATGTCGTAGAGCTTCAGTCCGATGCCGTAGAAGGGACCTTCCCACCAGTCATAGAGCGGGACTACGAAGGAGAGGTTATGCACCAGGTGCGGGGCGTTGCGGATCAGGATTCCCCGCTCGTGGAGGGCCTCCAACACCAGGGAGAGATTCCCCTGCTGCAGGTACCGGACCCCGCCGTGGATGAGCTTGGTGCTCCGGCTGGAGGTGCCGCTGCCGAAGTCGTCACGCTCAAGGAGGAGCGTCCGGTAGCCCCGGCTCGCCCCCTCAACGGCCACGCCGAGCCCGGTGGCGCCCCCTCCGATAACGAGGAGATCCCAGCACTTCTCCTCTTCAAGCTGTTGCAAGAGCCTCGTACGGGTCATGGTGCCACCCACCCCCGGGCCCGCTCCACGGCCCGCCCCCACCTTCCCCGCAGCTCTGCCGCCTGCTCGCGCCCCATGGCCGGCTCGAAAATCCGGTCCACCTGCCAGTGGCCGGCAATCTCCTGGCGGTCCCGCCAGAGCCCCACCGCCAGTCCCGCCAGGTAGGCCGCCCCCAGAGCCGTGGTTTCGCTGATCCGGGGCCGCACCACCGGCACCCCGAGGAGGTCGGCCTGGAACTGCATCAGGAGCCCGTTGGCCGTTGCGCCTCCGTCGACCCGCAGTTCTGCCAGGCTGATGCCGGCGTCGGCTTCCATGGCGGTGAGGAGGTCGGCGCTCTGGAAGGCGATGCTCTCCAGGGTGGCCCGGGCAATATGGGCAGCGGTGGTGCCGCGGGTGATGCCGACGATGGTGCCCCGGGCGTAGGGGTCCCAGTGGGGGGCGCCGAGCCCGGTGAAGGCGGGAACCAGGCAGACGCCGCCGCTGTCCGGAACGCTGGCCGCAAGGGCCTCCACCTCGCCGGAGGAGCGGATGATGCCCAGGCCGTCCCGGAGCCACTGCACCGCAGCGCCGGCCACAAACACGCTCCCCTCAAGGGCGTATTCAGCCCGTCCGCCCAGTTGCCAGGCAACGGTGGTGAGGAGGTTATGCCGGGACTCTATCGGCCGTGTTCCGCAGTGCATCAGCAGGAAGCAGCCGGTGCCGTAGGTGTTCTTGGCCATCCCCGCCGAACCGCAGGCCTGGCCGAAGAGGGCCGCCTGCTGGTCCCCGGCCATGCCGGCAAGGGGAATCGTAGCAGCGAAGATATCCCCGGCGGTCTCGCCATAAACGGCGCCGGAGTCCACCACCCGCGGCAGCACGGCCCGGGGTATCCCGAAGATCGCCAGCAGCTCATCGTCCCAATCCAGGGTAGTTATGTTGAAGAGGAGCGTTCGGGAGGCGTTGCTGGCGTCGGTGACATGGAGCTTCCCTCCCGACAGGTTCCAGGCCAGCCAGGAATCCACCGTGCCGAAGGCCAGCTCCCCCGCTTCGGCGCGGCTGCGGGCGCCGGGTATGGTATCCAGCAGCCAGGCCAGCTTGGTGCCGGAAAAGTAGGCATCCAGCACCAGGCCGGTCTTCTGCCGGAACAGGGGTTCCAGGCCGTCGGCCTTGAGCCGGTCGCAGAGTTCCGCAGTGCGGCGGTCCTGCCAGACGATGGCATTGTGGAGCGGCTCGCCGCTTAGCCGGTCCCAGAGAAGTGTCGTCTCACGCTGGTTGGTGATGCCGATGGCCTTCACCTCCCGGGGAGAGATTCCGGCCCGGGTCAGGGCTTCGGCCGCCACGCCGACCTGGGTGGCCCAGATCTCACGGCCGTCATGTTCCACCCAGCCGGGCCGGGGGAATAGCTGGCGGAACTCCCGCTGGGCAATGGCACGGATCGTTGCGGTTGTGTCGAAGACAATCGCGCGGGAACTGGTAGTGCCCTGATCCAGGGCAAGGATATAACCCATGGCCACCTCGCGGACTAGTTTGCTGCTGTATCGCAATTGTCCCGTGAAGAGACGGGTTGCGCAAGAGGGACTCCGATTTTTACACCCTTTCTTTTCCACGCCTCCACCGGAGCGGTGCCGGAATTGCCAGGATTTACTGGACACCCTTCGGCTAGAGTGGGAAAATATCTGACGCGATTTCAACACCTGAAAGGAGCGGTACCGATATGAGGAGAATATTCGTCGCCATGAGCCTTGTTGCCGGACTTCTGGCAACACCCTTCATGCCTGCCCGGCAGTCGGAAGCAGCCCTTGGTGAACCTGCGGCATCGGTGGCCGTTGACCGCAAGGCACTTTCCGCTACCCAGCGCGCCGCCACGACCCGCAGGGGATATACGGTTCAAGAGCTCGTAACCGGGGGGAATACCGTCCGTGAATATATCACCCCTTCGGGCATTGTTTTTGCTGTGGCCTGGAACGGGGTTTCCCACCCCGACCTCACGCCGCTTCTGGGCACATACATTACCGAGTACAAACAGGCTTTACGGCAGGCCCCCCGGCAGCGGGGCCTGCGTCGCTCCCAGGTGAAGGCCGCCAGGGTCATCGTCGAAAAATGGGGGCACATGCGCAACCTGCAGGGGCGAGCTTACGTGCCCGCATTGATTCCCGAGGGAGTAAGCAGCGATGACGTCAAATAAAACCGTTTCTCTTATTCTTATCGTTGGACTTGTTGCCGGCTGTGGTGGTGGTGGCGGTGGTGGTGGTGGCGGAGGCGGAGGAGGTGGCAGTGGCGGTGGAACCAACACGGCGGCCAATGTGCTGGACATCACCGTCAATGACCCGTCATATCCCAACAAACCGACCGTCAGTGTTACCATATGTGAACCCGACACGGGAAAATGCCAGACCGTCGACAACGTGCTCCTGGACACCGGCAGTTATGGTCTGCGGATCTTCAAGGATCAAATCTTAAATCTTTCACTGAAGGATGTACTGGTCGGTTCCTCTCCAATTGCCGAGTGTATCCCCTATCTGGATAACACAGCGACCTGGGGACCGGTGAGGATAGCCGACGTAAAGCTCGGCGGAGAAACCGCCGCCAACATCCCGATACAGATTATCGATGCCACATATTTCCAAGGCAACATCCCTAGCCAATGTCAATCACCGCAAGTAAAAGGATTAGATACAAACCCCACTGTTGCTGGCTATAACGGGATTCTCGGCGTCGGTCTTTTCGCCGAGGACTGTGGAGACGGTTGTGCCGGCAGCGCCACCAATGGAGTGTACTTCACCTGCAGCAGCTCGAACTGCTTGCCAAGCGCCGTTCCCATCACCAGTCAAGTTCAAAACCCGGTGGTCCATCTCAGTTCAGCGTACAACAACGGCGTCATCGTGCAGATGCAAAGCCTCCCAACAGGAACCGCTTACACAGCTACCGGCAAGCTCATTCTTGGGATAGGCACACAGGAAAACAACACACCATCCAACGTCTCGTCCTCCCAAGTTATGACCTATAAAACCAGTTTAGATGGATATATCACAACTACCTTTAAGGGTTCCATTTTCACTAGCTTCATTGACAGCGGCTCAAACGGACTTTTTTACAACGACCCTATAGACACCATCCCTCTCAGTTCCAACCGAGAATGGTATGCCCCCTCCTCTCCCTTACCATTGAGTGCTGATAACTACGGCGCAGGAGGGGCTCCAAGCAGCACTATAAAGTTCACAATAAGCAACGCTGACAGTTTATTTAGAACGTCAAACAGTGCTTTTACTGAAATTGGCGGGCCTGGATCTAATGGCTACTTCGACTGGGGCCTCCCCTTCTTCTATGGCCGTTCCGTCTTCGTAGGAATTGATAGAAAAAATTCCAGCCTCGGCACCGGCCCCTACTGGGCGTACTGAGTGAACCACGATCAAGCCGCCTTTGAACTCTGGCGCCAGGACGACAACGGCAACCGGTTCCTGGTCGGCACCTTTCCCGACCGCGCCGACGCCGAGCGCCAACTGACTGCCCTGACCCGCGTCCAGCACAAACAGATCTACTGGATTGTCGAGTGTCAAATCATGAAATCACAGGAGACCCCATGCAGGTAATCGACGACAACCACTGCTTCATCTGCGGCAGCAAAAACCCCATCGGACTTCACGCTATCTTCACAACCGATCCGGAAAAGGGCCGGGCTGAAACCCTGGTCAGTATTCCGGAGCATTTCCAGGGGTGGCAGGGGATAGTCCACGGCGGCATCCTCTCGGCCCTTCTGGACGAAATATGCGCCCAGGCCTGCATGGCCCGCGGACTCCAGGTGGTGACCAGTGAGATGCGCCTGCGCTACCGGAAACCGGTACCCACCGGCAGCGAGATAACTGTTATCGGCGAGATCGTTGGCGACCGGCGCCGGCTCATCGATGTGCGGGGAATCATCGAGCTGGACGGTCAGACCATGGCCGAGGCCGAGGTCATCATGTTCAAAACGGCAGGATGACTGGCAGTGCGCGCAATAGTGCCAACAGGTGTAATGGTGTGATGGAGGGAAAGGAGGAGAGAGGATTCACTCGGGTTGCGGAGCCTCCTCCTTGGACTGGGGGAGGACGGGTGGTACCTGATTAAGGCGATCTCCGCCATGTTTGGGACAGTATTCGGTGGGTTGGGTCCCCTCGACATAGAATTCGTCGCGCTTTTCCGGGCAGTCCGGCGTTGCCAGGTAGCCGGTCGCCGGGTCGATGGAAACGGAGACAACCGTATCGGGTTTCGGAAAATCCGCAACCGGCTTTGATGCCAGAGCCGCCCCCATGAACCGTTCCCAGATGGGTGCCGCCACTGCCCCGCCGGTAAACCCTCTCCCCCCTGGGCGCGGCTTGTCGTATCCCACCCAGATGCCGGTCAGCACCTGAGGGGTGTAGCCGATGAACCAGGCATCCCGGTAATCGTCGGTAGTGCCGGTCTTTCCGGCGGACGGCCGCTTCTGGCTGAACGATTTGAGTGATTTTGCGGTGCCGTACACCATGACGTCCCTGAGCATCCGGGTGGTGACAAAGGCAGCCGCCGGCGAGAGGGCCGGCGTAACTGACGGAGCGTTTTCCGTCCAGGCGCGGCGATTCCTGTCATAGATACGCACGATTGTTCTCGGCTCGGACCTGAGCCCTCCGTTGGCCAAGGGGGTGTATGCTCTTACCAGGTCGCGCAAGGTAACGTCTTCCGTTCCGAGGGCCAGGGAAAGATCGTTGTTGGGACGCAGGGGAAGCCCCGCCTTGTGGGCGAAATCGACAAAATACGGGACTCCGATCGTATCCAGCAACTTGACCGCTATGATGTTGTTCGAGTACGCCAGGGCTCGCCGGAGCGACAGCTGGCCATACCGCTCCTTCCCGTAGTTCAGCGGCTTCCAGGTCTGATTGTTCCCGCGGTCGTAGGCAACCGGCGTATCATCCCAGACACTGCCGGCGGTAATCCCCATTTCCAAGGCTGCGGCATAGATCAGCGGCTTGATGGCTGAGCCGGGTTGACGCCTGGCAAGGAAGGCGCGATCATAGGGGCTCTTCGTGAAGTCTACCCCACCGACGGCTGCCAGCACATCACCCGTTGCAGGATCCAGAGAAACCAATGCCCCCTGAAGCTCGGGGGAAATCCTTTTCACCCCTTCCTTCAAGGTCTTTTCGGCCAGTTTCTGCAGGCTCAAGTCCATGGCGGCAGTAACTTCCAGCCCCCCCCGTTCGATGATCTGAGGGCCGAAGCGCTCCACAAGCTCGTTCCGGATATGGGCCAGATAGTAGGGCGTCTGACTGCGCTGCACCGTTGTAATGGGGCGGGTTCTCAACTTCTGCTTCTGCCGCGCCGAAATCATCTTGAGGTCCAGCATGCGAGCAAGAACCACGTCCCTTCGTCTGCTGACATCGACCGATTTCCCGAGGGGGTTGTACCGGCCCGGGTTCTTGGGCACTCCAGCCAGCAGGGCGCATTCGGCATCGGTCAACTGATCCGGGGTCTTGTCAAAATAGACCCGGGCCGCCTGGGCAATACCCCACGCCCCATTGCCGTAGTAAATCTCGTTGAAATACATCTCAAGAATCTGCTTCTTGGTATAGATCTTCTCATACTCCATGGCCATCCGGGCTTCCTCAAGCTTCCGCTCGATGGTTTTCTCCCCGGAGAGATATCGGTTCTTGATCAGCTGCTGGGTAATGGTCGACCCGCCTTCCGCCAGCTTCCCCTTGACCACGTCCTTCACCAGCGCCCGGGCGATCCCGCGAATATCAATGCCTCCATGCTCAAAAAACCGTGCATCTTCCACAGCCACCACCGCCTTTTGCAGGAAAGCGGGGATGTGATCTATGGAGACCCAGTAGCGTTTCTCGGGAAGGAGACGGCCCACAAACCGTCCGCTGCGGTCAAAAACCTTGACCGACGAATAGCCTGACGGCAGATAGGGATACTTGGCGATATTCCCCTGGGCTAGAGCCGATGAGACCAGAAGGAGAGCTGTGAACAAGCCGAATGAGGTCAAAAGAACCGTACGCTTGAAGGTAACGATCAAACAGGAAACCACGATGACAGTTCGCTCCGTAAAGAGACTGGGCGTTGCCGTAGTTCTGTCTATTAACGGGAGATTCGTCGATGGCGACAGAAGAGGCAACGATGGAAACTCCGTACGACGCTACATTCTTCCAGAAGATGTGTCAAGGGTGGCGGAGACAGGCTCACTGGTTTGTCGCAACGGGAAATTGTCGGACCATTCCGGCCCAACAGCTGCTGAACCGCTTGTTTTATATGGGGAAGACAACCAGTTTAAGCGTTGCTCAACAATGCTCGGATATGATAAGTAAGCATTGCTGAGCGGCCGGGGGATTAGACCTGGCGGCTTTACTTCACAAGCTGTGTGGAACCATGCGATGGAATTAATCAGGAGGATTTGTGGTCGAGAATAAGCCCGTTCGCATTTTGTATATGGAAGATGACGCTGGTTTAGCCAGGCTGTTGCAGAGAAAATTGCAGCGACAGTCCTTCTCGGTTGAAATCGTCAGAAACGGTGACGACGGCTTGGCTACGCTCGGGAAAGCGCCCTTTGATGTCGTGCTGCTCGATTACAGCATGCCCTCATGCGATGGCATCGACGTCTTGCGGGTCATGGCGGAGTGCAAAACCTCTCCTCCGGTGATCATGCTGACCGGCAGGGGGAATGAAAAAATCGCGGTCGAAGCATTGCAACTGGGGGCCAGCGACTACATCGTGAAAGATGTGGATATGGGTTATCTGGAACTTCTTCCCGTCGTCATCGATCAGGTCTTGCAGAAACAGCAGTTGATCCGGGAACGCGAGCAGATGCTCAAGGCCCTTCAGGAGAGCGAGGATCGATACAGAAAGCTCAGTGCCCAGCTTGAACGGATGGTTTTGGAACGCACCGCGGAACTGCAGACTTCCAACAGGGAACTGGAAGTTTTTTGTTATTCCGTGTCACATGATCTATCTGCCCCACTCCGTACGATCAATGGTTTCAGCGAGGTTCTGCTCGAAGAGTACGGTGATCGACTGGATAATGCCGGCAGACGGTGTCTCTCGAAAATAGGTGCGGCCGCCACTCAAATGGTGCAGCTGATTGACGCGCTGCTCGACCTTTCAACAATGGCGACCGACGAACCGCACCTCGAACCCGTGAACTTGAGCGACCTTGCAGGGGAAATCGCACAGGAGCTGCACGACCTCGAGCAACAACACAAGGTTGACATCAGGATAACCGGCGGCATGGAAGTGGAAGGTGATCCTGCCCTGCTTAGAGTTATGATGGAGAACCTGCTGGGGAATGCATGGAAGTTCAGTAGAACTCTGCCTGACGCCTGTATCGAGTTCGGAAAATCGTTTCAAAACGGGGAGATGGTATATTACGTGCGCGACAACGGAATCGGTTTTGACCTGGGTAATTCCGGCAAGCTGATCGACCTGTTCCAGAGGCTGCACCTCGGGGATGAATTCAAAGGCATCGGAATAGGGCTCGCAACGGTCCAACGCATTGTCGAACGCCACAATGGAAGAATTTGGGCTGAGAGTGAAGTCGGCAAAGGTGCGACGTTCTATTTCACCCTTTCGCCCATAGCCAATTAAACAACTGATACTCTACAGCTCCACGCGCCTGGTCCTGCCTCAAATACCTCAAGCCTGTCATTGAGACTTTCCAAAACATTGGATAGATAGGTTCGTTCCGTCAACGTTATCGTAATGCAGGTCCTGATTGTCGTTTGCGGCAATGGCGACTCCAAGAGCGCAAAAGAGAATTCCTGCGAGGTACCTATATGCTCCTGCTTTCCAAGTGGGCACCTGCACTGATGATTTGCACGATCCCCTTCATAGGCTTGATCGATCCGTCGTGGGGATCAGAACACGAAAACCTGAACCTCAGTGAACTCGGTCTCGAAGACTTGATGAATATTCAGGTGACATCGGTATCGAAAAAGCAGCAGAAGCTATCCGATGCCGGTGCAGCTGTCTTCGTCGTCACCAGGGAAGATATCCGACGCTCCGGGGCTACCAGCATCCCCGAAGTGCTCCGCATGGTGCCGGGCATTCAGGTAGCGCGTCTCGATGCGAACAAGTGGGCTGTCTCTGCACGGGGTTTCAACGATCGTTTCGCGGACAAGCTCTTGGTCCTGATGGACGGCCGGACCGTCTTTACCCCCCTCTTTTCCGGTGTGTACTGGGATGTCCAGGATACGATGCTCGAAGACATAGACCGCATCGAGGTAATCCGGGGGCCGGGCGCTGCCCTCTGGGGAGCCAATGCCTTCAACGGCGTCATCAACATCATTACCAAGCACGCCCAGGAAACCCAAGGAGGACTTCTGAGCGCCGGTGCCGGAACGGAAGAACGAGGGTTCGGCGGGGCGCGCTATGGCGGCCGTGTTGGTGACGATACCTATTACCGGTTGTACACGAAGTATTTCAACAGGGATGGTGGCGTCGATGCCGCCGGCAACGAGGGGAAAGACGACTGGAGCGTTCTGCGGGGAGGATTCCGTGTGGATTCGGACCTGACTGCACACGATTCGTTGACCGTCCAAGGAGACATGTACCATGGGAAAGAAGAAGAAACCTTCTCCGTGCCTCTCTTGGTCCCGCCCTATTCCCGGACCTTCAACTCAGAAACCGACATCGCCGGGGGGAATCTCCTATCCCGCTGGACGCGCAAGTTTTCCGATACTGCCGACATGGCGCTTCAGCTTTACTATGACCGGACTGAACGTGACATGGCGCTCTGGGATGAGAATCGCGATACCATTGATGTCGATTTCCAGAACCGGTTCAGGTGGGGTTCGCGGCAGGAAGTTATGTGGGGATTGGGTTACCGCTTCAGCCATGAAAACCTTACCAACAAGATTGCGATCGCCTTTACACCAGACAAACGGAGCGACAATCTTTACAGCTTCTTCCTGCAGGACGACATAGCACTCATTGAAGAGAAACTCCGCCTGGTTCTGGGATCACGGTTCGAGCACAACGACTTTACCGGCTTCGAGATTCAGCCCAATGCCCGTCTTATCTGGACGCCTGACTATCGTCAGACTGTCTGGGCTGCTGTTTCACGCGCCGTGAGGACACCTTCCAGCGCCGAGGAGAATTATCGAAACGACTCCTTGGTCTTGCCTCCAGGCACTGTTCACGGGCAACTTCCGGCCCTTGTTTCCGCCTTTGGTTCCAAGGACTTTAAGAGTGAAGAACTGCTGGCATACGAGCTTGGTTATCGTACTGAACCAATTGAACATTTCTCCATGGATTTCGCTCTCTTCTATAATTCTTACAAAAGATTGGGTTCTTTCGTGAATTAGTTGCAGCGTAGATTCAGGAGGAAGGAGATTAGATAGAGGGAAGTACATCGGATTTGACA
>NZ_JAHDIW010000029.1:0-27065 GCF_018531165.1 Geobacter grbiciae | reverse complement strand
AGATGCCATGAAGTTATCATCATGCTGCGACAGCAAATGTCACATCAGGCGTCAGCGGAAGATCGACGCTAATCAGGAATGGGAATGTTCTGTAACCAGTGCGAACAGGCCGCCAAGGGCGTCGGCTGCGACATCATCGGGGTATGCGGCAAGAACCCCGAGGTGGCCGCCCTGCAGGATCTCATGCTTTACGGGCTCAAGGGACTCGCCATTTATGCCGACAAGGCCCGGGAGCTGGGCGTGAAGGAAGAGAAGATCGACTACTTCGTCCTTGAGGGGCTCTTCACCACCGTCACCAACGTGGACTTCGACCCGGTTCAGATTGCCGGCAAACTCCGCACGTGCTACGACTACAAGGAAAGGATCAAGGCCCTCTACGAAACCGCCTATCGGGAAAAGAACGGTTCCAGCGCTCCGCAGATCGCCGCCGGTCCCGCCGCGTGGGTCATTGCCGGCGATCTTGAAGGGCTCGTGAAGCAGGGGCAGGAGCACGGCATCAACACCCACCACGCCGACGCCGACATCCGCTCCGCCATCGAGATTCTCATCTACGGCCTCAAGGGGATGGCCGCCTACGCCGACCACGCCTACATCCTCGGCAAAAAGGACGAAGAGGTCTTCGCCTTCTTCCACAAGGCCATGGCCGCCACCGCCGACCCGGCCAAGGGGCTCATGGACTTCGTGGGGCTCGCCATGGAGTGCGGCAAGCTGAACATCAAGGTCATGGGGATGCTGAACGAAGGTCACGCGGCCCATTATGGCCACCCGGTCCCCACCAAGGTTCCGACCGGCACCCGCAAGAACAAGGGGATCCTTGTCTCCGGCCACGATCTCCGCATGCTGGAGGAGCTCCTGAAGCAGACCGACGGGAAAGGGATCGACGTTTACACCCACGGTGAAATGCTCCCGGCCCACGGCTATCCCGGCCTCAAGAAGTACGCGCACCTCTACGGCAACTTCGGCGGCGCATGGCAGGACCAGGCGAAGGAATTCCCCCACTTCCCCGGCGCCATCATCTTCAACACCAACTGCATCCAGCGCCCGGCCGACTCTTACAAGGACCGCCTCTTCTCCTGGGGCCAGGTGGGGTGGCCCGGTGTGAAGCACATCAACGGCTGGGACTTCTCCGAAGTCATCAACAAAGCCCTTGAGTGCCCCGAGCTGGCCGACGCGCCGGCGAAGGAGATTCTCACCGGTTTTGGCCACAACGCCGTCCTTGGCGTGGCGGACAAGGTGATCGAAGGGGTGAAGGCGGGCGCCATCAAGCACTTCTTCCTCATTGGCGGCTGCGACGGTGCCAAGCCGGGTCGCAACTACTACACCGAGTTGGCCGAGAAGGTGCCCCAGGACTGCGTGATCCTGACCCTCGCCTGCGGCAAATACCGCTTCAACAAGCTGGAGTTCGGCGACATCGGCGGCATCCCGCGCCTCCTGGACATCGGCCAGTGCAACGACGCCTACTCGGCCCTCCAGATCGCCCTGGCCCTGGCCGACGCCTTCAAGTGCGGCGTGAATGATCTGCCCCTCTCCATGATCCTCTCCTGGTACGAGCAGAAAGCGGTGGTCATCCTCCTGTCGCTCCTGCACCTGGGGATCAAGAACATCAAGATCGGCCCGAGCCTCCCGGCCTTCGTCACCCCCAACGTTCTCAACTTCCTGGTGGAGAACTTCAACCTGGGTCCCATCACCACGGTGGACGCAGACCTCAAGGCGGCCCTGGGGCAGTAACCCCTTCCGCCAATGCTGAAGAAAAGGCGCGGAGACCTATTCTCCGCGCCTTTTTTCGTCTATTTCCGCCCGAAGATCACACCCAAACGAAACATAAGCAAACTTTCTTTAAGCCGATCAGCGCCAATCTTCCGCAAGACCAAGTCCCCTTTTGGCGGCCGGAAGCTCCAGCAAGGCCAACGAGTCCGCAGATTCCGGCGCTTCCGTGGTCATGGCAACGGTCGAGGCAATGAACACCATATATAGCCAGGTTCGCGATGTGGCCCGGAGCGTGGCCAACCTCGGCACCCGAAGCGACCAGATCGGAGAGATCGTGGGGACAATTGAGGACATCGCCGACCAGACCAACCTGCTGGCACTCAATGCGGCCATCGAGGCGGCCCGTGCCGGCGAGCAGGGACGCGGGTTTGCCGTGGTGGCCGACGAGGTCCGCGCCTTGGCGGAAAGGACAACCAAGGCCACTAAAGAGATCAGCCAGATGATCAAATCCATTCAGCAGGAGACTTCTGCGGCAGTATCGTCCATGAACCACGGCGTCACCATAGTGCAAGACAGCACCCAGAAGGCGGGCGAATCGGGAACCGCCCTCACCGAGATCAAGGCACAGATCGATTCCGTGGCGCAACAGATGAGCCAGATCGCCACCGCAGCCGAGCAGCAGACTGCCACCACCACCGAGATCAGCAATAACATCCAGATGATAACCCAGGTTGTGGGAGAAACGGCCAAGGGTGCCCAGGAGTCCGCGGAAGCGGCAAGCCATCTCCAGGAGATTTCCGAAGGGCTCCGGCAAATGGTGGCACATTTCCGCATGGGCTGACTTCAGGCGGCAAGCAGCAGAAAGGGCCCGGAGTTCGCTCCCCGGGCCCATTTATTCACCCTCTGTCGTTGCCGGAAGGAGTTACGCCTGATACTTACCATAGTGGACTATCTCATCCAGAGGCTTGCGTGACGGCCCAGCCTTCGGCCCCTCAAGGGGATATCCCAAAGGAAAGAGCCCAACAATCCGGAGCTCCGCCGGGATACCGAGAAGTTCTCCCAGTTGCTGCTCGTCAAAGACGCCGACAAAGACGCTCCCCAGCCCCAGGTCGTGGGCGGCAAGCATGAGATTCTGGGCCGCAATCCCCACATCGGTCAGGTAATACTGCTGCCCCCGCAACTCCCCGGATTGAGGCGGTTCGCCGCAGGCGATGATCACCACCGGCGCTTCGGCCAGGGCCTTCTGAGCCGGATTCGACTTGTACCCCTTTGGGCCGAAGTAGGCCTCCACGTAGGAGAGCTCGCTGATCTGCACCTTCGTTGCCTGATCCTCCACCACAACAAACCGCCAGCACTGCATGTTTGCCCACGACGGAGCGAGTCGCGCCGCATCCAGAACCGCCCGAAGCTTTTCGGGCTCCACCGGCCGATCGGAAAACTTGCGGACGCTTCTCCTCGTTCTGATTGCTTCCAGTGTCTCCATGGTTAGGTTTCCTTTCTCAGTTGAATAGCGAGGCTCTTGCAAAACTATTGCGGAGCCGGCCTGCGTTGTTGCCGCTCCGTTCTCGTCACTTGCCGGGAATCCACTCCACCAGCGTCGCCGTGACACTCCCCACCGTAACTTTGGTTCGCGCCCTCACCGGGATGCGCCGCTCATCGTCGGTGAGCCAGATATGGACCGTCCCCTTCCCCTCGAAGACCCCCTCGGATGCCACCAGAGGCTGGATGACGATGGTATCCACCTCGCCGAGAACCGTCTTGATCCGCTCCTTGCGCAGGACCCGCACCGCGATCCTCCGCTGCCGCTTGCTGTCGAGGATGTTGACGGTAGGTGATTTTCCCACCTCCAGGCGGAGGTAGCGAATGTAATAAAAGCTGCCGTAAACGTCAATGGTATCCAGGGGGATGTCGATATCAGCCTTATCCCCGCTCAGGTTGTCGCGGTAGCGGGCCACCCCCCGCTCCTGTTCAAAAAAGATCTCCCGGTCCCGGTGACGGCTCCCCTCGCGGGTCTTCAACCGGTAATGGCGGGCCTGCCCCGGGAAGTTGCCGCGACTGCTGTCATAGGAGCTCTCGATCCGGTCTTCCACCGGGAAAAAGGTCGAGAGCCAGTCATTGGAGCGGGCCATGGAGACGATTTTCCGCGTGGCTCCCTCCTCCGTAATCTCCTGGCTCGCGGTGCCGACGGATATCCCGGTCCAGGAAAGATTGTAGACAAGCTTCTCGGGAACTTTCGGGGCAGCCGACGCCGGAACGCCGGACGTCACAAGCACGAGAAACATCATTACTCCGTAAATGAACTTCATATCACCTCCGACTGGCCCTTCAAGGGATTCCTTCGTTACCAGCAAAGTATCCCACAGTGCCACAGGAACTCAACCCCCTTGACTAGAGGCCGGCACAGGGCACAATTGACACAGGGGTCCGCAACAGCATAAACAGAAACGCGGACCGAAGGAGGATGCCATGCCGGAGAAACTGCTCGTGCCATCCATTGAACAGAGGCTCGCTGCAATGGTCGAGGTGTCCCGCCGGATGAGGGGTAAAACCGAGGCCGAAAAACGTATGGGGCGCAAGCCGACGATCACCATTTCACGGGAGTTCGGCTGCGAGGGGTATCCCGTGGCCGAGCAGCTCAGGGAGCTTCTCGAACACTCCACCAGGGAGCCCTGGGTCGTGATGGACAAGGCGCTTCTCGAAGAAGCCGCCAAACATCATGACATTTCCGAGACGGTTCTCCAATCCCTCGGCCAACGCCCCCGCTTCCTCGACGACATGATCTCCACTCTCATGCCGCGCTGGAAAACCGAGCGGGACCACTACAAACTCCTCTGCGACCAGATCGTCTCCCTGGCCGAGGTGGGCAACGTAATCATCATCGGGAGGGGAAGCTCCATCATCACCCAGCAGATGAACAACTGCCTCCATTTCCGCATCTATGCCTCCCACCATTTCAAAGTCCGCTCCATTGCGCGGCGCGCAAAGATTTCGATCCAGGACGCAGAGCTTCTGGTGGAAAAAATGCAGAAGGAACGGGTCAAGTTCATTCGCAGCTTCCTCGACCGGGACATTGCCGACCTGAACCTCTACCACATGGCCTTCAATAACGACAAGAACTCGGAGGCCCAGATAGCCCGGGCCATCTTCGACTATCTCTGCCAGAAGATCGCAGGCTGATTCCGAACCGCGCCAATCGAGGGAGGGCGGTGCCCGGCGCCGCTCTCCCCTTGCGCTCCCGGACGTCACCGTCTATACTCCCGCCATGCTCACGTTCACCATTACAGAATCCGATCACTGCCGCGGGGTGGAAAGCTTCCTCAGGAACCTCCTTCCGGGCGCTCCCCTCGCCTACCTCGGCAAGCTCACCCGTGGTGGGCACCTGACCGTTAACGGCCTCCCGATCACACCCGACACCCTCCTCGTGACAGGTGACACCATGGCCCTCAAGGAAAGCGGCCGGACAAGGGAACTCCTGGCCGCCAAACGTCCCTCCCTCGATATCCTCTTCGAGGACGACCGGATTGTCGTCGTCAACAAGCCCCCCGGGCTGCCGGTGCACCGGACCGCCGAAGACGAGCAAACCCTCGTGGATGTGGCGGAACGGTTCCTGGCGCAGCGGGGCACCCCTGCGAAGCTCCGCCCCGTGAACCGCCTCGACCGCGGCACCTCCGGCGCCACGATACTCGCCAAGAGCGCCACGAGTGCCGGCATGTTTGGCCGCTTCGTCAAGGAAACCGGCCTTGGCAAGCTCTACCTGGCTGTTGCAGACGGCAAACTGCCAGCCGAAGGGACCATCGATACCCCCCTGGAAGGCAAGGAGGCGCAGACCCAGTACCGCACACTGTTCCAAGGAAAGAGTGCTGCCCTGCTCCTCGTCACCCCCATAACCGGCCGTACGCACCAAATTCGCAAACACCTCGCCCTCACCGGCCACCCAGTGCGAGGCGACCGCCGCTACCGGGGCGCTCCCCTTGCGGCCTATCCAGGGCACTGCCTCCACGCCTTTCTTGTTTCCTTCCGTCACCCCGTTTCCGGCGAAGAGATCGTCATTCATGCCCCTCTTCCCGCGGCGTTGCTAGAAGAGGTGCGCCTGTTGTCCGGCGACTTCTATTCCCGCATACTCCTCTCGCTGCCGTCACTGCCGATGACATAAGCCCGGAATAAAGAGCCGCGCAAGCTCTGACGGCAGAGATACCCACCTTGCCGACCAGATTTCCTTCTCATTCTCCAACCGGAGGCTGCCGACAATGAAAAAGCGGGCTTACTATTCGTTTTTTCGATGTTTTTTTTAGCAACTTATTACCTTTTTCTAATTGACTGGGCACGGGAGAAATGGCATAATTCACCCCGCTTCAGCCGGGGCACGCCCCGCTGCCATTTTATGTGAGACACGCTCCCCCCCACTGGGAAATGGAGCAACTACCCTATGTCATGTGCGAAGAGCACAGAGGAGGAACGATGAATGCTGTAAGACGCATCAGGCTCTTTGCCGTTGCTGGCCTGACCCTGGCAGTGTCACTCTGCCTGGGCGCGGGAAGCCCGGTCAAGGCCGCCCCGGCCGCCCCGAAACTGGTTCAGGACGACTGCGTGAAGTGTCACGCCAAACCCCCGGCAGACATCGCCAGCGCCGGTGCCGGCCACAAAAAGATCACTTGCTTCGACTGCCACGCCGGTCACCGTCCCGCATCGCAGAACAACATTCCCAAGTGCAGCCAGTGTCACACCGGCAAGAAGCACTATGAGCTCCCCAACTGTCTCGGGTGCCACAAGAATCCCCACACCCCGCTCAACATCATCCTTTCCGGCAACCTCACCGAGCCGTGCCTGAGCTGCCATACCCAGCAGATCGAGCAACTCAAGCAGTTCCCGAGCAAGCACTCCAAGCTCTTCTGCTCCACCTGCCACAACGTCCACGGCAAAATTCCGGCCTGTACCCAGTGCCACAAGCCCCACTATGCCGAGCAGACCGCCGGCGACTGCAAGAAGTGCCACAAGGCCCACCAGCCCAAGAACGTTGCCTACGGCAAGGAAATCCCGAACAAAGACTGCGGCGCCTGTCACAAGAAGGCACTCGACCTGCTGACCGCAAGCCAGGCCAAGCACAAGTCGCTGGCCTGCGTATACTGCCACCAGGACAAGCACAAGATGGTTCCGGCCTGCCAGAGCTGCCACGGCGTTCCGCACCCGGCTGCCATGATGTCCAAGTTCTCGAAGTGCGGCGAGTGCCACAACATCGCCCACGACCTGAACCACTGGAGCTCCCCGGCCAAGGCTGAGCCGGCCAAAGCCGCTCCTGCGAAGCCTACCATGAAGAAGAAGAAGAAGTAACCCGTTTGAACGCTGAAAAAAAGGCCTGCACACTCGTCGTGCAGGCCTTTTTTAATTACCCTGACTTGCAGCAGTTGCCGCCCCCACTCTGCCGGACGGCCTGTTTCGGCTGCTCGACGGCTCATTCGCTGCAGTAGGAACAGCCCTTACAACCTCATCGAGACCCGTCTCCGCTGCCCAACGGTTCGCGCTTCCCGATCACAGCCACTCCCCCACCCCCCTCATCGTCCTGAGTTGTTTTCAGCCGCATTAACGGTTCCTGGATGGAGCGCGCCCGTGCAAAAAAAAGGGCGGTTCCCCTACGGAAACCGCCCTCAATCAACACAAACGCAGCCTTCTGAAATCTAGTCCGCCTTGGTGATCACCACTTTCAGAGCCGCTGCAACCTCCGGGTGTACCTTGACAGAAGCGGTGTACTCACCGACATGCTTGATCGGCTCTGCAAGAACGATCTTCTTCCGATCGATCTCAACACCTTGGGCTTTCAGGTGCTCGGCCAGTTCCATGTTGGTGACGGCCCCGAACAGCTTCCCTTCCTCGCCTGCCTGGTGAGTGATTGCAATGGTCAGTCCCTCGATCTTGGCAGCAAGCCCCTTTGCCTGCTCGAGAACCTTATTGCGCTTGTACTCAAGCTGACGCTTGGCGTGCTCAAGGGCCTTGGCATTCTTCTCGGTGGCTTCGGTCGCATACCCCCGCGGCAGGAGGTAGTTGCGGGCATAGCCCGGCGCGACCTTCACGATGTCGCCGATGTGACCGAGGTTTTCCAGATTTTCTTTGAGAATTACTTTCATTGTTGTTTCCTCCCAGCCTGAATGTTACAGGTTTTCATGAATTCGCGGCCTGCGGAAGCTCGCCCAGAGGTCAAAAAGGCCAAGAAGTGCTACCGCCAGAACCAGATACGCCTGCAGTACGAGCAGGACATAGAAAAAAAACTTGAAGAACGCCGGCACTCTGTAGCTCGCAAAAAAATGGGCAACCACGGCGAGCCCCTGCATAAAATAGAGAAAACCGACAACGACAATTACATTGAGGGCTACCGTCTGAACGACGCCATTGTCAATCAGGAGGGCAAAACCGGCGACAATCAATCCCCACACAAGATTTTCGGGATTTCTGAAGCTGCTGAACCGGGTTTCCGGAAGCTTGACCGTCAAACCTTCCCGGAACCGGCGAAGCATGAGTAGATTGATTCCGGCAACGGCAGCAAGACTGATCAGGAGCATTGCCGGGTATATCTGCCCGAAGAGGTCGCCAATTTGCGCCAGTGCTTCTTTGAGGGAGAGGAGATCTTCTCCCGACGCGCCTTTGGCCTTGTAGAGGGCAAGGGTCTGGTCCAGATTTGTCTTGATCGCCGCAGCTACCTGACGGTCAAGATCTATTCCCGCTGCAACTCCATACCCGACGACAGAAACGGTGGCGACCGCCGCCACGATGAGTACCGCTAAGGTAAGCGCGCGACCGGCACTGTGTCCCCGGGCCAGAAAATGAGCCAGAACAATCGAAAGGAGCCCAGCCTGAAGCAAATACAGGACCGCTACCGGCAGGCCCCCAACCGGAACGAGGACCAGAGCTATTGCGACAACCGCACTAGCTCCGACTATCCATCGCCCCCACTTCAGCTGATAATAGAGAACGGGAAGGGGGGCCACAACTCCAGCCACCATTCCCATAAGGGGCACCTGCAGGTAGGCGATGAAAATCACTACCGAAAGGCACACCCCCTTGACGATATCGAGGATGATGCCCCGGTCGCCAGTCACTATCGAGCGTTCCGCCGCTTACGCGACGACGTGCGTGGACGCAATCGGAATCAGGGCAATGTTGCGGGCCCGCTTGATCGCCTCGGTGATCTCACGCTGGTGTTTGGAGCAGTTGCCGGAGATCCGCCGCGGGACGATCTTGCCCCGCTCAGTGATGAAGGAGCGGAGGACGCGGGGGTCTTTGTAGTCAATCACGAGATCCTTGTCTGCACAGAAGCGACAAACTTTCCGGCGCTGAAAGGGTCTTCTCTTGCGCGGGCCGTTGCCACGGTACTGGGGCCGCTCAGGCCGCTCGGATCTTTCAGTTCTTTCGGGTCTTACAGTAGTTTCTTCACTCATCTATCCTGAACCTCCGATCTCTTATTCAGCGGCTTCGGCGGCCGGCGCCGTTTCGACGGGAGCAGCCTTCGCTGCAGGAGCTGCGGTTTCCTTCTCGATCTTCACGCTCTGATAACGCAAAACCTTGTCATCAAGGCGCAGACGCCGCTCCAGCTCTGCGATCAGAGCAGCGTCACCGTCGAAGCGGACGTAGTAGTAACGGCCCCGCGCACTCTTCCTGATCGGGTAGGCAAGCTTTCTCACCCCCCAGTCCTCCAACCGATGGAGATCGCCTTTCATCGTGGCAATGATGTCCGTCACCTTGGCATTGAGCCCCTTGAGCTCGTCGTCGCCAAGGTCCGGCTGGACGATCACTACCGTCTCATACTTCCGTACCATGTGTATTTCCTCCTCGCGGATTATTAGCCCCGGTCCGACCCGGAGCAAGGAGCGTGCGGCCTGAGGCCGCTGCAAAAAAAGAAATTTACTACAGCTTACCCGGCTATTCAAGAATTTTATCGTGATATGCGCCCCAACCGGCCAATCGTCTTACTACTACACGTTGAATCGAAAGTGCATGACGTCGCCATCCTGAACAACGTACTCTTTCCCTTCGAGGCGCATGAGCCCTTTTTCCTTGGCCCCCGCCTCGCCGCCTACAGCCACAAAGTCACGGTAGGCGATTACTTCGGCGCGAATAAACCCCTTCTCGAAATCCGAGTGGATGACTCCGGCTGCCTGGGGCGCCTTGGTGCCGGCCGGGATGGTCCAGGCCCTGACCTCTTTCTTGCCGGCAGTGAAATAGGTAATGAGCCCAAGAAGATCGTATCCCATCCGGATCAGGCGGTCGAGCCCCGACTCGGCGAGCCCCATTTCGGCAAGAAACACCTTCTTTTCGTCTCCGTCGAGTTCGGCTATCTCGGACTCGATCCGACCACAGATAACAACGACCCGGGCACCTTCACTCTCGGCCAGGTCCCGCACTTTGGCGACAAAGGGGTGCGCCCCCTCCAGGTCGTCCTCGGCGACGTTGGCGACGTAGAGGACCGGCTTATCGGTCAGCAGATGCAGATCGCGCATCCAGAGGCGCTCATCGTCACCCACCTCAACGTGCCGCCCGGGAGTGCCTTTCTCCAGCGCCCCCTTGACGCGGGCGTAAAACTCGCTTTCATCCTTGAGCTTCCGGTCACCGCCCTTGGCCTGCTTCTCGACGCGCTGGAATTTTTTCTCCACGCTGTCCAGATCAGCCAGAGCCAGTTCGGTCTGGATCACCTCGATGTCACGAATCGGATCAACACTACCGCTCACATGCACTACATTCTCATCATCGAAACAGCGGACCACATGGACAATGGCATCCACCGAACGGATGTGCCCGAGGAACTGGTTGCCGAGCCCCTCCCCTTGGCTTGCTCCCTTGACCAGTCCGGCAATATCGACGAACTCGATAGTTGTGGGGAGTATCCGCTCTGGATTGACGATTTCAGCCAATCGCTCCAGTCGCTCGTCGGGAACCTGCACGATGCCGACGTTGGGGTCGATGGTGCAGAAGGGATAATTTGCCGACTCGGCTCCAGCAGAGGTCAGTGCATTAAAAATGGTAGACTTTCCCACGTTGGGAAGCCCGACGATACCGCAGTTAAAACCCATGGTGCATTCTTCTTTCGCGTTGGAATGACAGCAGGAGGGATATCAGGCTGCCGGTAGAAAATCCTTGTTGTTATAAAGGCTCATGGTCCGCGGGAGTCCATTCCTTACAAGCTCCCCGAGAAGATCAACCACACCGTCCAGGAGCGCAGGAAGACCGGCCATTTCTGCAGAAGAAAAATTGGCGAGGACATAATCGGCGGCATCGCCGCGCAAGGGCCTCCCCACACCGATTCTGATCCGCACGAAACCGCCGCCACCCAACTCCTGCATAAGGGAACGGAGACCGTTATGACCACCATGCCCTCCCCCCTCCTTGAGCTTTACTCGGCCAAAGGGGATGTCGAGGTCGTCATGGATCACGATCAGGTCGGAAAGGGTCAGCTTGTGGAAGCGGAGTGCCTCGGCCGCGGATCTCCCGGAGAGATTCATGAAGGTCTGTGGCTTGAGCAGCAGCAGGCGATCACCATGCCAGCTTCCCTCACCATACAGCCCAGAGAAGTTCTTCTTGGCGACCGAAGTCCCCATGACGCGGGAAAGGTGGTCTAAAACCATGAAACCCGCGTTATGGCGGGTCCATTGGTACTTCGGGCCGGGATTTCCCAGCCCGATTATAAGTCTTGTAGCCATTGGTGCACTATGCGGCGAGGAGGTTACCCCTCCTCGACAGTTACCTCTTCCTTGGTCTTGCCATGGACGCTGACGATGGTAGCCTTCGGATCGTCGAGGGCTTTGACGCCGGCAGAGAGAACCAGTTCGCCCACGTGAATGGCATGGCCGATGGCCAGATTGGTCACGTCCACCTCAACGTGCTCGGGGATCTGTGAGGGGAGACACTCCAGGTCCAGCGAATGCATGACCAGCTCGAGCATGCCCCCCTCCTTGGCACCCAGAGCAGTACCGATGAGCGCTACCGGAACGTGAACCCGAACCTTCTCATCCATGTTGATCTTGTGGAAGTCCACTGAAATAAAGGTTCCCTCGAGGGGAGCCTTCTGAAGATCGGCAACGATAACCGTGTTCCCGTTGAGGCTTCCTCCCCCCTGGAGGGAGATCAGGTTGTTGCGGCCCCCCTCGCCAACGATGGCGGCGGCCAGTTCCTTGGCATCCACGGACACGGCAACCGGCTCAATACCCTTGCCATACACAACACCGGGAACGCGCCCGACAGCCCGAAGTTTCCGGCAAACACCTTTACCGGCCTTTTCCCTCTGCTCTATGCTTATGGTTTTCTGTTGCATGATTTCCTCCGCTACCAGCGATTCAGATTCTATTCCACTGCGGACAGAGCCGCACGAAATCAAACGAAGAGTGAACTCACCGACTCGTCGGAATGGATACGACGAATGGCCTCGGCAAGGAGGTCCGCAACGGTCAGCACTTTAATCTTATTGGTTCTCTCGGCCTTATCCCCAAGAGGCACGGTATCGGTAATAACGACCGCCTCGATGTCGGAACCATTGATCCGATCAATGGCAGGCCCCGAGAGAACCCCATGAGTGGCACAGGCATAGATAGCTTTCGCCCCATGCTCTTTCAGCGCCTTGGCGGCCTGGGTAAGGGTGCCGGCTGTGTCAATCATGTCGTCAAGTATAATGGCGGTCTTGTCCTTCACATCGCCAATAAGGTGCATGACTTCGGCCACGTTGGGGCCGGTACGGCGCTTGTCGATAACCGCCAGAGTACAACCCAAGCGCTTGGCAAAGGCCCTGGCCCGCTCGGTGCCGCCGGCATCGGGAGAAACCATGACAATGCCGTTCTCGGGAAAACGCTGCTTGAGATTCTCCAGGATAACCGGCGCGGCATAGAGGTTGTCGACCGGGATATTAAAAAATCCTTGAATTTGGCCGGCATGAAGATCGACCGTCACCACCCGATCAGCGCCGGAGGTCGTAACAAGGTCGGCTACGAGCTTCGAGGTGATGGGAGTCCGGGGGGCAGCCTTGCGATCCTGACGTGCATAGCCGTAGTAGGGGATAACCGCGGTGATGGTGGCCGCCGACGCCCGCTTCAGGGCGTCATTCATGATGAGCAGTTCCATCAGATTATTGTTGGTTGGCGCACAGGTGGACTGAACCACGTAGATATCACGCCCGCGCACGTTTTCGGCAATCTCAACCATGATCTCGCCATCGGAGAAGTTTTTGACATTGGCCTTCCCGAGGGGGAGACCAAGATTTTCGCAGATCTTCTCCGCAAGCTGCCGATTGGAATTGCCGCTGAACACCTTGATCTTGTCGTTCATACGCTGCCTTGCCCGCAAATTTATTTTCCTGCGGCGACCCGCAGATGATACTGGAATAAGTGGCTGGGGTGCAAGGATTCGAACCTTGGAATGCCGGAATCAAAATCCGGTGCCTTACCGCTTGGCTACACCCCAGTGTGGTATTGTACTGCCTGGCAACGGCCAATCACACCAAAGCCCTGACTGCCACTACGAACCAGTCGAATGAATTGGCAATGGACTGGGCCGCGCCACGTGCCTCCTCCTCGGAAGCGAAAAGTCCGAAAACCGTGGGACCACTGCCGGACATGAGTGCCCCAGCAGCCCCTGCGGCGACCAGTCGCTCCTTGATTTCACCAATCACCGGATACCGTTCGATGGTCACCGATTCAAGATCATTGGCGAGGACGGCACAGACATCCGCTACATCCTTGAAGAAGCGAGGAATAGTATCGCCATTCCACTCACCTGTCAACCGTAAACTTTGGTACACCCAGGCAGTCGACACCGGAATATTGGGGTTAACGATCACAAGCCAGAGGGGTGGGACGGCGTCTATTGCCGTGAGTACTTCCCCAATCCCCTCGGCCAAGGCCGTCTTGCCGAAGACGAAGAACGGCACGTCGGCACCCAGCGTCACGCCGACCTCCATGAGCCGCTCGATGGAGAGGCCTAGTCCCAGAAGTTCGTTCACCCCCAGAAGAACCGTGGCCGCGTCGCTGCTCCCGCCGCCAAGCCCGGCAGCAACGGGGATGTTTTTGGTAATGGCGATATCGATTCCCGTTTCCTGCCCGGAGAGAGCCAGAAGCGCGTTGGCGGCCCGCCAAGCGATGTTTTCCGGACCGTCGGGCACCCCTTCGCGGCCACAGGTGACCCGGACACCGGAAGTGTCGGACAAAGTAATCGTAATCTCGTCGCAGAGATCGATCCGCTGCATGATCATCCGGAGATCGTGGTAGCCGTCAGGCCGACGGCGGAGCACGTCAAGCCGGTAGTTGACCTTGGCGGGGGCCTTGAGCGTCAGGGATTTCATGGAGTATCACTTTCTGTGAAAGGGTGTGGAAAGGTATCTTTTCTAAACCAAAACTGCGCGACAAATCAAGGCATATCTCTTCACTTTACTGGCACGTCGGAGAGTTTCACAAACCGGAATCCCCTTTTTCGGAGCTCGGGTATGGCTGCCATGACCCCGGCGGCGGTGCCCGACTCGGGATGATTCATATGGAGGAGGGCGATATCGCCCGGTCGGGCCTTCAGGAGGGCAGCGCGCACCTGCTGGGAAGAAAAGGTCGCCCCCGCGTCGCCGAGAAGGGAATAGCCGGCCACCCGCTCTCCCAGGGCCGCGGCAATCTCTACCGCCACCTCGTCGTAGTAGGCGGTGCCAGAGCGGTAGAAGGCGGGGCGCTTGCCCGTGATCTCCTCGATCCGCCGGGCGTTCAGTTCGATCTCGTCCACCACGTCGCCCACGGTGCGGGTTCCCGCAATGCCGTATGCCTTTTGCCCCGCAACCGACGCGGGACGGTGCCGATAACCGTGGTTGGCAATCTCGAACAGGGGATTTGCCACCAGGCGCCGGAACAGCACCGGATTCGCGTCGATCCAGAGGCCGCTCACAAAGAGGGTGGCAGGAATTCTCTCCCGCTCCAGAAAATCGATGAGGGGTGCGTCGAACCCCTTGCCCCGTGGACTGCCGCAGGCGTCGAAGGTCAAGGCAATGCTCTTGTCGCCCCCCGCCAGGCGAGTCTTGACCCCTGTTACCGTTTCGCTCCATTCCTTCGCTGTCCGGCCGTCGAAGCGGGTGACAAGGCTTTCACGCAAGGATGCGTACCCGTTGCCGGCGGATTCGTGGAGTGGGGCAGACACCTCTGCCTCCGCAAGGAGGGCCGGACCGGCACCAGCACCGAGCATTAGAGCGGCTGCCACCCCAAAAAACCGAAGCTTCATAGCATCTCCCGTATACGATTTTTCGGCAATCCTAGCCCCAACGGCAGCAACTGTGAAGAAAAAAGCGGGCCGCTCCCGAAAAGGATGGCCCGCTACAGAACCCCATCTGCAGGAGATTATTATTTCTTCGTAATGACGAGCCCTTCTCCGCCATGGGAGAGGTCGGCCCGAATGGTGTCCCCCTCCCGAAACTTCCCTTCAAGGAGCATGAGGGCCAGGGGGTCCTGAACCTTGCGCTGGATCGCCCGCTTGAGGGGCCGTGCTCCGTAGGCCGGGTCGTACCCCTCCTGGGCCAGGTATTCCCGTGCCTTGTCGGTGATCTCCAGGGTGATGTGCCGCTCGGCGAGGCGCTTCTTCAGCCCTTGGATCTGGATGTCGATGATCTGCTTGATCCGCTCGAGCGGCAGCGCGTGGTAGATGACCACCTCGTCGATCCGGTTCAGGAACTCGGGTTTGAAGCTCTCCCGCAGGGTCTCGGTCACCATCTGCTTCATGCGGGTGTAGTCGCTGGCGCCATACTGCTGGATCCACTGGGAGCCCAGGTTGCTCGTCATGATGATGACCGTATTGCGGAAATCCACTGTTCGCCCCTGGCCGTCGGTGAGCCGGCCGTCATCGAGCACCTGGAGGAGGACGTTGAACACCTCGGCATGGGCCTTCTCGATTTCGTCGAAAAGGACGATGGAGTAGGGGCGGCGCTTGACCGCTTCCGTGAGCTGCCCCCCCTCCTCGTAGCCGACGTAGCCGGGAGGCGCACCGATGAGCCGGGCCACGGTGTGTTTTTCCTGGTACTCGCTCATGTCGATCCGGACAATGGCCTGGTCGTCGTTGAAGAGGAACTCGGCCAGGGCCTTGGCGGTTTCGGTCTTCCCGACCCCGGTGGGGCCCAGGAAGAGGAAGGAGCCGATGGGGCGATTGGGGTCCGAGAGCCCCGACCGGGCGCGGCGGATGGCGTTGGCCACCAGCAGCAGGGCGTCGTCCTGACCCACCACGCGGGTCTTGAGCCGTTCCTCCATGTGCACGAGCTTGTCCGCCTCCCCCTCCATCATGCGTGAGACCGGAACACCAGTCCAGCGGGAGACGATTTCAGCCACCAGTTCGCCATCAACCTCTTCGGGGAGCATCTTCCCTTCCTTCTGGAGCGCCTCCAGTTGCTGCTTCTTCTCCTCCATTTCCTTCTCGATGGCAGGAATCTCTCCATAGCGGATCTCCGCGGTACGGGCCAGGTTCCCCTCCCGCTCGGCCTTCTTCGCCTGCTCTTTCCTCTCCTCAAGCTGCTGCTTCAGTTCGCTGAGTCCCTTGATAATCTCCTTCTCCTGCCGCCAATGGGCCTTTAGCTCCGCCGCCTGGGCCTGGAGCCCGTTCAGCTCGGCAGTCAGCTTCTGGAGACGCTCCAGGGCGTGGGGGTCCTGCTCCCGCAAAAGCGCCTGCTTCTCGATCTCCAGCTGAATGATCTTCCGCTCCACCTCGTCGATCTCGGTTGGCATGGAGTCAATCTCGATCCTCAGGCGCGAGGCGGCCTCGTCGATGAGGTCGATGGCCTTGTCGGGGAGGAAGCGGTCGGTGATGTAGCGGTCCGAAAGCGTGGCGGCGGCGATGATAGCGCTGTCCTTGATCCGGATGCCGTGGTAGGTCTCGTACTTCTCCTTGAGCCCCCGGAGGATGGCAATGGTGTCCTCCACGCTCGGCTCGCCGGTGTAGACCTGCTGGAAGCGCCGCTCCAGGGCCGCGTCCTTCTCGATGTACTTGCGGTACTCGTTGAGGGTGGTGGCGCCGATGCAGTGGAGCTCCCCCCGGGCCAGGGCCGGCTTGAGCATGTTGGAGGCGTCCATGGCCCCCTCGGCGGCTCCGGCCCCCACCAGAGTGTGGAGCTCGTCAATGAAGAGGATCACCTTTCCCTCGGACTTGGCCACCTCCTTGATAACCGCCTTGAGCCGCTCCTCGAACTCCCCCCGATACTTGGCGCCGGCGATGAGGGCCCCCATGTCGAGGGCCACGAGGCGCTTATCCTTTAGGGATTCCGGCACGTCCCCCGAGACGATCCGCTGGGCGAGCCCCTCCACGATGGCGGTCTTCCCCACCCCCGGCTCACCGATGAGGACCGGGTTGTTCTTGGTGCGCCGGGACAGAACCTGCAGCACCCGCCGGATCTCATCATCCCGGCCGATAACCGGGTCAAGCTTCCCCTGGCGGGCCAGGTCGGTCAGGTCCCGGGCGTACTTGGTCAGAGCCTGGTACTTGTCCTCGGGGCTCTGGTCGGTGACCCGCTCGCCGCCGCGGATCTCCACGAGCGCCGCCAGCACGTTCTCGCGGGTGGCGCCGCCATCGAGAAGCGCCCGGGTGGCCGCGCACTGTTTGTCGGCGAAGAAGCCGAGGAGAAGGTGCTCGGTGGAGACGAACTCGTCCTTCATGGCGTCGGCTTCCCGCTGGGCCCCGTCGAGGATCCGGTTCAGAGAGGGCGAGAGGTAGGCCTGGGCCGTGGCGCCGCTCACCTGAGGGAGCTTTTTAAGGAGCGCGTCAACGGAGCTCCGCAGGGAGGCAGGCGCGGCCCCCACCTTCTGGAGGATCGGGGCCACAAGCCCCCCTTCCTGCTCGAGGAGCGCTGCGAGGAGATGTTCCGGCTCGATGGTGCCGTTTCCCTGCCGCGCGGCGAGCTGCTGGGCGCCGGCCAGGGCCTCCTGGGTCTTTATGGTCATTTTTTCGGGTCGAATCATGGGGCGCTCTCCTTTCCTGGTACAGGAAAAACATAGGCACGCCCCGGGGGGAAGTCAAGGAAGGGGAAACATGAATTGTGGGGGGATCAGGGGGAGGAAAGGAGATCCAGCTCCATCTGCTTCCAGTTCTCCCGCTTGATCTTCGGGCCGGGATAGTAGCGGGGGCAGGAGGAGATGACGACCGTGGCCGCCTGCTTGCACTGGCGACGGCAGGAGAGGCAGAGCTTGTTGACGTCGGGATTCCGCTTCATGGGCACCTTCATAGAGATGTGCGAATGATATCTCCGCTGCCGCAATAGTAGCAGAAAGTGGGGGCAAAAGAAAAGGCGGCGTTTCCGCCGCCCATTCCCTCTGAATCATGCGACCTTGCGGGTCCAGCCGAAGGTGTCGGGAACCTTGCCGGTCTGAATGCCGGTCAGAGTATCATAGAGCTGCTGGGTAATCGGCCCCACGCCGCCATTGCCGACCGTACAGACTTCGTCCTTGTACGCAAGAACGCCGACCGGGCTGATGACTGCAGCAGTACCGCTGCCGAAAGCCTCGGTCACCTTGCCGGCACGAATGTCCGCCATGAGCTCATTCACGTCGATGAGGCGCTCCTCGATGGTGTAGCCGAGGCTCGCAGCCAGCTTCAGGGTGGAGTCGCGGGTGACGCCGTTCAGGATCGTGCCGGTGAGAGAAGCGGTGACAATGGTCTTCCCATAGGCGAAGAGCATATTCATGGCCCCCACTTCCTCAATATAGCGACGGTGGACCCCGTCGAGCCAGAGGACCTGGTCATACCCCTTTTTCTTCGCCTCAAGGCCGGCCTTAAGGGAACAGGCGTAGTTGCCGCCGGTCTTGGCCTCGCCGGTGCCGCCGGGGACGGAGCGGACGTAGTGGTCCTCCACCATGATCTTGATGGGGTTGAACCCCGCGGAGTAATACGCACCAACAGGAGAGAGGATCACGTAGAAGTAGTAGTGATCAGCGGGCTTCACCCCCAGGACCGGGTCCACGCCGATCATGGTGGGACGGATGTAGAGAGAGGTCCCTTCCGACGAGGGAATCCAGTCGCGCTCCAACGCCACGAGCTTCTCGATGCCGTCAAGGAAAAGCTCCTCCGGCACCGCTGGCATGCAGAGGCGATCGGCTGAGTGGTTGAAACGTCGGGCGTTCATCTCGGGGCGGAAGAGGGCGATGGTGCCGTCGGCCCACTTGTAGGCCTTGAGCCCCTCGAAGATCTCCTGGGCATAGTGAAGAACAGAGCAGGCCGGATCGAGGACGAAGGGGGCATAGGGCTCAATCCGGGCATCGACCCACCCCTGGCCGATTTTCCACTCGACCATAAACATCCGGTCGGTAAAGAGCTTGCCGAAACCGAGCTGGGATTCGTCGGTGTACTTGGGCTTTTTCCGGTCCTCCGGGAGCGGCACGATTCTGATCTCCATCTGCTGAAACCTCCATTGATTCGGCGCGGAGCGTCGTAATATGAAACTCTTTACGGTTTATCACATGAATACCGCAGGGGGCAAGGGGTTTCCCCCGGCAATCCGGACGCTCCCCCGTCCCCGACATCCCTCCCCCTGGCCCGGCAGGCGCTGCTCTGCCAAAAGAAACTAATTACGACAACCCCTTGATTTTTCATTTTTCCCTTGTTAAGTTATTAGCACTCAGACAAACCGAGTGCTAACCCAGTAACAAACCTTTGCGACAGGAGGACCCGGTTCATGACCATGAATCTCCCCGTTGTTGCCGATAGCTTCACCCTCTACCTGGCGGAAATCAGGAAGTTCCCCGTCCTCACCCCCGAGGAGGAACACCTGTATGCCGTAAAGTTCTATGAAGAGAAGGACCTGGAGGCGGCCCACCGCCTCATCACCGCCAACCTCCGATTTGTGGTGAAGGTCGCTGCCGAGTACAAATCCTACGGCATGAAGATGCTCGACCTGATCCAGGAGGGGAACATCGGCCTCATGATGGCGGTCCGCAAATTCGACCCCCACAAGGGGATCCGTCTCATCTCCTACGCGGTCTGGTGGATCAGGGCCTACATCCAGAATTACATCATCTCTGCCTGGAGCCTTCTCAAGATCGGCACCACCCAGGCCCAGAAGAAACTCTTCTTCAAGCTGAACCAGGCCAAGAATGCCATCCGGCGGCTGACCGGGGGTGACGACACGGAAGCCACCGCCCTCTCCCTCCACGTGAAAGAGTCGGAAGTGATCGAAATGGACCAGCGGATGCGGGGCGACTACTCTTTGGACGCCGAACTGGTGGACGGGGAAGGGCTCACCATGCTGGATACTCTTGTGGACGAGCGCCAGAACCAGGAGGAAGCCCTGGCAGAGCAGCAGGAGGCGTCACGCCTCCACGGCCAGGTGACCCAGGCACTGGAACGGCTCAACGAAAAGGAGCGCTACGTAGTCGAGAATCGGGTAACGGCAGACGAACCACTTACGCTCCAGGAGATCGCCGACCACTTCGCAATCTCCCGCGAGCGGGTCCGTCAGATTGAGGAAGGGGCACTGAAAAAGATAAAGGCCTATCTGACGCCAATAACTGTCTAGCCCCCCAAACCATTTTCTCATTGATACATCCAGACCCCGCCTTGACGAGACGGGGTTTTTTTATTATTACTGTCAAGAAATACTCATCACCAACGGGGAGAATACCCACATGTTAACCGCTGAACAATCTGAGCGATACGCCCGACACCTCATTCTGGAAAACGTTGGCGAGGTGGGGCAGGAACGGCTCCTGGCAGGACGGGTCATGGTGATCGGTGCCGGTGGCCTCGGCTCCCCCGTTGCCCTCTACCTGGCGGCCGCGGGTGTCGGCACCATCGGCATTGCCGATTCAGACAGGGTGGAGCTTTCGAACCTCCAGCGCCAGATAGCCCATCACACCGCCGACCTGGGGCGCCCCAAGGTCGTTTCGGCCAGGGAGAAAATGGCCGCCATGAACCCCGACGTAACCGTCATCCCCTTCGAAACGAGGGTCGAGGCATCGAACATCGCGGAACTCATCGCCGACTTCGATTTCGTCATCGACGCCACCGACAATTTCGCCGCAAAGTTCCTCATCAACGACGCCTGCGTCGCCGCCGGCAAGCCGTTCTCCCACGGCGGCATTCTCCGCTTCAACGGGCAGACCATGACCGTCCTGCCGGGGGAATCCCCCTGCTACCGCTGCATCTTTCCCGAACCTCCGGAAAGCGACGAGGTGGCCACCGCCTGTTCACGGGCCGGCGTCATCGGGGTCCTTCCCGGCGTCATCGGCACCATCCAGGCCACCGAAGCGATCAAGTATCTCATGGGCATCGGCGAACTCCTTACGGGGCGCCTTCTCACCTACAGCGCCCTGGCGCTGAAATTCCGCGAAGTTCCCATCAAGAAGAAACTAACGTGCCCCGCCTGCGGTTAGGCCGCAGGGCAAAATACCCCACCGCCCCTCAAAACCTCCGAGCCTGTGGTAGACTGGTCCCCACACGGCTTGCCCACCCATCTCACGGGCATATTTCTAGCGAATTCGGCTAGTTGTCAACACAAGGAAAACAACACCAAACCAGACATAAATACTGCGATTTTATTTCTTGACAAAAACGATAAAATACTCAAAAATTAAACCATAAAATTTAACACCAGGAAACTAAAGAGCACCACGACGGTCCTGGAGCACGGCAATGGTGGTTGACAATACAAAACTCCAGAAACTCCTGACAGACCCTCCCATGCCTGTCACTTCACGGGATCTGCGCCGGGACGGAAACGTATTCCACGTGGGAGGCGAGCTCCCCCCTCGGGAAACCCTGGAAACCCTCTTCGACAGCTACTGCCTTGCCCCGGCCGAACTGTTTCACCTCAGCTTCGGCGCGCCGGACACCTTCTCGAACGGGGAGACCCTGGCTCGCCTCATCAAGAAAAATTTCAACACCCACATCCTGGGAACGATGGATTTCCCGGTGTCATCGGCTCTTCTGGAACGGGCGTACGCCGCCGGCGTCGACATCATTCATATCCCCTTCACCGCTTTCGGGCGTTCCGACCAGGAGAGCCGTCTTGCCTCGCTCCAGTGCGCCCAGACGGTCTTCCCCCGCTGGGCGGTGGCATCGTCCCTCGTCCTGGGGGAAGCCCACCTCGAAGCTCTCCTTGCGGGAATCGACAATCTCCTCTCCCACGGCATCGTTCCGCTGTTGCAATTTCCCGCACCGGCAAGCCGCTGCGGGATTGAAGAGGTGGCAGCAGCATACGCTCACCTGGCAACGGCATGGCGGACATCCAAAGCAACCGTGGCCCCGCTCCTGCCGTTGATCGCCTTCGCCACCCCCCTCGTCCCGCAGACACAGGGGGGAACCCTGCGGGGCTTCATGAACCGGCTCCGGGACCGGCGACTCTTGGCTGCCTCTGACCTGCGCCGGGCTTTGCGGGTACGGCAGGTGGAAGAGTCATTCGAATCGGCGGGACTCTGATTATGGAACGGGAACTCTTCGACAAACCGCTGAAGATCGACACCAGACCTCTCTGGCTGATCCTCATCGACCGCTCAACACGCTACCAGGTCTTCGCCGGGCTGATCATCGCCTGCGCTATTCTTTTCAGGCTCACACCTCCGGAGGGGCTTTCAGCGGCAGGGTACCATGCCCTCATCGTCTTCGGAGCAACCATCTTCCTCTGGATATCGGGGCTGCTCCCCATCGCCGTGACGGCACTCC
This sequence comes from Geobacter grbiciae, assembly GCF_018531165.1. Taxonomy (NCBI): domain Bacteria; kingdom Pseudomonadati; phylum Thermodesulfobacteriota; class Desulfuromonadia; order Geobacterales; family Geobacteraceae; genus Geobacter; species Geobacter grbiciae. Next base: position 4,730 of record NZ_JAHDIW010000029.1, on the reverse strand, counting down.
TCTCCATGGCCCTGCTGCCGCTCCTCGGCATCATGGAAGCGAAGAAGACCTATGCCCTCTTCGGCAACGAGGCGGTCTTCTTCATCATCGGCGCCTTTATCCTGGCAGCGGCCATGACCGGCACGGGGCTATCGGCCCGGCTCGCCCGCGCCATGCTGGCCCGGTTCGGCAAGACGCCTCGCAGCCTCGCCCTGACGGTATTCCTCCTTTCGGCGATTCTCTCGTTTTGCATGAGCGAGCACGCCGTGGCGGCCATGATGTTCCCTGTGGTAGCGGAGATCAGCACGAGCCTCGGCCTCGAGCGCGGCAGGAACCGCTACGCCAAGCTCCTTTTCATGGCCATAGCCTGGGGATGCATCATCGGAGGGATCGCCACCTTCCTCGGCGGGGCGCGTGCGCCGCTGGCAGTGGGGATGCTCCGGGAGGCGAGCGGCCTCGACTACACTTTCTTCGAGTGGACCGTTGCCGCCATCACGATCGTCGCACCGCTGCTTGTCATCGGCTTTCTCCTGCTCCTCCTCTTCTTTCCCCCCGACATTGCGGGAGTCGACGAGGGGCTTCGCTTCCTGAACCGCAAACGACTCGAAACGGGAAAAATGGGATACGGCGAGATGACCGTTGCCGCGGTGATGGTCGTAACCATCGTCTGCTGGATGGCCTTGGGCAAAGAGCTGGGCCTGGCAAACATCGCAATCCTGGCCATGGTCGCCCTCTTCGTCTTCCGGGTGGTCTCCTGGCAGACAATCGAGGAGTACGTCAACTGGGGAATCATCCTCATGTACGGCGGTTCCATCGCCCTGGCCACCGCGCTTGAAAAGACCGGCGCCGCCCTCTGGATTGTCGAGCGGGGGCTCGGGGCCTTCTCACCGGCGCCGCTCATGGTGATTGCTGTCATCTCCTTGGTGTCGATCCTGCTGACCGAGTGCATCAGCCACGCTGCCGTGGTCGCCATCCTCATGCCGATCGGCATGTCCCTGGCAAAAAGCCTCGGCATGGATCTCAGGGTGATGACGCTCGCCATTGCGCTTCCCGCAGGTCTCGCCTACTGCCTCCCCATGGGGACGCCGGCCACGGCCATCGCCTACGCCTCGGGATACCTGCGAAGCAAGGACATCATCATCCCGGGTGCCCTGGTGATGTCAATTTCCTGGCTTCTCTTCATGGCCGCGGCAATCTTCATCTGGCCCCTGATTGGCCTGAACATCTGAACACCCTTTGCCCGGAGCGCTCACGCACTGCGGACACGACCCAAAGGACCCAACATGACTGCAACCATTCAGAAAACAATCCCCAAACTTCCCCACGACGCCACTCCACAGGACATCCTCAGGGCCGGAGTGTCGGCGGCCGAGGGTTCTGTCAAGCTCGCCTGCTCCTTCTCTGTGGAGGACGTCATCATCATCGACATGGCAAAGGAACTGGGGTGCCCAATCGGGATATTCGCCCTCGACACGGGGCGCCTCCACGAGGAGACCTACGAGGTGGCAGACGCCATCACGGAGCGCTACCGGATCCCGATAGACTGGTATTTCCCGCGGCACGAGACGGTGGAAAAGCTCGAACGCGACAAGGGGCTTTTCTCTTTCCGTGAATCCCTGGATAACCGCCATGAGTGCTGCCACATCCGCAAGGTGGAACCACTTGGCCGGGCGCTTAAGGGGCTTGCCGGCTGGATCACCGGGCTCCGCCGCGAACAGAGCGTCACGCGGACCGGCCTCGCTCCCATCGAGAGCGACGAAGCAAACGGCGGCATCCTGAAAATCAACCCGCTCCTGGAGTGGAGTGAGGAACAGGTCTGGGAGTACGCTGAAAAGCGCCGGGTTCCGGTGAACCGTCTCCATAAACAGGGATACCCTTCGATCGGCTGCGCTCCCTGCACCCGCCCCGTGGCCCCGGGCGAGCATCCCCGAGCCGGACGATGGTGGTGGGAGAATCCGGAGCATAAAGAGTGCGGGTTGCACCGGCGCTGATGGAAGGCACAATCGTCTACGAGGATAACGACATGAGAACCACCCTGACCCACCTGCAGCAGCTCGAAGCAGAAAGCATCCACATCATCCGTGAGGTGGTGGCCGAATTTGCCAACCCGGTGATGCTCTACTCCATCGGCAAGGATTCGGCGGTCATGCTGCACCTGGCACGCAAGGCCTTTTACCCGGCGCCGCCGCCGTTTCCCCTGCTGCACGTGGACACCACCTGGAAGTTCCGCGACATGATCCAATTCCGCGACCGGATGGCGGCCGAATGCGGCTTCGACCTGATCGTCCATGTGAACAAGGAGGGGGTGGAGCAGGGGATTTCCCCATTTACCCACGGTTCAGCCCTCTACACCGATATCATGAAGACCGAGGGGTTGAAGCAGGCGCTGGACAAGTACCGGTTCGACGCCGCCTTCGGTGGTGCCCGCCGTGACGAAGAAAAATCGCGGGCCAAGGAGCGGATCTTCTCCTTCCGCAGCGCCAACCACCGCTGGGATCCCAAAAACCAGCGCCCGGAACTCTGGAACCTCTACAACACCCGTATCAAGCAGGGGGAAAGCATCCGGGTCTTCCCGCTCTCCAACTGGACCGAGTTGGATGTCTGGCAGTACATCCACCTGGAGAATATCCCGATCGTCCCCCTCTACTATGCAGCGGTGCGGCCGGTGGTGGAGCGCGACGGCATGCTGATCATGGTGGACGACGACCGCTTGGAACTCAAGCCGGGAGAGACCGTGCAGCACAAGTCGGTCCGCTTCCGCACCCTCGGCTGCTACCCCCTCACCGGCGCCGTGGAGTCGACAGCTGACACCCTCCCCAAGATCATCCAGGAGATGCTCCTGACCCGCACCTCCGAGCGCCAGGGACGGCTCATCGACCACGACCAAGCGGGATCAATGGAGAAGAAGAAGCAGGAGGGGTATTTCTAATGGCACATCAATCGGAACTGATCGAAAAGGATATCCTCGCCTATCTCAAAAGCCAGGAGGAGAAATCGCTGCTCCGCTTCATCACCTGCGGCAGCGTTGATGACGGCAAGAGCACCCTCATCGGACGGCTTCTCTGGGACTCCAAGATGATTTTCGAGGACCAGTTGGCTGCTTTGGAAGCCGACAGCAAAAAGGTCGGCACTCAAGGGGGCGCCATCGACTATGCTCTGCTGCTGGACGGACTGCAGGCGGAGCGGGAGCAGGGGATCACCATCGACGTGGCCTACCGCTTCTTCTCCACCGACCGGCGCAAGTTTATCGTCGCCGACACCCCCGGCCATGAGCAGTACACCCGCAATATGGTGACCGGCGCCTCCACCGCCCAAGTGGCAGTAATCCTTGTGGACGCCCGCAAGGGGCTTCTGACCCAGACGCGGCGCCACAGCTACCTGGTCTCCCTCGTGGGAATCCGCCACATTGTCATCGCCGTGAACAAGATGGACCTCATCGACTTCGACGAACAACGGTTCGCCGCGATCGTGGGCGACTACCAGGAGTTCGCTGCCCCCCTCGGGTTCGCCTCCATCACCGCGATCCCCATCTCGGCACTGAACGGCGACAACGTCATCGAGCCGAGCAACAGCACCCCTTGGTACCAGGGTCCTACCCTCATGAGCTACCTGGAAACCGTGCAGGTCACCGAAGAGCGCGCGACGGAACCGTTCCGGTTTCCGGTACAGTGGGTGAACCGTCCACACCTCGATTTTCGCGGTTTTTGCGGCACCATTGCCGCAGGCACCGTCCGTCCGGGTGATGAAGTGCGAGTCGCCGCCTCTGGCCTCACCAGCCGTGTGGCGCGGATCGTCACCATGGGCGGCGCCCTGCCGGAGGCGGTGGCCGGTCAGGCAGTGACTCTCACCCTCTCTGACGAAATAGATATCAGCCGAGGCGACATGCTGACAGCAACCGATATGCCGCCGCGTCTCTCTCGACACCCAGAGGCCCACATGGTCTGGCTCCATGACACTCCACTAGTGCCGGGGCAGATCTACCTCGTCAAGACCGCCAGCGCCGTGACCCCCGGCCACGTCACCCGCGTTCAGTATGCGGTTGATGTTAACTCTCTTGAACAGAGGCAAGTGCCGACGCTGGCACTCAACGGCATCGGCGTGGTTCGGCTGGAACTGGACCGCGCTGTGGCCTTCGACCCCTACCGCCAGAATCGTGAAACAGGTAGTTTTATCCTTATTGACCGGTTCAGCAATGCCACCGTGGCAGCAGGCATGGTAATCGCTGCTGCCCCGCTGGAGTCACCAGATACTCAACCGGCGGAAACCAGTACCAACGAAGGTTCATACCTCTCCAAGCGATTTATCCTGCAAGACAGTACCGTCATTGGCGCGGATATGGGGGTTGCTGACTTAACACGGGAATGGGGGCCGATTGAGTTCGAGGTCTCCGCGAGCTTCATCGATCATCTCGCCAAAGGGAACCGCGTCGTCTTCCGGCTTCGGGACGTGGGGCAACTGGAACCAGTTGCCCGGATGGCCTACGATCACAACCTTGTCTTTGAGTTCGGCCGGGACCAGGATCGAGTCAACGTGATTCTTTTCAAAAGTTGGACTGAACCGTGCCCCAAAGATTTCGACGAGCGTGGTGGTCTTTAGATCTACAAAGGTGGTCCTATTTGTGGGACCACCTTTTATCTTCGGGATTCTTGTGCTGCCGAAATAATCCCTCCGTCACCAAGCGCAACAAAAATGGCCAGTGGTTACCGGAATCCATCGCACTAGATTGAGGGTACGGAAAGGATTGAGGGAAA
>NZ_JAHDIW010000028.1:0-29915 GCF_018531165.1 Geobacter grbiciae | reverse complement strand
CGTATTTGCCATGAACTTCTCCGCAAACACGGCCGCCGCTTGAGTTGGGAGTGTCTACTATTGACAGGACACCTCATCAAGATCACCGGCAAGGATGCCTTCGTGAAATTCAAGGTCACGAAGAAAGGTGACAAGCTTTCCTATTCGACCACACCAACTGAGCTGTATGTCGTTTGCGGCGAGGAAACCTTCAGTATGATCGTGTTTCCCCAGAGGGTTCCTTCCCAGACCATTCGTCTGTCGTCAGGCAGGGAGCGCAAGATCAAGGAGAACCTCTCGCTCTATGCCGGGCTGCCCTTCGAGAAGAAGCTGCTTCGCGCCATTCGGGACGTCTACACCGAGAACATCCCCGATTCCTACTCCGTGGATCGCAAGGACAAGCGGTTTTCCATATTCAGGGAAATTGTCCTGACACTGAAGCGCACCGTGGATATCGAAGGCGAAGGGCTCCGGATCAAGGAGTATGAGGTGAACCTGCGGGGGGAGGCGGCTGAGTTCAGGATAAACGAGAAGATGTTCTTGAGAACGGAACTGGCGGAAAACCCGGTGGCTGTTGCACTCGAACGGCACATCCTGCGTCAGGGGGATACCTCACGGATATTTGTGGTTGAGCAGCGGGCGGAAAAACAGGAAGGCCGGAAACTGGCCGGCGAACTGCCGGTCATGGATCATTCTGCTTCCAGCCAGAAGGCAAAGCAGGATACAGCCCAGAAACCGCAACCGGCACCGGCTGACCAGGAGGCAGATGATGAAAAATAAGCTGCTTACCTACTGGAATGGTCTGACCGGCAACCAAAGACGGATATTGGTCTGGACAGGCGGTGTAGCCATATTCGCCTTGACGTTCGTGCTCGGGAGCATGGCCATGAACCGCGGCAAGTCGTCTCAACCGGTGAGGAGCGCAAAACAGGCACCGTTGAGCATCGAACCAAAGCTGCTGGAGAAGTCACAGTACCTTGAAAGCCAGAAGGAAATCGCTAAACGGGACGACAAGGTTGCCGAACTTCAGCAAAAGCTCGATGAAATCACCAGGGAGAAAAAGGGAGATACGCCGGCTGGGCCAGCGATGCAGCCGGGAGCGTCGTCTCCCGCAGCTGTTGATGCCCGCATTGCCACATCTGTCCAGGGACAGGCGCAAAAGGCCGGTTCAGGTCGGTCAGTGCTGGCAAAACAACCGTTGCCGCCACCGCCAATTCCGCAGACCAGCTCCATTCCGTTGCCGCCTCCTCCCACGTTATCAATGACTATGGCTGCCGGGCAAGCGCCATCACCCCCTGAGACCGAAATAGGCGACATCGCCGTCGTGTCGTCACCCGGGGCGGGAAAGCAGTCGAAAGCCGAACCGGAGGATAAAAAAAAAGACGCAGCAGGTTCAGTCTATCTGCCGCCTTCCTTTATGGAGGCGACCCTGTTGAGTGGCCTGGACGCCCCGACCACTTCGGAAGCCAAAGGTAACCCGGTGCCGGTACTGCTCAGGGTCAAGACTCCGGCGGTTCTGCCCAACAGCGTGAAAGCCAACCTCAAGGGATGTTTTGTCATCGCTGACGGCAAGGGGAACCTGGCCACCGAGCGGGCCGAACTGCTGCTGGTCTCCCTGTCATGCCTCGACCGTAAGGGGCAGGCTGTGGTTGACCAGAAGGTCAAGGGATTCGTCGTAGACGCAGATGGCAAGATCGGCCTGCGGGGCCGGGTTGTGGCCAAGATGGGTTCCATGATCGCCAGGAGTATGCTGGCCGGGTTTTTCGGCGGCGCCGGTGACGCTATCAAGGCGTCGGCGACAACTCTGGCCGTCAGTCCTCTCGGCACCACCCAGACCGTAGATCCAAAGGATATAGCCATGTCAGGCGCCGGATCAGGGCTGTCGAGCGGCTTCAAAGAGATCCAGAAGTTCTACATGGAACTGGCCAAGCAGACCATGCCGGTCATCGAGGTAGGCGCCACGAAGCCGGTGACGTTGGTCATCAGCGAGGGGATCAACCTGGAAATCAAAAAGATCGCCAAGGGAGGCGGAAAGTGAAGAGAACACTGGCTCTGGCGGGAATGCTGCTCATGAGCGGCTGTGCCCTGCTCAATCCTTACGAAAGCAATTTCAGTTGCCCGGAGAGTTACAACGGCAAATGTGTCTCCGTCCAGACGGCTTACAGTGAATCATCAGGCGGTGCTGCCAGAACAAAGGATGCGGCTGCCGATCAGTCCCATGAGAGCTGCGGGTCAGAGTCCGAAAATCTCGGTGCCTGCACTGATAGCAGGAAGGAACTGGCCGGAAGCAATCCAGCGTCGAAAGAAAACGGAGCCCTGACGAAATACCGTGCCGCTCTCTTCGACAAATTCACCGGTCTCCTCAAGGAGCCGGTCACGCCGGTCGTTGCTCCCCCCAAGACCATGCGGGTTCTGCTGCTCCCCTATACCGGACAGGACAATGAGTTCTACATGCTGCGCTACGTTTACTTCTTCGTAGACGAACCGCGTTGGCTCCTGGGCGACACCGTGTCGTCCGGTGAAGAGGAGTAGGGCAATGGGGATCATGTCCGGTCTATTCGGAAAGGACGGCGGCATTGCCAAGGGAGAGCTGGAACAGATATCCCGTCGGGAGAAGTTCTCCGATTACCTCCCCTGGATCGCCTACGACGACAGGAAAAATATCTACCTCAACACCGACAACACCTTCGGGATGATGTGGGAGTGCGCTCCCCTGGCATTCGCCTCCGAAACGAGCATCAAGACCCTGGAGGGAATCTTTCGCGTCAACCTGCCGGAAGGTTCGGTCATGCAGTTCATCCTGTTTGCCGACCCATTTGTCGAACCGATTGTCAATGCCTATGGGGCTCAGAAGACGCGCAGCAGCAAGCTGGTCCACGATGTCTCCGACAATGTCATGCGGTTCTTCCAGGAGGGGGGGGAGGGTCTCGGCTGCCTGAGCGGCATTCCGGTGCGCACCTTCCGGATGTTCTTCACCGTGAAGTTCCCGGTCAAGGAGATCGGCCATGTGAACCTGGACGAAGTGTTCGGCACCATTCAGGAAGTGCTGCGCGGTGCCGGCCTCGCCCCGGTCGTGGTGGAACCGGGACATCTGCTGGACTGGCTGCGGCGGATGCTGAACGAAGATCCGTCCAGCAATTCGACCCACTATGATGACCGGAATATCATCCGCAAACAGGTGCTGCTCGGTACGAAGATCGAAAAGCGCTTTACCTCGCTCCGCTTCGACAACAGACACTTCCGCTGTGTTACCCCCAAATCGTTCCCCCTGAATGGCGACCCGATCCAGACCAACCAGCTCTTCGGCGGGATCATGGGGATGGCGACCGACTCCGATCAGATCCGGACGCCGTTCTTCTTCACCCTCAACATTCTGTTGCGTAACCAGAAGAACAAGCTTCACACCAAGTGCAACCTGGTCCTGCAGCAGCAGGGGGTGGGCAGCTTCGCCCCGTCGCTGGCTCGCAAGAAAGACGAATACCTCTGGGCCGTGGATGAGCTGGAACGGGGTACCAAGTTCTACCGGATCATCCCGATCATGTGGGTCTATGGCAGTGACGAGTGGCTGGTTAACGAGTCCGTCACCCGGGCCAAACGGGTCTGGGAAGGGCAGGGGTACGTCATGCAGGAAGACAAGGGGATTCTTCCGATCCTGTTCATCTCGTCGCTGCCATTCGGCCTCTACGACAATGGCAGCAACATCGACACCCTTGACCGTGACCACATCATGCCGGTGGACAGCATCGCCGTGACCCTGCCGATCCAGGGGGACTTCTCTGGGCTGGGCAAGCCGGTCATGCTCTTTGCCGGACGGAAAGGTAACCTGTTCGGTCTCGACATTTTCAACAAAGGGGTCAACAACCACAACGCCATGGTCTGCGCCTCCAGCGGCGCCGGGAAAAGCTTCTTCATCAATTACCTGGTCTACAACTACTTCGCCATGAACTCCAAGATCAGGATCATCGACATTGGCGGCTCCTACAAGAAGATGACCAAGCTGTTCGGCGCACGCTACCTGGACTTCAGCGAGGACTCCCAGGTCTGCCTGAATCCCTTCACCAATATCATCGATCCCGAGTACGACATCCCGGTCATCGCCCCCATTGTCGCCCAGATGGTCTTCTCCACCGGCAAGACCATCCCCAGTGAAACTGAGATGACACTCATCAAAGGGGCCGTGCGGTGGGCCTGGCAGCAGGAGGGGAATGACGCCGGCATCGACACGATCTACGAGTACCTGGCCAACTTCGAGCGCTATTCCTCTGAAGGGGGCGAGATTAAAGAGGCCGCTTCCCGACTGGCCTTCAACCTTGCCGATTTCCGGAGCGACGGGGCCTTTGGCCGCTTCTTCAACGGCAAGAGCAGCCTCGACATCTCGAACGACGAGTTCGTGGTGCTGGAGCTGGAGCATCTCAAGTCCCGCAAGGAGCTATTCCGGGTCGTTACCCTCCAGGTAATCAATGCCGTCACCCAGGACCTCTACCTCTCCGACAAGTCGGACCAGCGCCTGATCGTTTTTGACGAGGCGTGGCAGTTCCTCGGCGAGAGTTCGACTCTGAAGGAGGTTATCGAGGAAGGGTACCGCCGGGCCAGAAAATACGGTGGGAGCTTCACCATAATCACCCAGTCGGTACTCGACATGAAACTGTTCGGCGGGGTCGGCGACGTGATCAGGAACAACTCCGCCTTCAAGTTCTTCCTGGAATCATCGGACTTCGAGAAGGCCCTGGATGAAAAGCTCCTGGATTACGACGACTTCACCATGAGGATTCTGAAGTCAACCAAGAGCAACAAGCCCAAGTATTCGGAGATCTTCATGGACACCCCATTCGGCACCGGCGTCGGCAGGCTGGCGGTAGATCCGTTCTCTTATTATGTATTCACGTCGGATGCGAGCGAGATCGCGGAAATAGAGGCAATGGTGGATGGCGGAGTGAGTTATGAGGATGCGATCCGTGAGATGGTCAAGAAATACCGCAGCTAGCCTGACCATGGCTATGGCGCTCGTGAGTTCGAATGCCCTGGCCGTTGACGGGAAGACCGCCGGTCAAAGCGCCGGTCAGACGGCTCTCTCCCGGTTCGGCACCAAAAGCGGCGTCAACAGTAACATCTCGATGCCGATGACCAACTCCTCGAACCTCATGCAGACCGTCAACGGCGCCACCAGCTTCCCAGCGACCCTGAACGCCCCCTCATCGGCAAAGTTCCTGGAGGTAATGATCCAACCGTCGGGCACCGGCGACCTGCAGCAGGTCATCGTCAGCCAGGATCTCAATACCGATGGCGCCATCGACAATGTCCATACCGTTCCGGCACTAGTTTCAGGAGTCTGCGCCAACGGCTTCATCTCCTGCACTGCTGGCAGCTGGTCGAACTGCAAATACTACACGTGGGCAGCCGATGCCGATGGCCGCGTTACCGAAGCGCCGGCCTCCATCACCGACCTGGGGGGCTGCTACTGCATCAACAGCAGCTGCGGCAGCAACCTGGTCTGGGTTAACAGCGCCATTGTGCTCAAGGATATCGGCGGTGGTATCGTCAACGCCGTCCATACCAGCAACACCCAGTTCACCATCACCAACGTCGCCACCGACATCACCACCATCACCTACTACGGACAGGTGACTACCGAGACGAACAACTCCGCGGCAAGTGTCTCAGCCTTTGCTTCATCACCAACCGTCTCCACCCTGTCGAGTTACTACACCAACTGGCCGCAATTGACTGCCGCCCGGGATTCCGCTGCCATCTCCCAGTCTTCCGACCCTAGTAGTTTTTACTATCTGATTTCGAACTCAGGTGCGGCACGACAGGCACAGGGCAAGTCAAGCGTCTGTACCGTCGACCGGGCCGGACGTGTCGATACCATCGTCAAATCCTTCAACGACTCGGGGAACAGCGCACTCTGTACCGATCACCTAGTCTACATACGGGTTCACAAGGTTGATGACCTGACCTACAAGCTGGAATATCTGGATACTGGCCCGGGCGGGCCGGGGGCGGCCCACAACAACTGCGGCGGCAGTCCTGGAGGGGATGGCTGGCATGTGGTCAAGACCGTGACCGTTTCGACCCCGGACCCGGCCACGCTCGGTCAGCTCATGTCCGCCACATTCAACATGAACAACATGAGTGGCGGCGGCTGCAATTCCGCTTCGGCCTCGGTGGACGGGGTCATCAACGGTTTTGATACCTCTGTTCAGACCGGTATCGTCTGCCCGGCCAAGGGTGCTCAAGGGGTCTCGTTCGACTGGAGCTATTTCTTCGACTTCAAGGAAGATACCTACACGGAAGGGGTTGAAGACAAATGTGCAACCCTTGCCAACCACCCGGATTGCCGGATGAAGGAAGAGGATATTGACGGTGTCGTAACCTACCAGAACTTCAATCCGACCGGTTTTAACCCGCTCCCATCCTGCAAGAACTTCACTGGTCAGGTGGGTACCAACAAGATCTGCCGGGACTGGTGGCACAAGAAGCGTACCTATGTCTGCGGCAGCACGCAATACGACTTCTCCGACGTGGCGACCCGTTTCGGTCAGGTGGTTTCCTCCGCCACCGACAATACTGCGAACCTGACCTTCCAGGACCCGCGTCTCAGCCCCACTGGTTGGACCATAGCCAATGGCAGCATCAATCTGCCGCAACGTGACCCGGCTTCGGAATGCGAAGTGGCCTGCAAGACCCGTATCGCCAAGATCGACACCCAGGTGACGACGACCGGTACGGTCAATGACATGCGGGTTCCCGCCCAGTCCTATGACATCTTCTACAAGACCTGCATAAGTAACAGCTGTCCTGCCGGCCCGGGCGAGGAAATCGTCATCGATTGCCAGTGCATCAACGAGTTTGCCGAGGCTGCCACGGTGATCCAGACACTCAGGCTGGCCGGCAAGGACAACATCTGTTCCAGCGGCCAGAAGCAGCCGATGCAGTCGAGGTAAGACCCAGATGCTATTCCGTGTCGCCTACTCAATTCTCTATGCCGTTCTTCTGCTTTCTCTCTCCGGGGTAACCAGCACGGCTCAGGCTGTGGTCAGTTGCCAGGACACCATCACGACGGGCACCACCTATCGCTATATCGATGCCCTAGCATTCTTCACCGAATTCAACGGCAAGACCTACGCCATCGCCAAATCAGCCGTCAGTGGTAGCCAGTCGCTTCCTGATATCTATTACGACTTCTCGGCGAACATCAGCCGGGAGTATCTGATGACCGGCACCGACACCGCATCGCTCAAGAGAATGCTTTCGCTTGGGCAGTTCGGGGCGGCCAAGCCGGTCAGCGTGGACAGCCAGCAGACTCTGGACTTTTTGATCAAACGCTATGGAGCCTATCTGGGGGCATCCTCATCGGACAAGAGCACCTATATCGATGTCTGGAAGGAGTTCGGCTCCGTTGGCTTCACAGCCATTGACGGTTCCAGGCTTGCCTTTACGAAATGGCCGGCTGCAGGAGCCTATACCGGACAGGACCCGCAGGCAGTTGTCATGGGTAGTGACGGGATCTGGGCCAGCGGTCTTGATGGGACAAGAAGTTCACAGATCGTCGAGTTTCCCGGTAAGCTCGACTGTGCCCTGTCGTACATCGATCCCGGCACGATAACTCCGCCTCCGCCGCCACCTCCACCATCGCCGCCTGATCCCAATGCCATCAACAACATCATGTGCGGTCAGGATCTGAACAACAACGGCTATGCCGGTGACCCGGGAGAAACAGCCAACTGCATTCAGACGACTCAAGGACAATTCTGTCCGGTCGGTTCCACGGAATGCGTGGAAACCTATACCGCACCTGTCTGTCCTGCTGGCTCAACTCTGGAGACGACCCGTGACATGTGTCAGGCCACGGCCCAGAACATCTGCGGCAGCGGCTACACCTGGGATGCCGGTATCGATAAATGCGTCAAGGCCGTGGTCTGTCCGGAGAACGGCACCTTCAATCCGGTTGCCGACCGCTGTGAGAAATTGGTTCAGAACGATTGCCCCGTGGGCTATGCCTATGATGCCAATCCGGCCAGTCCGACCTACGACCGTTGCGTGAAGCCGGCAACATGCACTGATGGTGGAGCGTTCGTCGTGGCAAAGGATCGGTGCGAAAAGGCCTGGATGCCGGTCTGTGACACAGCCAATGGCTATGCCTACAACGGTGTCACCGGCAAGTGCGAAAGGTCGCCGATCTGCACCTATGGCAGCTATAACGCCACCTACAATATATGCGCCCAGCCCTTTGTGCCATCATGTCCGGGAGGGTACAGCTACAACAGTTCCAGGGGCCGTTGTGAAAAGGCGCCCGAATGCCCGGCAGGCACCACCTACAATGTGGTGACGAACAAGTGCGATGCGATCACCAGCGCCAGTTCCCAGCAGGTGCTTGCCTGTAGCCCGAAGTCATTCCTCTGCGCATCCTACGCCGACTCCTGCTGCAACGTGAATATCTCTTGTCCCAATGGTCCCCAGGGGCAAGTGAATGTCGCTGCCAATTACTGCTGTCTTGGATCTGATGCCATTACGATCCAGTCACCCCTCAGCCTTCTGAACAGAACCGAGCTGACCAGCACCGGTTATGCCCTGTCGGCGTTGCAATGCGACAGTGTAGGCAACTGCAGCTACTATTTCATGGATCGCTATTGCGCCGACGGCTCTCCGGCCAGCGACTGGATGCTCTCCGGATCGTTCACCATGTCCTCGACCCAGATGGTCTGTCCCGCCGGTCAGGCGCTCATCAACGGTAACCAGTGCCTGTCCGCCACCAACCCGACCTGTTCCGGGGGTAACTTCGACCCGAACATGGATGTCTGCTGGGCTGCCTATACGCCGACCTGCAGCCAGGGAACCTATGACAGCGCCAGCGGTCTGTGTGTATTGGCAGCATCCTGTCCCAACGGCACCCTGAACACCACAACCGACCTCTGTGAAGCAACCCTCACCAGGGACTGCGGCACCTACTCATTTGATGCTGCCGCCAATCTCTGTTTCTCGTCACCGGTATGCGCCAATGGCGCCTACGACACGATCCTCAACGTCTGCCAGGCCACGCTGACCCGTAATTGCGGCACGTACAGCTGGAGTCAGGCTGACTTCAAGTGTCTTCAACCCGTTGCATGTCCCAAGGACCCGGTCTTCTCCCTAGCCGCTACCACCACGTTCTCCACCACACTAGACAAGTGCGTCTCCGATGTTCAGCACGACTGTCCGGCAGGAACTACCTACACACCGCTTCCCATCGGCAAGTGCGAGGCGGTGCCGATCTGCAGCGCTGCAGGTATCTACAATCCGCAGAAGGACAGTTGCTTCGAGGGGTTCAATACCTGTCCGCTCGGAACCCAGTACGCGTGCATGGAATACCAGGGCAAGATGCAGTGCTCCCCGAACCCATGTTTCAATCCCGGAGCGCCCGGATCAGAGGTGACGACCACCCTTGACGAGTCGATGCTCCAGGATGACGGGCCGCGTGATCCCAATGGTCAGTGCCTCGGCCAGATATACATCTTCAACGGCAAGGCGTCCCGCTGCCGTCCACCAGGGATGACGGTCGGGTACCTGAACAACTGCTGCGAAAGCGACAAGGTGGCTTCAGAGGATACCGGCAGCAACATCCAGTATGCCGCCCAAGGCATCCAGATGGCCTATGAAATCGGCCAGGTCGCCTATTACGGCAATGCGCTGGTCACCGGAGCAGCCCAGATATCGGCGATCTCAACCACCGCTACGGGAGCAGTCACCTCAATGACTGTGGTCACGGCCACCGGCACCACAACCACGCTCTCAGGAGCGGCAGCTACCGGTGCATACGCCACCATGGCCAGTGGCGCCACCGGGGCATCGGCCCTTGGCGCCGGCCTCCAGGCCTATGCCGCCGCACTGTTCAACCCAGCCACCATTGCCATTGCTATTGTTGTCATGGTGGTGATGAAGGTGCTGATGGGGAGCGGTTGCGATCAGGGTGATATCCAGACCGGGATGCAAAATGCCGCCAAGGACTGTCACTATGTGGGGGATTACTGCCAGAAAAAATGGCCGTTGGTGGGGTGTGTACAGAAAGCCAAGAGCTACTGCTGCTTCAACTCTAAAATGGCGAGGATCATCCATGAACAAGGGAGACCGCAACTGCAATCGTTTCAGCCGAACGGCGCGTGGGGGGTACCCGAAGCTCCCAACTGCCGCGGCTTCACGCCCGACGAATTCCAGGCTCTGGATTTCTCACGGATCGATCTGTCGGAATACTTCGAAGACGTACAGAAGGATCTTGCTACCAAGATCGATGGTTCACAACAGACCATCATGCAGAACATCCAGAACAAGTATCAGGCGACCACGAAATGATCATGCGTATGGGATTGGCAGCGATTGGCCTTGTGGTGTGTGTTTCATCGGTGCAGGCCAAAGAGCTTGGCAACTTCGGCATGACGTACCGAATTGCGGAGCGGGATGCCTTGACCGAGATCGAGGAAAGGGCCAAACAGGTGGACTGGCACAAGGTGCTGGACAAGCGCAAGATCGAGAACTACCAGGGACCGCCGGACAGGGTGCGCCTGCCGCGAGCGAGGCAGAACCGGAGCTTCCCGGTTGACATGACCTATACCACCGAAATTGATGTCCCCGACGGTAAGGGTGGAGTCCTCTATCCGAAGGGGTACACCTTCAACCCCCTCGATTACGTGACCTATCCGAAGACTCTCGTGGTCATCGACGGTACCGACCCGGGGCAGGTGAAGTGGTTTGCCGCATCCGAGTATGACAAACGGCTCGATGTAACGCTTCTCCTCACCGAGGGGAGTTTCGGAACCGTGTCGAAACGGATCAGTCGTCCCTTGTTCTATGCCGACCGGAAGATGATTGAACGCCTCAAGCTGAAGGCTGTGCCTTCCGTGATCAGGCAGAAGGGGCGGGTTATGGAGGTAACTGAAGTAAAACTGCCGGCAGGTCATGCCAAGGCAGCCGGCAAAACAATGCATGACAGGAAGGGATCGCAATGAAGTCGCAGAAAGTACACTGCTTCACAATGACATGCATCCTTGCGCTGTGCGCCGGGTGCTCCCACGAGACATGGACAAAGGTTGAGGAGACATCTTGCCTGCCATCCGTGGCAGCGCCGATCCTTGCACCGATCAAATGGGTGGCGATGGCTGGCAGAGCTGCTACCAGACCTGCATCCGAGGGGGCGGATGCCGATCGGGGTAAACAATTCGTGCTGACTCGCAGGGTCCTGGATGACTTCAGCAGCGATGGCAAATTCATGGAAGAGGTGCTGGCAATGCAGAGCCGTTTCCGGGCCCGTGATTGGGGTGAAATATCGCCGGAGCAGCTCCAGGTCAACAGAAGCTCCTCCACTGGCAAAGGAACTGTCGGTCGCTATCCGACCGGAAAGAGCCGGTCGGCCATCATCATCACGGACGAAGGGTCCGAATTCAAGGTGCGGTATGAGGATGAACCTGAACAATAGCATCTCGATCTTCACGCTGGTCATGCTCATCCTGGCAGCGCCACTCGCCTATGGAGCCGGTGGCTCCTGCAAGGGGAAGGTGCTCAACCCGGTGACCGATATCTGCTGGCAGTGCATGTTCCCGGTGAAGATGGGTAGCGTCTCTTACGGCAACGGCGCCGAACCGGCTCCCGGCAATGTCACCTCGCCGGTCTGTGCCTGCCCGGACAGTAAAGGTGTCCTTATCATCGGGGTGTCCACCGCCTTCTGGGAGCATGCCCGACTGATCGAGACCGTGAAGGACCCATTCTGTTTCCCGGTCATGGGCACCGGCATGACCAACCCGAAGCCGGGTTTCTCGTCCGGTGAGAACCGCAGCAAAGAGTACGGTGACTCAGACTATGCCTTTCAGCAGGCCCATTACTTCTATTTCCCGGCTTGGTCGATCCTGAAGCTCTTCATGGATTTCCCCTGCGCCGAGAACAAGGCCTTCGACCTGGCCTACATGACGGAAGTGGACCCCATGTGGAACGATGACAGCCTGTCGTTCATCATCAACCCGGAGGCGCTTCTGTTCGGTAATCCGGTGTCGCAACTGGCGTGCGTTGCCGACAGCGTGGGGGCGACCATGTCGTATCCTATCGATCCCCTGTTCTGGTGCATGGGGAGCTGGGGCTCGTTTTACCCCCTGTCGGGGAGCATGATCGAGAACAACCCGTTCAACGTCAATGCCGGCCTGGCGGCACGGATGCTGTTCAAGCTCGGGCGCGAGACGCTCCTCTACGATACCGGCATCAACCAGTGCGCCAGCGCCGGTGTCGTCACTCCAATTCTGGTCAAAAGCAATTACCGGCTCCAGGTTGCCAGGCCGGTACGCGGCAACGACTGCATCCCCATCGGCAGGCCGTCGTTGCTCTGGGGGACGGCAAAGAATCCACCCTTCGGTACAACCAACACCTCGCCGGACAATTTTCTCTGGTCACTGACAAGAAGGAGGGTCTGTTGCGTCGGCTATGCACTCAATTGATCTCCTGGCTTACGATCGCCTCGCCCTGCGTGGTTGCCGCTGCCGGCACTCCCGGGTATATCGCCACTCCCGACACCTGCTGCGTGGTGGACAGGGTGGCGGAGGATACGGTCCATCTCAGGAAAGTCGGCGCCTGCACCGGCAAGCCGGGCCGGGCCTTCATCCAGTCAACGCTGAAGAAAGTGAAGGTCGTTGTGGAGGGCACCTTATGGAAGGAGACTGACGTGGAGGGGCTGACCGTGCCGGACCTGGCCAATACCCTGTCCAATGCCGACCGGCTTGCGGAGCGCATGACCGTTCCCGGGAACCGGCATGAGAAGGAGATGACCTCCCTGGCCGGCACGCTCGATTCGTACTACCACTCGGATGAATTCCAGCTGCGGGTGCTGAACGAGACAGAGAGGATCAAATCAGAAGTATTTGGGGACAAGATCACCGGTTACTACGCAGACAAGGGCAAACAGGCGCCGAATGGAAAGCTGTCCGCTTCCGAGCGGGTCTACGTCTTCATCTCGTCGGCAATGCCGCTTGCGACCATCAGGAACTATGCGGCTTCCGTGGCCCGCCTTGGTGACCCGAACGTTTCCCTGGTCATGCGTGGATTCGTGGATGGAGTGACGAAGATTCAGCCGACCATCGGTTTCATCGCTTCGGTGCTGCAGCGCGACCCGGCGTGCCGTCCCCAGGACGGTGACTGCGAGATGCTGCCGGCAGGCCTGGTCGTCGATCCCCTGCTGTTTCGCCGGTACCGGATCGACCGGGTTCCCGCCGTGGTCTATGCCCGTGGGCTCAAGGCCGAGGATACCGGTTTGAGCGAGGGCGATCCCCAGAACACCACCATCACTGGCCACTATGCTGCGTACGGCGATGCCAACCTGGAATACCTGCTCGACCAGATCCGAAGGGAGAGCGGATCGGCTTCCCTGGCTGCGCTCCTTGCTGTTCCGGGAAACAGGAAATGAACATGGAAAGAGAGTCACTATCAATGAGTGAAGAGACCAGCACTGAAACAAGCGAGCCCCTTGAGAATAAGGATGCCGTTTCGGTACCCAAAGAGCATCCCAATACATATCCCAGAGAGTATCCCAAACGGCAACCAGGCACACTGGCCCTGATTGGTGTCTGTTTGGTGGTATCTTTGGGAGCATCTTTGGCAACCATCACGGGGTATGACCGCTGGTACGCCCAGAAGGTCGTGGCCGTCGATATCAAGGGGTACATCGCCCAGCAGCGGGACAACTACCTTGCCGGCAAGTTGAGCGATGACGATCTGCGGAAGAGTTTCGACCGCCTAGAGGCGGTCATCACATCCATACCAAAGAACCGGGTGGTCATCATGGGTGACGCGGTGGTGCGCAATGCCGAAACCGTTAAACCTTGATTTCCGCAACTGGCGGCTCTGGATGGCGATCACCTGTCTTCTTATTGCAGGAACGCTGCTTCCCTATAAAATCAGCGTCACCCTGACACCATCGCTCAAACACCGGGTCTACTGGCTAACCCGGAACCCTGACCATGTGGGACGGGGGGAGTATGTCCTGTTCCACGACAAGGAACTGGCGTCCAGGATCGGGATGAAGAAGTCGGAGGATATGATGAAGCTTGTGGGATGCAACGAGGGAGACCTGCTCACCGTGGACGCGGAGAAGAAGTTCTACTGCAACGGCGAGTATCTGGTCAGGGCCAAGGACTTTTCACTCAAGGGGGCGCCGCTGCAGCACTTCGCCTTCAACGGTATGGTCCCCAAGGGGGCCATGTTCGTGATGGGTGAGCACAAGGACAGCTACGATTCGCGGTATTTCGGCTTCGTGGACAAGAGCCGCATCCTGGCGAGAGCCTACCCGATCTTCTGAGAGGAATTGCGTGCCCATCGATAAACTCAATCCGCTGTACTACATGGGGCAGGCCGAATACACCGGCTTCTGGCAGAAGCTCTTCGCCACTATCCTCTATGGCTTCTGGGGGCGCTGCTTCTTCGTCGCCCTGGTGGTCTCCGCTTTCTGGGTCGGGGTACGACAGCGCAATCCGACCCTGGCTGCCATCTGTCTGCTGCTGGCGGCCATCGTTGCCTATGGGGGTGGGGTGATGAATCTGGTCATGTCATTTACGGGATAGGAGGACGCAGTGTCGAAGGACAGCAACAGCTCGCCGGATGTAATGCCGGTTCCCCAGAGCAACGAGATCCACCCGCGAGGTCTCCTGGAGGCGATCTCCTATATAGATCAGAATTTCGCCAACGAACTGGGTGGCTGCATGATCAAGTCACGCTTCCTGACCACCAAGCAGCGGCTGGAGTTCATGGAGGTGGGGTTCCGGAGTTCTTTTGCCTCGGGTATCGTCTCGGCGCTCCTCACTCCCATCGCCATCGGGGTGATCGAGCAGTACATCCCCATGTTCGGCGACCCGTCACCGACCCTGTTCGACAAGTTCAGCGCCTTCCTACTGGCTCTCGGCTTTTCGCTGGGGTACGCGATCTTCATGGCCAAGGCCTCCACCTGCTTCATCGGCGAGTACACCCGGGCCATGGTACTGAATCTCCTGGGGGGCATGGTCTTCGGGGCGGTCGTCAAGGCAGTGGTGGCCTTCATCGCCTTCCATTTCCTCTACTTCAAGATCTTTTCGGACAGCAACGTGATCTGGGCCGTGGCAAAACTCTATTACGCTAAAACCACGCCTGCAGCCGTCGCGAAGGTCTATTACTGGGTTCAGGGTTTCAAGGGGATCTTCCTCATCTCCGCCTACTTCGTCCTGGTGTCGACGGCGGTGTTCATCATCATCCCCATTGCCGCCATGTTCGTCGCATGGCTGCGCAACCGTAAACTCATCGCCGCAGGAGTCGTTCATGTCGATTCGGACCGTATCTAGGCTGGGGTTGGCACTCCTGCTGGTGCTGATCCCGACCATGGCGCTGGCCCTGGACATGGAGTTCTATGTCTGGGGAGGCCATGACGCCGTGGTGAACGCCTTCGGCAAGCTGGCGCTGATCTTCGGCGACAATGCCTACAAGTCGCTCTATTTCGTGGTCATCACCGCCGGGCTATTCTTCGGCGGCGTGACGGTGTTCGCCAAGTCGCTGGGGACCGCCAACGGTTCGGTCATGACCTGGATCGTGCCGACCCTGATCGGCGTCATGGTCTACCTGGCACTGGTGGTCCCGAAGGGTACAATCCATGTCTACGACCCGGTCTACAACAAGAACCAGGCAGTGGGCGGTATCCCGGATGGCGTGGTGGCCGTGGCCGGTATTCTGAACAAGGTCGAGCGAGGACTGGTGGATATCGTCACCACAGCCGGTGATCCCCTGAACTACCAGACCCAGGCTGGCGGAAAAGGTTTCCTGGGGCTCGCCCAGCTCACCAGCATCCCCCTGTCGGCGGTGGACAGCAACCTGGACGCTTCCATGCGGCGCTACGTCAAGGACTGCGTCTCCTATGCCCTGATGAATCCCAACGCCAACCTGACGGTGGATGAACTCCGGAAAATGACCACCAACTTTGTCGGTTCCCTGGACAAGGCGGTCAACCCGGCCATCTGGACGGTCTATTATGATGGCGCTAACCCCCAGGGACAGGCGCTCACCTGCACCGACGCCTGGACCAACATCAAGGGGGCGCTCACTCCGGCCAACCTTGGTAAAAACATCGAATCGGTCTGCGCCAACCTCGGCTATGACGTGACCGATGCTGCAGCCGTCAACCAGTGCAAAACGGTCCTGAACAACGTGAACAGCGGGACCGGGCTCGGGGCGGCGAGCATCGATGACTTCTTGAAGCAGGCCTACATCTCCCAGCGGCTGGAAGAGATTTTTCGCAGCGGCAATGCCGCCGGCGCCACCAACTACCAGTTCCTGCTGAACGCCTCCGGCGCCATGAAGTCGGCCAACGAGTGGCTGCCGATCCTGAAGGCGGCGCTCACGGCCATTGCTGTCGGGCTGCTGCCGTTCCTGGCGCTCTTCATACCCACACCGCTGATCGGTAAGGCGGTGGGGATCATCGCCGGATTCTTTATCTGGTTGACCGCTTGGGGGGTGACCGATGCCATCGTCCATCAGTTCGCCGTGGACTACGCCAACCAGGCCTACGAGATGGTGCGCCAGAACAAGCTCGGCATGGATGCGCTTTACTTCTTTCCTGACCAGACCGTGAAGATCCTCGGGATGTTCGGCACGCTCCGGATGAGCGGCATGATGCTGGCCACGGTCATCACCGGGATGCTGATCAGATTCGGCGGTCATGCCATGGCGATGATGGCCGGTGGGATGGTCAGTCAGGTTCAGTCTGCAGGCAACCGTGCTACACATGAGGTTGAAGATCCTGCCGGCAGAGCTTCGGCCATGCAGCGTAATGTGACCGCAATGCCGACTCAGGCCTGGAGCAATGAGCATAGCTTCCAGGCACGGCAGGCGCAGTCCCTGGTCGGTATGTCTGGTAAGACCACGGCTTCGAGCGACATGATCCGGGATTTCGGCATGGAGTTTTCGAGTCGGATATCTGCTGACAGCGAGATTGGAAGGTCAATTGGTTTCGGCGGTGCCGGCAGGGCCATGCGGGAGAACGGCCTGTCATCATCCTATGATCTGAAATCCTTCGATGGTCGTCTCGGGATGGACAAGTCGGCAGCGGTCAGGGATGTGGTAGGCAACAGCTACGGTGGCGATACCCAGGCCTTCGCCCAGATGGGTGTTGCCAATGACCGGGCCCTGGCCAATGTCTTCGGCAATGGCGACAACTATGCCGGATTCCTGACCGCCAATATGGACAAGAGTGTCGGTCAGCTTCAGGGTGAAATGGGTGCCTATGCCGGTGCCAGGTCACTGGGTTTCAGCGGCAACTGGCGCGAGTTCAATTCACTTCGCTCGGAGATGTCTGCTCTGGGGGACTATGCGAATGCCGATGCCGTGAGGACGATTGCCGACTCCTACGGGATCTCCTCAGCGCACCTGATGCAGATGAATTCCCTGTTCAATCAGGGTAAGCTGGCTTCGGAGGTTTCCGGACTCTCGAACCAGTTCGGCGGCCCGGTTGCAGCAGGAACGGAAGCTGGCCGTGTCGTGGCGACAGAGACCGGCGGCAAGATACAGGGGATCTATGCAGGCGGCGGATACGACAACTACCAACAGCTTATCGGCAACGACGTGTCGGGACGTATCGCCCGCAATCAACTGGTCCATTCCGCGGCTGACCAAATGGTTGGCAAGGTGGCGCCACATCTCACCAACGATCCAGAGATGTACCAGAACGGCCACCTGACCGAACGGGGCTTTGCCGAAATGCAGAAGGCCATGGAGGGGCAGAACATCACCTTCACGACCGCCGACGGCAAGAGCGTCGTCAATGTCGGCATGGACGGCGGTGTCGTGAACTCCACCGAAGCGGGCACTGTCGCCAAGGGGGACAGGGCCAAGTCGCTCGATCTGCAGAAGCAGCTCAAGGGAGCCGGTTTCCAGAGCGCTGCCGCCCATGTCGCCAGGCTGTCAGGCCAGGCGTTCGACTACAAGGCGGATTACGACCGTAACGGCAATCTCGCATCATTCAGCATCGATCAGGGCGGGCGGGTACAGAAGTTCGATCTCGGTCAGAGTAGGACTGGTACCGACATCGAGCGGTTGGATCGGAATGTATCGACCGTCGATAAGGGGTTACGCAAGACCGTCGGGGATTTCATCAAGACCGGCTACGAGAACCAGTCGCTGAATGTGTCCCGGAAGTCAGGATCGTACATGATCCAGGCCGGCGGTAAGCAGATGATGGTCAATGGCGACTGGTATTACGCTAAAAACGAGAAGACCGGTAAGATGGAGGTGGTGGGAGGCTCATTCTCAAACGGCCTCGACGGCAATGTGCTGATGTACGCCAAGGACAAAGACGGCAATCTGCACTATTCGCAGGTGCAGGGGAAGATGGATAAGAGTGGGAATATGGTTGCCGGCAAGCGCAGCGAGATTACCGAGGATCAGTTCGTCCAGATGTCGCAGCAAGGGGCGGCGGTGGTCAGTACCAGGTCAGGCGGGGGGATCACCGGGAGTATTCATGCCGATGGCGGGGTCAAGGCGGATTATTCGAGTTCACAGGTTGTTGGAACGAGGGTCGAATCCAGACAGAATCTGGCAGGCAGTGCTGCTTCTCAGGAGTTTACCGATGGGCGTTCCATCAATGCGGGTACGGCTGCAACTACGATTGCGGTTGGACAGGGGGCATTACACGAAACAGCTGGTATTGTAGGTGATGTCGCAAAAACGGTGGGCCCTTACAAAGCTGCTGTGACTAAACGAGAGGAGGCGACAAGCGCTGCTGCAAGTGCGGCAGAGCGCGATATAACACGAGCAGCGGAACAGCAATCTCGAAGTGTGCAGCAGCAAATGCAAAGAACAAGTAAAATTCTCCAGCACCAAAGTAAAAATTCACCGCTTCCCAGAGGCGGCGGGCCTCAGCCAAGAGGGACAAGGAGGTAGTGTGATAGAAAAGATACTCTTCGTTTCTGATGGGATAATCGCAATTATGGGAAATGGATATGTGCCGGCAGGACCGATGGAAAATGTGGAATTTGGTCTGGAGGAATATGGGATTGCTCTTAATGTTTCAGGGGTTCAAATTCCAATACCCTTCGAGGCTCTTGAACATCTTGAGCAATCAGAAGGCTCAAATGTGCATTTCTATGAATCCGATCCCTATGCTGTTGTTGCACCCTATCATGGCTGCATCGAAATTAACCGAGACAAGCTCCTGAAATTGAGCGGGGCATGGGAGTATGCTCGCCTTCACCAGTGATGAAAATTTGAAGAGTCTTTCTTCCTTCGGCGATCACGGAAAAGGCGAAAAGGGGTGCTGTAGATTATCCAGTTCATGTACCATTCATATTCCGCAGCTGACATTGTAGGCCGCAGTTCTGGGGCTGCATACCCATACTTGAGAAGTGGCCACAAGGAAAAGCCGTTCAATGCGCCGATGTACAGTCTCAGAGGAACTCGGTCAAGAATAATGTAAACGAGAGCTAACGCCGCTATTCCTAATGTCCAGTACCAGAAGGATGATGTAAAGAAGCACCCAACCAACGCCCCCGCGAGAAGGCACGGAAGGACGGTTCCAGCTGCCGATATCACGATTGCGTGAAATTTTCTCGCCATCATATCCTCCCTCCTTTCTCGACGGTCAAAGCTCCTCAGTATTTCAGGTTAAGTTTGACCAGCCTGAAATGAATTGTCAATCTAAATTCGCATCGTAATGTAAATATTTCAATATGTTGCACCACACTGTCCTGTTTCGACAGAGTGCAACATAGAAGGGCTGAATATAGTTTGTGTCCATATAAACTAGGCAGTATTCTGGTTGGTGTGCATTCACTGAATTTTCAATAAGCTTCGGCCTAATCCTTTCATAAGCGGTTTAATGCCGACATATGCGGCTAAAAGCGGTTGACAGTTTGTCTAACTTAGCGTATTTAAAGATATTAATCTGGGTGAAGTGTGTCCAGTTATTTGTCTTCACGCCCTTGATTGACGGGGATGTACTATCCATGAGGGATTGACATGGTTGAGACTGAAGATCGTTGGCTATCAGTAGATGAAATATGCAAATACCTTGGTGTCAGTAGTGACACTGTATATCGTTGGATTGAACGATTCAGCATGCCTGCTCACCGAATGGGGCGTCTATGGAAGTTTAAGAAGGACGAAGTCGATGAGTGGGTGAAGGCTGGCGGCGCAACGGACAAGACGAGACAGGAGTCCCATGTTTAAAACAGGTCAGGCAAAGCAGATCATTGAAAACCGCAGAGGCGACGCCTTTGACGGTTGGCCTGCTCGGACTCTGCTGGAGGCGGGTGATATTCCCATTGCCCAAATCGCCGAGCTTGCCCTGCGTGAAGGACAGAGCTCGAATCCTTTGTATCGGGTCCACCGCTGGTTTGCCCGCCGGGTGGGCTCTCAGTTTCGTTCGATTCTAACCGCGTTGACGCTTCCCCCTGAAAAGTCAGATGTCTTTTGGGATACCTATCTCGGCCGGACCTCCGTTCATGGCGCTGTAGTTCTCGACCCGTTCATAGGTGGCGGGACAAGCCTAGTGGAATCCATGCGCTGCAACGCCCGGGTGATTGGTTTTGATATCGACCCGGTCGCGACGTTTATTACCCGTTTTGAACTGGCCGCCTCCCGAATGGAAGATCACTACCCTGAAATCGATCAGGTCTGCAATGAGGTTGCTCGCCTCATTACGCCCTTGCATCGGACCATGGTGGACGGCGTCGAACGGGATGTTCTCCACCATTTTTGGGTACAGGTGAAGCAGTGCTCAAATTGCCAGAGCGACGTAGAGCTCCATCCACATTTCCAACTGGCCTACTCTAAAGAGAAGGGCTTGCAGTGGGTGTTCTGTAAGGATTGCCATGCGGTCCACGAATTGCCGATTGAGCGTAAGGTGCTGCACTGCTCTTGCGGCAAGCGTACCATAATCAGCGCGGGCACGCACGGTAAGGGGATCATGACCTGCCCGACCTGCAAGCACACTCAAAAGATCGCTGCGGATGACCTTGATAGTGCCGAACGCCCCCATTGGAAGCTCTTTGCCCAAGAGTATCTGGTCGGAGCGGGCAAGAACTGCACAAGGCATTTCAAGCGTGCCGAAGAGGCGGACCAGGCTTTGCATGACCGAGCCACGCGGAAGCTGCGGATGATCGGGAACGGCTTGCTTGTGCCGACGAGAAGCATTCCCCGCGAGGGGCGCTCGGATGGTCGACCGCTGATCCACGGAATTCGGCATTACGCAGATTTTTTTAACGACCGGCAGAAGCTCCACTTGCACCTTCTAGGTTCGGCCGTCAATCGAGTGGAAAACGATGAGGCGCGACGCTGCCTGGAGCTGGCTTTCAGTGAGCATCTAACCACCAATTGCATGTACACGGCCTATGCGTTTGGTTATCGCAGAGCCAGCCCGATGTTTTCCATTCACTCTTACCGGCACATTACCCGTCCGGTCGAACTGAACCCTTGGCAAGATGGCGTCGGGCGGGGAACGTTCATTAATACGGTCCGGAAAATATCGAAGGCGATTGCCTTCGCCAAAGCGCCCGAAGAACTGCATCCGGAAGGCACCAGAATCGCATATGAAGATGACTTTGAGCGCGAACAGGCCTGCCTTGGCTCTGTCGATGATGTATTAAACGGCTGCGCCACGGCGGCGATTGAAACGCAGTCTTCCGAAGAGCTACATTTGCTCCGGGACGGGTCTGTGGATCTCGTATTAACTGATCCGCCTTATTTCGACAATCTGAGCTATTCAGAACTCTCAGACTTCTATCTGGCCTGGCATCAGGCTTTGGGAATTGCACTACCTCCATACGACGATAACATCACTTCGGCTCCGATCCTTCAGAACCTTGCCATCACGCGACGGTCCGACGAGGCGATTAAGGAGTACCAGGAACGGCTTCAGCAGATTTTCATGGAATGCAACCGCGTGCTCAAGCCGGACGGGATCTGCGTGTTCACATACCACCATAAACTCGCATCGGCATGGGATGCTCTTGGCACTGCTCTGCTTCATTCTGGGCTCTCGGTAACCAAGGTTCTGCCCATGCGCGGCGAAGGCCAAGGAGGCCTTCATACTTACGATGGGACCATCAAATGGGATGCGGTGCTAGTTTGCCGTAAAAAGAAAGGTGTCATCAAAGGGGGTGTTTCGGTCATTAGCGAAACAGCCATCAATGACGCCATCTTGGAGGCGAGTTCCTATTTTCAATCTTTGTCAACACACAAACGGATCGGCTTCAAGATACCCGATTTCACCAATTTGGCTCGGGCATTGGTCGTCAGCGGAAGTTTCTTAGGCGAGGAAGGTGCCAGCACGCGACTGATGTCGGATGCATTGAAGAACATACCACCCCCAGGAGAGTAGTGATGGCGAAACTCGATAAAGGAACTCTTGCCCTTACATTCAAATTCGATTGCGACCGGTTTCTTCGGTTTCGTCTGGCCAGTGATACTGAAAGGGACTCACTTGGCGTCTCGGCCGAAACCTACAAGCGCCCCGGTATTGAGCTCATCAAAGCAGCCGGACGGCGTTGGGAGGCCGACAAATATCAGGATCTGATCGACACCTCAGATGGGGGGAAAGTAGTGTTCCTTCTCGAGGATAAGGTCGATGATCTTCTGGGACGCAAGCCCTTTAAGAAGATCCAGAACCTCTTTGACCTCCTACGGCAACAGACACCACCGCAGGCAATAATCGAGGCGGAATTCACGGTACCCACGAACATTACTCCCGGCCTTCAAAAGGCATACGATGATTACGGTCTTGATCCGGTAAGAGTTCGCCCGGACATCCTTTGGATTCGTCCAGGTGGTACTGGTGCACCGCTGATCGGTAATGGGACTGTGCCTGAATATGAAATCCATATTATCGATGTGAAGATGGCTGCTGAGCCATCTCTAAGGCATTTCACAGAGGTGACCTACTACGCTCTGGCATTGGCCACAGCCATTGA
The DNA here is from genome assembly GCF_018531165.1 of Geobacter grbiciae. Taxonomy (NCBI): domain Bacteria; kingdom Pseudomonadati; phylum Thermodesulfobacteriota; class Desulfuromonadia; order Geobacterales; family Geobacteraceae; genus Geobacter; species Geobacter grbiciae. The sequence continues at coordinate 7,008 of NZ_JAHDIW010000028.1, read as the reverse complement.
GCAAGAAGGGCTGAGCGGTAGATATGCTGTTTCGGCGGAAGGCACCATCTGGCCCGGCAGCCACGACATCAATGCGTTCCGGAACCTGGTCCAGCTCTATCAGGCCAAGGGAGCATCAGATCCCGTTTCCGAGGCCCTCAGCGAGACGTTGATTCGGGTACCGTATGAAGTCTATGAAGTTCACGTGAAGCAGTTTTTCGAGGATCGTCTTCTCCGGGTTCTGCAGACCGGTATGGAGGATGTCAGTTGGCATGTTGGTCCCAAGTGCCAGCTTTGCGACTACGTTCGCTACTGCCGAGAGGAAGCATCCGCATGTGATCACCTCTCCCGGCTGGCCTGGCTCAATCAGGGGCAGGCTGAATTGCTCCGTTCAAACGGCATCACCACTACGGCGGAACTAACCGAGGCCGTGACTACCGCCGATCATCGGTGGCAATCCGTTATCGACTCCAGCCACCAGTTGCGGGCGGATGGGCCAGCGCTGGCAACTCGTGCCCGTTCCTTGACCGAGGGGGCACCCTTACCGGTCGAAGGGCGGCACAGTGCGATGATTCCTGCCTGGACTGACCAAAGCATCTTTATCACGATTCATTTCGACCCGGGCTCTGGCATCTCGTTTGCCTTGGGCGCGGCGCGGCTCTATTTCCCACACGGCCGAAACCTTGGCGATCCTCCGGTAACGGACGAAAAGATTTTCATCGTCGACCGCGTCGATGCGATGAACCCGGAAACAGAACGCGAAAGGCTGAAGGAATTTGCGACTGTGGTTTCTGAGTGGTTGGAGGAGGTGTCGACCGTCAACACAGGTCTACCCGCTCGAGACCGTCTCTCTTCACATATCTTCTTCTGGGACATGCTGGAGGTGCGTCAGCTCAAGCGCATGTTCGAGCGTCATATGCAGAACCCTGACGTAATCGAACTGATCGAGGTGCTTACCCGATTCTTCCCACCGGACAGCCTGTTACCTGATCCGGATGCTTTCAAGTCCCAGCCTGGGACAATCGTCAAGGAAGTCCTTCGAATGCTCGTTGGACTACCGGTTACCCACGATTATTCCCTTTTTGATGCAGCGAACAGTTTCTTCCCAAATGTCAGGGAGGATGGCACCCCGTATAAGTTCGATTTGCCATTTGGATTCGCTACCCCAATGAGCGATCAGATACCTTTCGAGCGAGCCTATGAGCTTTGGCAGGACAAAATCTTCGTCCGCCATTTCGACAAACTTCATCCTACGGACCCGTCCAAGTGGAGGCGCTACTCCCGGGACGAACTCTACGATGGCATCAAGCGGGCCACAAAGGTTCACCTGCAAGCTTTGCAGCACATCGTCCGGAGACTGCGTGAGAACTACAAGGACAGGTTGGTACTGAAAAAGAGCGGTTTCTCTGCCGCAAGGTCCTCTCAGGCAAGCGTGCCAGAGGCGGCAAGAAGCCTGATCGCTTTTGAGAAGCTCAATGTTGCGTGCCAGGAAATGGAGAACCGGAATACTCGCTCACTGCCTGTCGATGAACGGGAGGCGAGGTTTTTCTCAATTCGCGGGCTAACTTTGAAGCCTCAAGCAGAGTCCGATCCGATCATCGATGAGATCAAGTTCGCGAACCCGCAGTACCAACACGACACACTCTATGTATTCGATTTTTCTACGACCAGCCGGGACTCCCGAATCAAGGAAGGTGAATTTACCGTTGCCCTATCCAACGAGAATGAATACCTGGATCTCGACGAACCTTGGCGTCGCCGACTTGGACTGGGCTTCCAGGATGCCGAAGAACTGCTTGGCGAACACGGCCTTACCGAGCGATGGATGACCAACAAGTCGATCGGGGCATTGCTTCAGGTGGAGGTCATTCGGTTGGAGGCCATGCAGGACAATCCCTATGTAGTCCTTAAGCCAGGACACCAGGGGCTCTTTCAGTTTGCCGTCGACCAAGGACTCGTGGCGCTGGACTCACCGCTTGTCCTCGATCCAATGTATCGGGATTTCTCAAGCGACAGGATAGAAAAGGCATTGAGAGCTGTCGGCGGCAAAGCCGCACCAATCAAACGTGTCAGTAAGCGGAGGTAAGGCAATGGCTACGAGACCGACAAAAATGACTGAACCAGCCCATAGCCTGATGTATACCCCCGGCTCGCTGGCGGCAGGAAAAACATTCGCTGACACCAACGAGTTGTATGCGAAGGTAACACCATATCTGAAGGATGCCTTTAACGTAAAGCAGGAATCCCTTTTCCACGATGCATTCGGAAACAGGATTTCTTTGCTTTGGGGGCCGCCGGGAACTGGAAAGACCACGGTTTTGGCCGGGACTATTCTTGGGTGGATTGAGCATTATGCCGAAGCGAGAATTCCGCTGCGTATCGGTATCGGGTCTAGCAACTACAATGCTATCGATAACGTCCTCAACGAAATACTGGAGCTGCTCAACAGGCGGACGGCCATGATCGGCGCGCTAACATGCCCGGTTCGTGTCACAAGAGTGAGGAGCGATACATCTGCACCTCCCTTGAGTGATCAGATCGAAGATATGCCGAGGACCTCCACAAGGGCACAGGGCTTTGTGAATGCTCTGAAGGGCAACGATCCTGGGATCATCATCGTTGGTGGAACCTGGCAACAACTTGGGCGTCTGGCCGAAAAAGACCACCAGAATAGCGAGCCGACCGCCGAATGGTTTGACCTGTTGGTGATCGATGAGGCATCACAGGTGCAAGTTGCTGCAGCTGCGGCCTACTTTCTGCTTTTGAAGTCTGATGGACATGTTGTCCTTGCGGGTGACGACCGGCAGCTTGGTCCGATCTACGGCTTCCAGATGAAGGACAGCGTACAGGGGCTGTTCGACTGCATTTTTTCTTACATGAAGGAGACGCACGGCATCACCCCGGTGCAGCTTAAACACAATTACCGGACCAACGTGGAAATTTCCGCTTGGCCATGTAAGCGGTTTTATAAGAACGAATACGAGGCGTTCTTCCCTGAGAGAAAGCTGGATCTCACAATCAACATCGACACCAAGCCTGCCGACTGGCCTGAGCAGTTGCCATGGTCCGACCAGTTACTCCGCATTCTTGATCCTGCCTGCCCTGTGGTGGTGATAAGCTACTCCGCCAACACCTATACGTTATCGAATCCTTTCGAGGCGCAGATCGTTTCCGCTATGACCCTTTTGTACAAGAAATTGGTCGATAGACAGCAACCCGGAGTAAGCCCACAGGAGTTTTGGACGCAGAAAATCGGCATCGTAACACCCCACCGAGCCCAGATGGCATCTATCAGAAATCTGCTCGTGGACGCGGCTGGTATGACGATGGACCCACCCCCATTTGTTGACACCGTAGACCGGTTTCAGGGCCAGGAGCGTGACCTGATCCTTTCCAGTTATGTGGTAGCCGACCGGGATTTTGTCGCTTCCGAAGACGAATTCATCCTGAGCCCGAGACGATTCAATGTGACGCTCACCCGGGCGAGAAGCAAGTTTGTGTTGCTTATCAGCGATGCGCTTCTCCAGTACCTGCCCTCCGATCCGGACGTGGCCCGTGACGCTGCTCACCTGCAACTCTTTGCCGAGCAGTATTGCAGCTCGGTATGCGATACCATCGACTTGCCGTTCTTTGAACGCGGTGCTCTGTCGACCATGAGATGCAAATTGAGGGGACGTTACGAGAATGGGGTTTGATGCATCCAACACCGATCCCTTTGTGGCAGTGCGAAGGGGGTACTGAACTATGCCTTCCGTCCTTGCATGGATTGACCATGACTCGAAAGCGAGGGAGCGCACACTTCGCATCCTTTCCCTTTTCCAGGAAAAGGAAAGTCGTGACGAGCTCGGACTCGGCTCCGTGCGGGACAGCTTTGCCGACCAGTTATTCCCCGGCACAAGCACGATCCAGACGCGCCTCCGCTACATGCTTTTCGTGCCATGGATTTACCATTCCCTGGAAGAGAAACGACTACCAGCGGAGAGCTTTGCGATCAATGCTGACAAGCTGGAAAGAGACCTAGTTCAGCCTTTGATGGATTCCAATGATCAGACTGGTGTATTTGGGAAAACCGCAGGAAAGAAGCTCAAACGATTGCCCAGCTCAGTCTACTGGGCCGGTCTCAGTGCCTGGGGGATACGCCTCACCCCATTCTCTCAGGACGAATATCACAGACGCATCGACGAAACCTACCGTCGTAGGAATGCCCTGAAGGCTCTCGAGAAAGACGCCAAGTCGCGAGGAGACGACATTGACGTTGAGCAGAGAATGGCCACACTCAGTTGGCATCCACGATTGCCCGCTCCTCCACAAGATTTTCCTTCAAAGGTGGACTTTGCTTTGTCCCGGGAGGAAGCCGAATTTATCCGGGATCTCATCCAGGTCGCTTGCCCCAACAGCCTTCTCTCTTTCTTGGCGTTGCACTGCGAGCCTGCCGACACCCACGCTCCATGGGAACATCCAGATTACGGCAGCTTTTCCGAGCAACACAAAGAACTCCTGACCCATGCACGGCTTTTCTCTGAAGTGATGCATGGGGCGGCACTTTCGTATAACGTCCAGCTCTCCAGGCTTCGAAACCATGACGAACTTGTCGCCGAGCATCAGGCAAGTTTTGACGAATGGGTGACAAACCTCCCCATAGAGGAGATTCACACCTGGTCGGTGAGCCGCCTTTGGGAGTTGACCATGGATCACGGCCACACCATCACTCCACAAACGAGATCCTTTGTTCAACGGTGGATCGACCATAGCCAGAAGTCCCCTAACGACCTCCTTTCTAACCCCGAAGCGCTCAACTTGATCAAAAGAAGGGAAATGAAACTCAAAGGCACGCGTTCCCGGTTCAGAAACCAGAGGGCGCTTGAGCAGTGGGGTGGGTACTCCGGCGTTGGGAAACTCGTCTATCGGTGGCCGAATGTGAAGGTGCTTTTGAACGATTTACACCAGGGCATGAACCGGGAGGAGCAATGCTGAATCCAAACTCCCGGAGCCTTTATACCTCTGCATTGACCCCTCCGCCGGGAATGATTTTCGATGAGGCAATAGCGACCACCTTTTCGATGGACCCAGCCTTACTGCTTCAGGCTCCTGTCTACCTGGCGTTAATGGCGGCGGATGGTCAGATAGACCCTGACCCGTTGTCTGTACTTGAAGCCATACGAAGGTACTCGAAACGAATTACCGTCTATGTGCAACGAGGACGTATTCAGGTGCCCCAGATTGCAAAGCCGAACCCCTTGTTTGGTTTTCTGGAGGAAATGGTTGTAGAGGTTACGGCTCCTGGCGGAGGCGTCTTTCATCCAAAAGTCTGGGCAATCCGTTTTGTCAGCCCTGACCAAAGCAGTTCGATGTATCGCTTGGTGGTGCTGACGAGAAATATGACCACCGATCAATCCTGGGACCTGTCGCTTCAGTTGGAAGGCACGATTGCACGACGAAAGTACAATTCAAATAGGCCGTTGACGCATTTCTTCAAGTTGCTTCCTGATCTGGCTACAGGACAAACAGACGCGGGCCGAGTCGAGCAAGCGCTCAGGTTCGCTGAGTACCTGCAACGAGTTCAATGGGAACTCCCCGACGGCTTTGACGAGCTGACCTTCTATCTCCCGGGAGCGAAAGGGTTTGACTGGAAGCCTCCCACAGCGAATCGGATGGCCGTCATCTCGCCTTTTTGCTCTGACGAAGTCCTGCGAGCTTTGGTGAAGCAAGCCAAGGTCGCTGATGCATTGATTTCACGGCCGGAGTCATTATCAGCCCTGAAGAAGGACACTCTTCAGCTCTTCTCCAAATGCCTCAATTTGGATGAAGCAGCGGAAACCGAGGATGGCGAGGAAGACGATGTCGCTGAACAACCGTTTGCAAAAGGTCTTCATGCGAAGGTGTATCTGTTTGAGACTCGATACTATTCCGACTACACCCATGTAGTAATGGGGTCCGCAAATGCGACCAACGCGGCACTAAATGCTTCGAAGAATATCGAGATTCTGGTCGGGCTGGTTGGCAGGAAAAACAAAGTCGGCGGCATCGACGAGCTTCTTGGCGCTGACGGATTGGGTGAATATCTTGTCGACTTTGACGCGACCAAGGAGGCAGAGATTGATGCTGTTAAGCAGGAGGCTGAGAAGTCTGTTGAGAAGGCTCGCTCCCGGCTATCTGAAGTAGCTCTGTCCATCGAGTGTAGCCCCGGATCGAAAGACGGTCTGTGGGCTTTGGTACTGACTGGAGAAATTCCATCCCTTGAGGTGGGTGTCAGTGCTTCTGCATGGCCGATAACCGTCACGCGAGATTTCGCGGTGAGCATTTTGGACAGCGATGATCATGGTGGGATCAGGCTCGGAGAGTTTTCCGCCTCTTCTGTGACGGGCCTTATAGCATTTGAACTTAAGACCAACCATCCTGATGTTACGGCCAGATTTGTACTGAATCTTCCCGTTACAGGCGTTCCGGAGGGACGCAATGCCGCCATCCTGCAAACCGTGATCAGCAATAAGGATGGATTCATTCGTTACCTCCTGCTCTTGCTGGGTGATGATTCGGTATCCGGACTTGATCCCGGCAATGGCTCCGGGTTCGCCAAATGGTTGGCCCGGCTGGCCAACGGTGAGGATGTCCCGCTACTGGAAGAACTGACACGCACGTTCAGCCGACACCCGGAGAGGCTATCGGAGATCTCGGGGTTGGTTCGTGATCTGTCCCAGGGGAGCCAGAATGCCATTATTCCCAAGGATTTTTTAAACCTCTGGACGGTTTTTGAATCTGCCATTGGGGGGCGTGATGTATAGCAACCGCTTTTCATCGGCGCCCGCTTTGGCCGGTCTGAAAGACTTCCAGAGGAAGACCGTGACGTACGTCTTCAAGCGGCTCTATGGTGATGACTCGACTTCCCGTTTTCTGGTCGCCGATGAAGTTGGACTCGGGAAAACGCTCGTTGCACGGGGAATTATCGCCAAGACCTGAGGTATCCTGATGACGATGGACACTCCCGCTTGGTAAACTACCGAGAGGGAGGTAAACATGAAACAGCAGCAG